>CANQCT010000001.1 GCA_947589835.1 uncultured Clostridia bacterium
CTTGGTGCATATTCTGCTATAATAACTGCTATTTCTACTTTAAATATTTTAGTATTAATTCCTTTTGGAATTGGTGTTGTAGTTGGCATTTTACTAGCTTCTAAGATTATTAACTTTTTACTAGAGCATTTTTATGGCTATACATATTTTGCAATTATTGGATTTGTAGTTGGTTCACTTCTTGCAATTTATCCTGGTTTTAGCTTTGACATTGCTGGAGCTATTTCTGTTATTTGCTTAGTGTTAGGATTTGTAGCTTCATTTTTTATTAGTAAGTATGTAAATAGTTAAAATTTTATAAATACTTTTTATTTGTTACTGTATAATAGTTATAATTATATTAAAGCTTAAATAGTACTATTTTTCGCAGTTTTGAAAGGTCCCGTTCTGACTTTGCTTCTTTGAGCTTGCTTACCTAGCAACGGGCATTTGAAAAACAAGAAAACTAGTACTATTTAAGCTAGTTAGTTATAAGACTACTAACTAGCAACTTTTATTTACTTATAATAAATGCTAAAATTCTCTTTCAAATCCTATTGTTACTTTGAATAAATCACCATCTAAGTAAATGTGGAATTTTCCACCTTGAAGTTCTGTTAAACTTGATGCTATTGAAAGTCCAAGTCCGCTTCCTTCTGTATTTCTAGAAGCTTCGCCTCTAACAAATCTTTGCATTAACTCATCTGCTGAAATATTTAGCTTTTCTTGTGAGATATTTTTCATTTGAATTACTACACTTTTTTTCTGTGCCACAACATCTAAGTAAACTCTAGTGTTTTCCATTGCGTATTTGGCTGCATTTGAATAAATATTTTCTAGTACTCTGTATAAATATCTTCCGTCTGCGGTTATCATAATAGGTGTTTCTGGAAGTGTCATTATTTCTTCTAATTTGCGTTCTTTAAATTTATCTTCAAATTCGCCAGAAACTTGTTTTACTAGTTCTACAACATCAAGCTTTTCCATTTTTAATTTTATATTTCCAGATGATGCTTTTGAAGCTTCTACTAAGTCTTCTGTTAATCTTTTTAATCTTTGTGATTTATTATCTAATATCATTAAATATTCTGTACATTTTTCATTTGGCATTTTTTCTTTTTTTAGTAAATCTACATAGTTTATAATAGATGTAAGTGGTGTTTTAATATCGTGTGATACATTTGTAATTAACTCTGTTTTTAGTCTTTCGCTTTTTAAACTTTCATTTACAGCATTTGATAATCCTCCTGCTATGTCTTGTATATAAATGCTAAGCTCTTTTAATACTCCTTTTTGTTCATTTGGATTTAATTGTATGTTTATATTTCCTTCATATATGCTTTTTAGGGCTTTCCTTATTTTTTCAAATTCTCTTAGCCTGCTAAATAAGTACCAAAAGCTTAAAAAGCCAAGTGCAAGTAAAAATATGGCATATATAAAAGGCTGCCTTGTTTGAAACATTCTTGCTGTAAAGAAAAATCCTAAAATGCAAAATAGTCCATAAAATAATATTAATTTAGTTACAATATTTCGGTTATCTATTACTGATTTTGCTCCTTTAAATATTGAATACGCAATTGTTGTTTTTATTAATGTGTCTGATTTTAGCCTTTTTACAATGGTTTCTAGCATTAAAATTAATGTTAAATATATACATAATACTCCTGCTAAAATTCCTATAATTAAAAACATTGTAACTGGTATTTCAATAGATATAGAGCAAAGTAAAAATCCAAAATATATTAATATAATTCCTATTAAAATTACTATTTCTATTTTCCATTTATCAAACCAATTTAAGTATACTTCTCCTTCTTTTTTAGTTTTTCCTATTCCTCGTAATATTAAAGCTAAACATATTGCTAATGCAATTAATGAAACTATTATTAATACTGGTGCCATTTTATATGTTGTTATAATTAAATTATATAAAAATTCATTTTTAGCAAAATCATCATTGTATGGAAGATTGTTTACTAAAGTAGTATATATTTCAAATTCTTCTCCGGAATTATCAATTGTAGCAAATGTTGATTCATATTTAATATTTTCCATTGTTAAACTTGAAAAATTAGTATCAATTTCTTTATTTGCATAATTCCAGTATTTAGTATTCACACGTAGTGTTTGTTTTATTTCATTTATAGTATCTGTTTGCATTGTGTGGCCCACGTTAGTAGTTGCAATTCCTTCTTTTTTATTTATTATTAAATATACAAAATTGCCTTCTACAGAAGTGTTGTAATATATTGTGCCAGTTTTTCCATTTATATTGGTTTCTTGTGTATCGGTAAAGCCACCTTCAAACTTTTTTCCAGATACAAAATTAAATTTTCTTTGAATGCTATTTAAGTAATCTTTTTTAAATGATTGTGTATCATAATATGAATTTGCATATACAAGACTTTTATCTGTTTTTTCTACAAATATTACTGATATAGCAGATATTACTAATATAGCAAGAAAAATTGGAGCTAATATGTATGAAATATTTTTTAGTATTTTTGGTATGCATATAGATTTTTGTTTCATTTTAAATTTCATCCCCTTCTTTGATTATAAGTTTAGCCTTCAGTTAGGTTTTCTATTTTATATCCTATTCCCCATATTACTTTTAAGTATTTAGGCTCTTTTGGATTTATTTCTATTTTTTCTCTTATGTGTCTTATATGTACTGCAATAATATTTTCTGCACCATAACTTTCTTCTTCCCATACATTTTCATATATTTGTTCTATTGAATATACAATTCCTTTATTTTTGGTTAAAAATTTTAAAATGTTGTATTCTGTTGGAGTTAGCTTTACTTCTTTTCCTTCTACAATTACTTGCTTTGTGTTGTCATTTATAATTAAATCGCCTGAGTGGTAAATGTTGTCTCCTTTTTGCATTTTATCTGCAATAGTGCCTAAGTGAGTGTATCTTCGTATTTGTGAATTTACTCTTGCAATTAGTTCTAATGGATTAAATGGTTTTGTAATATAGTCATCTGCTCCATTATTAAGGCCTGCAATTTTATCGTAATCTTCAGATTTTGCAGATAGCATTATAATAGGAATTGATTTGTTTTTACGAATTAAATTGGCTGTACTAATGCCATCTAATTTTGGCATCATTACATCTAATAAAATTAGGTGTATGTTTGGGTTGTTTTCTACTATTTTAAGTGCTTCTGCTCCGTTATAGGCTTTTAAAATATTGTAGCCTTCTTTTGATAAATATATTTCAACTGCTTTTACAATTTCTTTGTCATCATCTACTACTAGTATATTGTACATTTTTCATTCCCCTTTTTTTCTAATAAAATGTTTGTTATTAGTTTTTTGTATATGTATAGCTTTGAAAAACATTTTATTGTATTAAATTTATGTTTAGCTTGATTAAATTTTTATAAATGCATAATTTCAAAAAAAACAACATGTTGTATTAATTTATGTTTAGATTGATTAAATTTTTATAAATGCATAATTTTAAAGAACAATATGTTGTATTAATTTATGTTCAGCTTGATTTTCTTTGCACTGATTGCATTTATAAATTATTATAACATAAAGTGTTTCAACTGTTTATAGTATACCATTAATTTCTTAAGAAAAAAGGGGTTAATTTATTAAGGTTTTATTAAGAAAGTGTAAATGATATAAATTGTTGATATTTACAGTGTAAAAAAATCGCCTTGAATTTAATTTTTTTAAACTCAAGGCGAAATTTTTTAATTTTAATAAACATTTATAAAAATTCCAGACACGTATGGAATTTTTATATTTTATTTATTTTCTTTATTCTGTTTTTCTTCTTCATTTTCTCGTATAACTTGTTCTACTTGAGCACGCACTAAGTTGATAGTAATTTTTTTATTTTTCCAAATTAATTGCATAATAAATTTTTAATTATTTAATTTTAAGCTATTTTTATAATCTACATATTCTTCTATTAAAAGTTTTATAACTGTAAATACTGGCACAGCTAAAAACATTCCAAGTATTCCAAAATATGCACCACCAATAGTTACTGAAAATATTACTAATAATGGACTAATTGATAGTGAATTTCCTATAATTTTTGGATTAATAATATTTGCGTCAATTTGTTGTAAAATAATAACAACTATTGCCATTAAAATTGCTTGGCCTAGTCCACCTGTAAATAGTGTAACAATTATCGCAATAATTACTGCTATAATGGCTCCAAAATATGGTATTAAGTTAAATAATCCTATTATAAAGCCAAGTAATACTGCATATTTTACTCCAATAATTGACATTGCAACAGATGTTAATATTCCTACAATAATTGCATCTAATACTTGCCCTGAAAGGAATTTAAAAAATACTTCATTTGATTTATTAAAATATCTGCTTACCATTGTATAAGTGTCTTTTGCAAATATGGCATTTGCAAGTCTTTTTAAAAACTTCAAAATTTCAGCTCTTTCTGATAATAAATATACAGAAACCACAAATGCTACAAAAGCATCAAATACTCCAGTTACTGCACTAATTGCTCCTTTTGCATATTGAATTAAGCTTTCTATATTTAAAAATCGATTTAGATCAACTTCGCTAAATTTTTGGGCTAATTTTATTATAGTTTCGCTCTTTAAAAATGAATCTTCTGGCAATTCTTCTAAGGCTTTTATGGTGTTGTTATAATAAGTTCCAAAGTTATTTACAAAGTCGGTAATGCTTTTTAAAACATTTGGTATTACAAATGTTAAAGTAAGTACAATGATTAAAATTGCAATAATGTAAACTGTAATAATAGATAAAATTCTTGCTTTTTTTGATATCCATTTTGGTTTTTTTACTGATTTATAACGCTTTTCTAAACTTCTACAAGGAATATAAAATAAGTATGCAATTAATATTCCTAGAATAAATGGCATTAATATATGAAATAAGCCTCCTAGCCAAGTTGCTATTGATCCTATGTTATCTAATAGTTTATAAACTGCAATAATGGCTACTCCTAAAATAAACCAATAAAGCCATTTAGTTAAGCCTTTTTTCTTTTCTTCCATAATTATATATCCTCCTTCTTTAGACCTGTCCCCAAATGCTTAAAAACAAGCAACGGTACCTGTCCCCAATACCAACCCAACTGGGCAATGGTCGCTTCCTAATACTTCTGAGTAAATTGTGCTTTGTTTAATTTGTTTTTCTATTGATTTAGAAACTATAAAGTAGTCTATTCTCCAGCCTACGTTTTTTTCTCTGGCGTGAAACATATATGACCACCATGTATATGCATTTTCTTTTTCTGGATATAAATATCTGAAACTATCTGTAAATCCTGAATTTAAAAGCATAGTCATTTTGTTTCTTTCTTCATCTGTAAAGCCTGCACTGTGATGATTTGTTGATGGATTTTTTAAGTCTATTTCTTTATGTGCTACATTAAAGTCTCCGCAGTAAATAACTGGCTTTGTTTTATCTAATTTTAATAAATAGTTTCTAATAGCGTCTTCCCATACCATTCTGTAATCTAGTCTTTCTAGCTCTCGTTTTGAATTTGGGGTATAACAATTAACTAAGTAAAAGTCTTCAAATTCTAAGGTAATTACTCTGCCTTCGCTGTCATGTTCTTCTATTCCTATGCCATAACTTACTTTAAGAGGCTTTTTCTTTGTGAATACTGCTGTTCCTGAATAGCCTTTTTTTACTGCACTATTCCAGTAACTATTGTAATCTTTAAAAAGATTAGAAATTTCTATATCGATTTGATCTTCTTGCATTTTAGTTTCTTGAATGCAAAAAATATCTGCATCTATTTGATTAAAAAATTCTTTAAAACCTTTTCCCATAGCTGCCCTTAAGCCATTTACATTCCATGAAATTAGCTTCATACACTTTCTCCCTTTTATTTATGTTTTTATGCTTTTAATTAAGTTTTTTCTTTTACTTTTATATGTTTTTAGATAATATATCACATTATTTATAAATTTTCAACGTTATATAACGAGGTAAAACAATTAACATAAATTGACTTTTCATCAAAACTTTGGTAAAATATACTTATATCTAAGTTTTATCCCTTAGGCAAAGTATATGATGTCGGACATATACAGGCAGCTTAGGTAAATATCAACATCTTTAATAAGAAAGGGAGGCTAGCAATGGTTCATATATTAGGTTGGGGCTTATGTATTCTTGCTATTATTTTAATAGCTATACGGTATAGAGCCCGAATAATAGCCAGTAATGAAATTAGTGATGAAGATGATTATGATTACGACGATGAACTTGAAGATTCTGAACCCCATACTTGCAAAATTTCAATCTTTGACAGCAATTACAATTTGGTAAAAGAGTTTAAAGTAGAATGTATTTTTTGTGAGCGTGATCAAAATCCATTATTCGGCTATATAGATGCAAATGATAAAAATCATTTCATTTATATAAAAGGAGATTTCATTGTTCACCTAGATGAATTGTAAAAAGTATCCGGCAATAAAAAAGCAACCAGAAAATGGCTGCTTTTTTGTTATATATAAATATTAAATATATATGACAACATGTGTCCCAAATGCGACAAAGTGTCGCTTGAAGAAATGTCCCAAACGCGACACTTTTAATTTACATTGCGTTAAAATATACGTTTCCGCCTATGTTTACACCACTTGCATAACCTGCTGCTCTAAATGATAAGTAGTTGTGGTTTCTTTTACCATTTAATGCATCTACAACTGCTCTTTTTACATAAGATGCATAATTTCCATTTAATCTTCTTTTCCAATAGTTATCTATTGAATAACAGAATTGACCTTTTGCTTTGTATTGGCTTAATGGGTCTGTACCATTTTGTCTCCATCTGCTACTTTCTGCTCTGTTACATGCACAAGTTATAACTGCTAATGCACCTTCGTAGCTTGATGAGCATTCTTGTGCGGTAATAGCACATAATAAGTCTAATTCTGATTCTGAATAGCTCCATTTGCCTGCATATCTAGTTTTTGTGCTACTTCTTGAAACTACTTGTTGCTTATTTCTAACTTCTACAATTTTGTTTACTGGTTTTGTGATGACTTTAGAAGAAATTTCTTTCTTTTCTATTTCTTTTTCATTTTGATATTTTACTTTGTAAGTAACTTCTTTTAAACCATCTACACCGTATTGAACTATTTTATCTTGTTTTGCACCTGAGCCTGTTGCTACATTTTTAGTAATTGTTTCATAAGGTATTTTTACTTTTTCTACTACTATTTTTTCTATAATAGTATCATAATTTTCTAATATTTGTTCCATTGTAACTTCTTCTGAAGTTTCTATTACTTCTGGAAATTCTATTTCTTCTTCTGTAACTTTTAAAATTTTGATGGTGTTATTGTCTGATAACTCCGATGTTAAATCTGGAGTTACTTTTTCATCTTCTAGTAATATAATATGATTTTCGTCAAGTATTTCTGAAACTTTTTTCTTGCTAGTTAATACATTCATTTCATATCCACTTGCAAGAATAATTTTTACATTATTTACTTTAATATTTGTAGCACTAACAGCTACTGTCATAATGAATATAAATAAAATGCTAATTGAAATGATTTTTTTCAGCGATATTGACGCTTTATCATCATTTTTCATATTAAATTTGTTCCCTCCTTTAAAAGCAACAACTATATTATACCATTTTTTAGATAAATTGTCAAATTTTAGATTTTTTTTGTGCACTTACAGGCGCTTGACTTTCAAGAAAATTGTTTTTTGTAAGAGGCTCTAAAAGTATTTAAGTATACTATATTATATGCCAGCTTGTACCAAAATATGAAAATTTTTCAAAAAAAGTAATTTGTTTTTTATATATAAATATATTTTTTTGCATACAATATTTATAAAGTATTTTATTATTATATAATAGTTATAATTGCATTGAAGCTTTAATAGTACTAGTTTTGCAGTTTTGAGAGGTCCCGTTCTGAATTTGCTTCTTTGAGCTTTTCTTACTGCAACGGGCATTTGAAAAACAAAAAACTCGTACTATTAAAGCGATTAGCTATATATTAACCCAAATTTTAACAATGAATAAATAATTTATTGTTTTTTGTACTTTTTTGTGATATTATTAAATAGTAATATAAAATATTATAAATTTTAAATATAAATGAAGTTTGCTTCATTTATAAGAAGAGGAGAAAAATTATGTTGTGGATTATTTTAGCAATTATTGTAGTTGTTATTATAGCTATTATTGGTTTATATAATAGTTTAGTAACATTAAGGCAACGTGTTAAAAATGCTTGGAGTCAAATTGATGTTCAATTACAAAGAAGATTTGACTTAATTCCTAATTTAGTAGAATGTGTTAAAGGTTATATGGCACATGAGCAAGATACTTTAACAAAAGTTACAGAATTACGTACTTCATGGGCAAATGCAAAAACTGTAGAAGAAAAGGCAAATTTAGATAACCAATTATCTGGCGCACTAAAAACAATTATGGCTGTTTCAGAAAATTATCCAGATTTAAAAGCTAATCAAAATTTTTCTGAGTTACAAGAAGAGTTAAGAAATACAGAAAATAAAATTTCTTATTCAAGACAATTCTATAATGATAGTGTTACTAGATATAATACTAAAATAGAATTATTCCCTTCTAGCATTATTGCTTCAATGTTTCATTTTATGCCAGAAACTTTATTTGCAGTAGATACTGACGAAGCTAGAAAAAATGTAAAAGTTGATTTTAGTAAATAATATTAGTAATGGTTTTGCAAGTAGTAAATCTGCTTATAAACTATTACATATTTTATAATAATATGCTTTTTCTATTTATTTTAGGATTGGCATATTATTTGTTTAAAGAAGGTGATTTAAAAATGTACGAAGATATTAGAAAAAATAAAATAAAAACTGGATTTATTATTGGTATTTTTATTTTATTTATCACTTTAATTGTATATTATATTTGTATGGCTTTCGATTTAGGTGAAGTTTCAATTTTGATTGCACTAGCTGTTTCTATAATGTCTGCTTGGAGTTCTTACTATTATAGTGATAAAATTATTTTATCATTAAATAGGGCTCGCCCTGCAACGCCTGAAGAGCATAAAAAGTTAGTAAATATTTTAGATGCTTTGATGGTTTCTTCTGGTTTGCAATATAAACCTAGGTTATATGTAGTAGATGACGCTCAGCCAAATGCTTTTGCTACTGGTAGAAATCCTCAAAATTCTATTATATGTGTTACAACAGGTTTGCTTGAAAAGCTAGATTACTATGAATTAGAAGGTGTGGTTGCTCACGAACTTTCACATATTAAAAATTATGATATTCGCTTATCTGCTATTGTAACTGTAATGGTAGGTTTAGTTGTAATGCTTTCTGACTGGGTTTCTAGGGCTATTTTCTGGGGTGTAGGTAGTGATGATGATGATAATAGAGGAAATCCAATTTTAATGGTTTTAGGATTAGTTGCTTTAATTTTGGCTCCTATATTTGGTGAGTTAATGAAACTTGCTATTTCTAGAAAAAGAGAGTTTATAGCTGATGCTACTGCTGTAGAATTTACACGTAACCCTGATGGGCTAATTTCTGCTCTTGAAAAACTAGAAAGTGATACTAATGAATTAAAAACTGCTAATAATTCTACTGCACATATGTATATTATTAGTCCTTTTAAATCAAATTTGAATGGTAAGAAGAAAAAAAGTAGTATTTGGTCTACTCACCCTTCAACAGAAGCTAGAATTGAGGCCTTAAGAAACTTAAAATAAGACTACACTTTAAATATTCTTTCTGCATTTTCATAAGTAATTTTAGCAATTTTTTCTACTAGCAAGCCTTTTACTGTAGCTATTTTTTCTGCTATGTATATTACATTACTAGAGTCATTGCGTGTTCCACGTTTTGGCTCTGGTGCAAGGTATGGGCTATCGGTTTCTATTAATATTTTATCTAATGGAACTGCATTTATTGCATCTACTGCATTTTTTGAGTTTTTAAATGTTATTGGTCCTGCAAATGAAATGTAAAAGCCTAATTTTAGGCCTTCACGAATTAAGTCTAAATTTAATGGGCAACAATGGAATACTCCTTTATTAATAGCAGGATTTGCTTTTAGTATTTCTAATGTGTCAAAAATGGCTTCTCTTGTATGTATTACTATTGGCAAGTTTAGTTTATTTGCAAGGTCAATTTGCTTTTTGAAAATTATTTTTTGTGCTTCTTTATTTTCTTTATTCCAGTAATAGTCTAGCCCTATTTCGCCTATTGCTACTACTTTTGGACATTTTGCTAATTCTTCTATTTTTTCTAGTTGTTTCTGTAAATTTTGGTTTATATTTTGTTTTATTTGTTCTTTTGCTTTTTCTTTTGTATTTTCTTTTATTTCTTCTTTTGTATTTTCATTTATTACATTTAATTCTTTTTCTTGTTTTATTTTATTATATTGTTCAAATTCTTCTACTTGTAAATTTTCAATATCGTTTGGAGATATGCCAACAGTAGCATAAACAAAATCGTGTGCTTTTGCAATTTCTACTGCTTTTTTTGAAGCTTCTAAATTATAGCCTGCACATACTAGTTTTGTAACACCTGTTTTATAAACTTTATCTAATATTTGTTCTTTATCTTGCTCAAATTTTTCATCATTATAATGAGAATGCGAGTCGAAAAGCTCCATTATTTTTTCTCCTTTTATTTTAACTTTAAAAAAATAGGACATTTTTACTAAAAATTCAAAATTAAAAACGGGACATTTTTACTAAAAATTCACAAAGCTCCATTATTTTTTCTCCTTTTAATTGACATACAAAAATTTTTTTAGTATAATATAGTTAGAAAATGAGAAACCACAAAGGTGGTTGCCAGTAGGTATGAAAAAACACATCTAACTGTCAATTGTACAGATGTGTTTTTTTATTGGTTTATTTTCTTTTGCTTAAAATTATTGCTAACGCTATAATTAAGGCAAAAGCTATGATAGTTATTGTTAATAGTGAAAAAAATAATATGTAAATAATTGTTATTAAATATGTTTCTATCATAAGCCTCACCTCCTTATTGGAGGCAACCACATCTGCTTTTCTCATTTTCTATAACAAATACTATATATTAAATCATATTAAAAATCAAGTATATACAAGTAAATTTTTACTTTTAGGTTTCAAATAGCACTGTATAACTTGCTACTGCATAATCTTTTAAATGTGAAAGGCTTAAATCCATATCTATAATTCCACTTATTTTTAATTTTTCTAAGTTTACAGTAGGCTTTCCACTTTTTTCATTTTTTACTTCGATTTTGTTTAAAATATTATCTTCGCTTTCGGAAATTTTAAAAGATATTGCTTTGAAAACCGCTTCTTTTGCTGCAAATCTAGCTGCATAATGTTGGTATTTCATTGCTTTTGTATTTTCGCAATATTCTATTTCGGCTTTAGTATATACGTTATTTAAAAATGCCTCGCCTTGCCTTTGTATTGCTTCTTTTATTCTTTCTACTTCTATAATATCTACACCAGTTTGTATTTTCATTGATTTTGCTCACTTTCATTAAAACTGTATTAACTATACTTCTTTAGTTTAATATTAAGTATTTTATATGTTTTATTATATTTAGTTATTTTAAATTTTTAGTAAAATATATAATTAGTTATTTTTTATTAAATATGTACTTTTTGACAATGTTTTTTATTATTTATTATTAATGTGCTTATTTTCTAATAATTCCTATTAATATATTTATTATGGTTAAAATGGCTATTATTATAATAAAATGTATATTTTGCTTTTTATTTTTTGTAATTTCATGTTCTTTGTATAATAATTCATATTTGCTTTTTAATTTTTCATAAGTTTCTTCTAGGCTTTGTGCTTTTTTATTATATTTTTCTAATATTATGCCTTTTGTGTCATTTGTAACTTCATAAGACCAATCTTTTTGGGCAAAATTCAAAAATTCTTTATATGATTTTTCGTTTTTTTCATTTTTAGAAATTTCATAATTTAATTTTTTTAAGTAAATTTTTTGGTGCAAGTCATATAAAAAGTGATAAAGCTCCTCGTTTTCATATTGAAATAATAAACTTGTATAATTTTTTATATTGCTTGCAGAAGTTAGCAACACATTACTATTATTAGAAAAGCCATAATATAAATATTTTTCTTTATAAACTAGCTCTTTTTCATATTTGCTATTTGCTGTAACATCATCAATATGCTCAGATGCTGGGAAAATTTTACGATATTTTTCAAATTCTTTTTCAAGTGTAATTAAATCTGTGTTTTCATTCCAGCTATCTTGCTCTAAACAAACATAGCTATATGTAATTAATCGTTCTGTGTCTGTATTTGCTTTTCTATCTATTAAGTTGCAATTTATAGTTTCTTGCGATTTTTTTGCATTTGTATAATTTCCTGGCAAATTATATGCTTTAATTTTTTGATTGCTTTCTTCATTTATATTTGATGGCGCATTTAGCAAATTTTGCCCTGAAATTTCTTTTAAAAATTCTTCAAAGTTTTGCATATTATTTAATTTTTGTGTTTGAATTTTTATGTTGTCATATTCTTTTTTGTGCCCAATTTTTGAATTAATATCTCTAAATTTATAATTAAAGTTTAATACATCTGAAAAATTATTTGAGTTTAATACTGTTTTTATTAATAAAAAACAAATTCCAGTAGCAAAACAAATAATTTCTATTTTTGATATATCAAAAAATATTCCGTTTTCTTCACCTATTTTGGCTGGAACATCTTGTTCTAAGCTATATTCAAAAAATGCAGAATACTCACCACTTAATATATTTGCTTTCATTTTTGTGTCCATTTCTTCATAGCTTTTTATTCCATCTTGGGTTAAATATAATGACCAAAATAATTTATTTTTTATTTCTGGAAGAAAATAGGAGTCTATATCAATGTCTTTTTTTCTATCGAATATTTTTAGCTTACATTTTTTATTTTTTAAGAGACTATACAAATAATTTGCATAGTCTTTTTTTTCTATTAAATATGGATAAATAAAATATGTATATTGATACTTTGTCTTTAGTTCCATGGTCTCTCCTTTTTCAAATGTATAGGTTTGTTGGACCTGTCCCTAATTGCCCCAAAAGGGGAAAAAGGGACTGTCCCTTTTAATCTGTGTAGTAGTTTAGATTTAAGTCTTCTCCTCTATGCCATTTGTTAATAAATTCTATTACATAACTGTTTTCTAGTTTATAGGCTGGCACTATTACTTCTTCACCTTTTGAATTTATGCAACCCCACATTCCATCTTGTTTTACGCTTGCATAGCCAAATTCGTTTTGTTCTTTTGCATCGTCATAAATGTAATCTACCACTACTACTCCGTTTTTATTAACGTAGCCGTATTTTCCGTCTTTTTTATCTAGGAATATAGTATTTGTAGTAAGTAGTTCTTTGTTGCTTTTTTCTTCGAATTTAAAGTTATAATATTTGTATTCTGAGTCTGTTCTGATTTGCATATAGCCATTTTGTAGGTTTAATTCTGATAAAATTCCTGATAGTTTTACTGTGAAGTCTTTTCCTATGAAATCAGATTCTGTTTGATTTTTTTTGTTTCCTTCGAAGAAGCCTGCATCTTCTCTGTATATAAGTGTTTCATATTCTGGCTTAAGAACTGTTTCTCCTTCTAGGTTTATAATGCCGTAATTTCCGTTTTCTTTGTAAATATAGTTATCTTCAAAGGCATATTGCATATTTTCATATTTTACAGGTATTTTTTGTTCTCCGTTTATTGTAAGAACTCCATATTTGTTATTTTGCTTAATTAATATGTTCTCTCCGTTAATTGAAAGTACATCGCTGAATTTATCTTTTAAATATGCTGTGCCTTCTTTGTTAACTATTTCCCAAGTTTTGCCTTCTTTTACTACATATAGGTCTGATCCATAAATTTGCTTAATATCATCGTATTTTATTTCTAATGCTACTGATTTATCACGCCCAATAACTCCTTTTTTGTTTGAGTCATTTGTTACAATGTAGCCATTTTCAAATTTTTCAGATATTGGTGTGATTGCTTTGTAATTATTTTCTATGATTACCGAGCCTATATTATCTACTAAGCCAAGCTTTCCATCCTTTTTGGTTACAAAGCTTTTTCCAACACCTTTTAGGGCTTGTATTGATTCATATTCACATTTTAAAAGTTCGGTTCCTTTATAGTCTACTAGGCCATATTTGTTATCTTTTTTTACTAATAATATGTCAGTTTCATAAGATAAGTTGTTGCTGGTATCATAGTTTTCTAGGGCTAATATTTCATCATAGCCTGTAATTATTTCTTCACCTTTGCTGTTTATTGCTTTTGTTTTGTATGTGTTTTTGTTATAATCTACATCATAAGTACATAAGAATACGTCTTTTTGATTATCTGGAATTATTATTGTTTCATCATATTCTGGTTTTATAACTATATCTCCTTTTGAGTTTATAACTCCCCATTTTCCATTTGTATATACTGTATAGTAGGCATTTGTTACTACTCTTTCATTTGTTTTATTTCCACTAAACATTTTTTTAATACTACTTATTGCCATAATTATTACAATAAATGCTATTATTACTGCTACTACCTTTTTTATGTTTAGTTTTGGCTTTGTTCCTTCGTACCTTCTTCCTCGATTATTACTCATGAATTACCTCCAATTAAGAGCGAATATACAAATTTTAATTAATGTTTTGCTTTGTTTGATTTTTATAGTTTAATATTAAATGCTTAGTATTTAATATAATTGTAATGTTCGCACTTGTTTACTACCTAATACTAAAAATATGATATAGTATTAGCTGTTTTTATAGCTATACTATATCATATTTATACATATTATGACAAGATTTTTGTTATAATTGTGCAAATTTTTTATATTTACAAAACAGGTAAAATAATAACTATTATATTAATTTATACATACTTCTAGATTTTTTTATTTATTTTACAAACAATGACTGTCATATCATCTTTTTGCATTCCAAACTCGCTATCTATTGCTTCATTTAAAATCATATTTGCAATTTGCTTTGCGTCATCTGTTTGAAGGTCTTCTAAAAGATATTTTACCCAAAGTTCTTTGTTTATGTATTCTGAGTTTGCTTCTATGATGCCATCTGTGCACATTACTAAAATGTCGCCATCTTGAAGGTCATAGTCATATACTACTAAATCTGTATTTTCTAATATGCCGGTAGGTAGGCTTAAGGATTTTAGAAGTTGTACTTCTTTATTTCTTTTTATAAAGGTTGGGCATGCTCCATTTTTTATAAATTCCATATTGCCTGCATATAAGTCTAATATTTGAATATCAAGTGTTGCATACATATCTTCTTTTGTATTTGCTATTAATGTTGAGTTTATAAGATTTAGGGATACTTCTTTATTAAAGCCTGCTTTTAGGAGCCTTTCTAGCATTTTAATTGCTATTTTGCTGCTTTTCATTGCTTCTGGGCCAGATCCCATTCCATCACTAATTGCAAGTAAATATTTTCCATCTTCTAGTTTTTCTTCTACGTGGCTATCGCCAGATACTGGTGAGCCTTGCTTTGTGCTAGATGCTACTCCTACTTGTAATTTATATTTGTCTTGCGAATAGTATGTAAATTTGCAGGCTGTCTTTTCTTCTCTTAGTCCACATTCTTGGCCTTGTATTATAAATTTGTGTTCTAATACTTTTTCTAAAATTTTTGATATTTTTTTGATGTCACATTTTTTTCCTTCTACATCATCACACAAATTAGTATATACTTCTATAAAGTATCTGCCTGAAGTGTTTTGTTTTATTTTTATGTTGTTTACCGCAATTTCTTTTTGCTCTAGTAATGACATTATTTCCTTTTTTTGAGCTTCAAATTCGTCTTTTTCTTCGCTTTGCATTTCTTTTGCCATAGAAGATATTGCTTTTGATACGCCATCTAATTGTGATGATAGGCTTTTTTTGTTTTCTTCCATTTTCTTTTTCCAAATGAAGTTCATTTTGCTAATACGGTATGAGTGATTTATTGCTTTTATCATTTTAGAAACGTCATTTTGAACTTGTTCATCTTTTTCTTTAAAGCCTATGATGTAATGGTTATGCTCTTCAAATATGTTTACTAGTTCTTTTTCTGTAATTAGTTCGTGTTTCAATAAGTGCTCGAATATGCTGTCTAAAATTTCGTCTCTATTTTCTAATATGTCTTCGTAAAGTATGTTGTTTTCTAGCTCTTCTAAGTTTACTTCTAATTCTTCTTTAAAGATTTGTTCATTTGAAAGTTCTTGCTCTTTTAAGTCTTTTTCATCTAAAATTGTGCTTGCTGCTTCTTCATAACTTTTTGCTAAATCGCTAATTGCTTCTGACATACTGTTTAGTTTAAATATGGTGTCTTGATTTTCGCTTAAGGTTCTACTTGTGGTTTCTGGAAGTAGTTTATTTTTTCCATATAAGTCTTCAATATTTATTTCAAATCGTTTTGGCAGTGCAAGTAGTCCTAAAAATGCGATTAATATTTCTTGAAACATTATTACTGGAATTGTAGCACCATTTGATACATATGTTAGTAATATATTTCCTAATATAAAGCCTATTACTACACCTATTTTTCCTAGTTTATAAAATAGGCCTGCAAGCATTCCTGAAATTGCATAAGTTGCTACTACTAGTGGGTCGCTACTTTGTATTATTCCTAATACTACTCCTATGGTAATTCCACCTGTTGCGCCTACTAGCATACCATTTTTCCAGCCTAATATTAATACAAGTAAGATACTTAAAATATTTTTTAAGCTAAAGCCGAAAATGCTAAAATCGCCTAAGGCGCAAATTGCAATTGCTATAAGCAAGCTTGTTCCAATTACTTCTTCTATTGAGAATGCTTTTTTTGCTCCAAATTCTTCTATCATAAATATTGAGTTTGCGAATATTTTATAAAATACATAAGATGAAATTGCAAGCATTATACTTGTTAATAAGTCGTATATGTAAAAACTTCTGAAAAACATTGGCACTACTTGTACGGCCAAAACTGCTAAAAATAAGTGAACTCCTAGCCTTCTTTGCTCATTTACATTTTCTACTTCTTTTGGTCTTTTTATTAGTACAAATACGAAAAATACTAAGGTTGTTAGAAAATATATTAGCAGGCTATTTGCACCAAATGCTATAAATGTTCCAATTAATGTTAAAATATATGTAACACCAATTGATTTGTAATTGCTTAGCATTGCTGCTATAAAGCTTATTGCAAATGGGCTCATACTTAATATTATGCTTTGGCTTTTAAAGCCTACCATTGAGACTGCAAATGCTACTATAAAAAGGATAATTTTTTGTAAGCAGAATAAGCCTTTTAAAATTTCTTTTATAGGCATTTTTCCTTGTTTAATAGTATTTTGTTCTTGATTAATAGTTTGTTCTTCGTTTGCTTGATATTCTATATTTTTTTGTATATTTTGAAACACTTTGTGACCACCTCTACTTTTTTAATTTGCTTATTATTGTAGTACAAGTTGTTTAAAATATTTGTCATTTTATATACACAAATTAAAAAAGTTTTCTTCTAATTTTGCCATCTTTTGTGTTTATTTTACTTTTTAAAACTTTTACTGTTTTATATTTTATCGTAAAATGTTCAAAAATACAAGGTTTTGGCAATTCTTTATTTAGATTTTATTATTAATGCTATAATAGTACTATTTTTCGCAGTTTTGAGAGGTCCCGTTCTGACTTTGCTTCTTTGAACTGTCAACTGCAACGGGCAATTTGAAAAACAAGAAAACTAGTACTATTTAAAATTCATAACTAGATTAATGCTATAATAGTACTATTTTTCGCAGTTTTGAAAGGTCCCGTTCTGACCTTTCTTCTTTGAGCCTACTTCTTGGGCGGGCATTTGAAAAACAAGAAAACTAGTACTATTATAGCATAAGTATAATTATAACTAGACTATAAGAAATTGCAAAAAGAGAATACTTGCCAATTATATGGCAAAATATTCCCTTTTAATGCTACCTTACTAATTTTAAAATTATTGTATTACCTTTTTCTTAATGAATATAATTCCTACTGTTAATATTGCAGCTGCTAATAATGCAACTATGCTATATACTATTATTTGTGTATAACCAAATGGTGGTGTTACAACTATTGTTTCTGCTTTACTACTATCTACTTCTGATGGCACATTAGTTGGGTCTTGGTTACCTACAATTGAGTATGCCATTCTTCTACCTGCTGTGTTAGAAGTTTTTACAATTTCTGCAATGTTTTCATAAACTTTGTTGTCTGATTCACTTCCGCTATAAATTATTTGTGATAATTTTAAGTCTTTAGTTGTATTTTCACCTGGTTTTAAATTTTTGCTTAATTCTGTTGTTGCTAATATGTTATTGTATAAGTTTGTTTTTTCTTTTACATTATTATCAACTAGGTCTTCTACTATTGTAGTATTTGGTCCTTTTGCTAATGTCCAACCAGAGTTATTTGCTGATGTGTATTGTAAGTTATTTGATACATAGTCTATTACCATACCTGCTGATGTTGTTACTTTATTCGATTCTGATGCTCCAGTTCCTGAGTAGTAGAAGTCTTTACCTAAGTAGTCTGTTTCACTTGCGTTTTTAACTGTTAATTCATACGAAACTTGTAAAGTTGCTCCGTGTACTATTTCATCATCTATTATTGCTTGTATTAAGCCGTTTCTTCCGTTTTGGTAAAGTGATGCAAGTTTGTTTGTAATTTCTGATTTATATGAATAACGGTTATATACTCTATTTGTTTTGCTTTCATTGTAATATTCTTGGTATTTGTTGTTTTTCATTAGGGAGCTTAAGTTATATGGGCTTCCTTCAAGCCATGATAAGTTATTTACTGTTTTGTTTGCATCAAATACTACTGTTCCGTCTGATAATGTTAATTTTACATTAGTTACCTTTTTGTTAAGTTCTAGTTGTGCTTTTGGTCTTTCTGTAAGTCCAAAGTCTATGCTGTTTAATGTATAGTTTCCGTTTTTTTCGTTATTATATAAGTAGTTATCTCCATTGCTTTCTGTGTTGCTTCCAGCTGAAATAGTTCTATTATATTCTATTTCTGCTACAATAATTGGTGTTTCTGCTACCATATTTGTGTTTGCAATTAGTTCTTGCACTGCACTATTGTTAATGCTTTCTGCATAAGGTGATGCTAAAATTTGTGCTTTTATGTTGTTTATTTCTCCTACAGAGTAGTTATTAACATTAGTTCTTCCTTGATAGCTTTCATTTTGATAGTTAGTTTGGTTATTTTGTGTTCTACCAATATTTACTGTTTTGCTTTCCCATAAGTCTTTTGCATCTGATACATTTTTATTTTGGTTTGCACTTAGTTTATCGGCTTCTGCAATGTTATAGTATGCATCTTCATATTTAGATATTGTGATGTTATTTTTTAGGTCTTTACTATATACTGTTGATTTAAAGTCTTGACCATTATATGATACTGCATTTTGACCACCGTTTGCTTGTGTTAAAACATTTTTTACATCATTACCATATTTAAATCTTACAATGTAGTTTCCTGGTATGAAGCCTGTGAATTTATATGAACCATTTTCGTTTGTTTCTGCTGTTTGCCATACATATTCGCTTCCATTTTCCATTTTTTCTACTAATTCTACTGTTATTCCTTTTATTCCAATTTCGCCTACTTGTCTTACACCATCGCCTATTATTGCATTATTTACGTTTTGGGTTCTTTCATCTTCCCAAACAACACCATTTAGTTCTCTAGTAGCTTTTTCGTCTAAAATAACTTTTATTTCTTTTGCTCTATCTGTGTCGTCTTCGAAGTTTTTCTCGTATTTTTCTCCTTCTAGGTCTTTTAATTGTAAGTTACCTGGTGTAGAGTTTTCGTCTATAAGTCCTGCTACTGTGTCGTTTCCAGAAATTGTTATATCATTTGGTAATTTTGTTCCTTCTTTATAATAGCTTTTGTAACCATTTATTTCAACATAGTTTTGTTTTAGGCTATTGTCGTCATCTAATATAACTGGTCCTTTATTATCTTTATTTACTTTAAATGTTAAGTAAATATATGCATCTTCGCCTGTTTGTAATTTTTTGCTATCTAATCCATTAATATATACTGAGTTGTATTTTGTTTCTAAGTTTGATGTAGAGGCTGTTCCATAGATACTTGTTCCACAGTAATTTCCACTACTATTTTGTTCTTTTCCATAAGTGCTATTTATATTTTTTGCATAGCTTATTTGTTTTAAACTTAAATTGTTAATCATATTGTAATAAGATTCTGCTGGTACTGCTAATTCTTCGTTTATTCCGTTTTCACTATACATTACCCACGATAATTCAGGCATATAAGTGTAGTCTTTGTCATAGTAGTCTACTACTTCAGTAACTTCATTTAGAATTCCTTCTGATAAGTTTCTGATAACAATTTGATATGTTACATATAACTCTAGTTCTTTACCATAAAGGTTGGTATTTGCTGATTTATATTCATAATCTGATTTGTATATTTCTCTGTTATAGTTGCTTCCATAATAGTTGTTATAGTCTTGCATTCTTAAGCTTATTTCCCAATAGTCGCCTGTATTTTCACGTTTGTTGTATTTATATACTTCTGTTTTTCCATTAATTCTTGTTGCTGTACGGTAAATGTCTTTTCTTAATGCTAAATTATTTACTGTTCTTCTCCATAAGCCTAAGTTTACGTAGTATTGTCCATTATATATTGGAGGTACTGTTCCAACTCCTGGTATTTCTTCACTTTCCGTATCTACTACGAATTTATCGTATACTGGGTATAAGTCTATATTTCCAGAAGGTGAAGCTGTATAGCTTTCTATTTTGCAGTCTTCTATGTATTGTAGTTTTTTCCAAATATTTTCTTGATCTTGGCTTTGGCTTGCAATGCTTTGATATATTGTAAGTAAAGCTTCGCTATCTGGGTATTTGTATTCTTTTTGTATATATTCTTTAATTTTTTTGCTAATTATTCCTTCGCTAATAGAATTTCCTTTTACTATGTTTCCGTTTGAATCTATGGTGTATATGCTATCTATTAATTGTTCGCCTACTGCTTTGTATGTTCCGTTTTCTTGTAGCTTATAACCCATTAAGTCATTTATAGAAAATGTTTCGTTATATCCTTCTACTAGTTTTCCGCTGTTTAAAGAGTTGCTAGATTTGTATCCTTTTGGTGATGAACCGATTTCTGCAAATTTGTTATTATAGCCTTCTCTTACATTTGAAGCTTCTGATGATTTTGAAGTTATGGCCCAAATATCTGTATTATAAAGTTTTGCATTTACCATACTTTGTACAGAAGTTTGTTTAGTGTTACTTTCTGTTTTTAAATAGTCTGTTGGCATATATATTTGTCCATTATATTCAAATGTAACAAAGTATTTTTTGAATACATCTAGTCCATCAAATTGATAATATCCATTTTCATCTGTTAGCTGTGAATTTACTCTGTGTAATAATTCTTCTTTAGATAGTTCTTGTTTATCTGTTTCAGATAGTAGTACTGCTATATTGGCTACTGGTCTACCGTCTTTATATTGAACGTTTTTGTTTTCATCCATAGTGCATTCATATAAAGTTACTTTTACATTAGGTAAAACTATATCTGTTTCTGTTTTAATGCCATTTGACAAATTTTCTTTACCTTCTAGAACATCTTCCCAAGTGTAGCCACCTAATTTCATAGTAATATCTAATAGGTCATCATGATCATCTGGATTATTTGGGTTATCTGGATTGCCTTCTGGATTACCTGGCAAGCTAATATTTACCTTATGTAAAATTCTTTCTCCCCATGCATCAATTACTTCTTGTTGTTTTAATGGGTTTTCTGTTACATTCCAAATAAAGCTAATTGTGCAAGTGTTTATTTTATTAGTTTTACTATCATAGCCATCGTAGTGTTCTACTGGAATAGGAGTTGCAACTAATTGGTGTCCTTCAAGTGTACATTGAATTGCTTTTACTTCCATATAAGAGTATTCTACATCTATATCTACATATCTTACTTTTTTGCTAGTGTCTGAAACACCTGCGTTTGGATTTTTTATTTTTATATAAAATTCTTGTGAGCTTGCTGGGTATGAGTTTTCTGTTCTATCTACATATCCTTCTTCTTTTACTGGTGCAAAGAAATCTAGTTTATTTTCTTTTCCATTTTGAATATAGCTTATTATTTCTATGTCTTTAATGAATACTTTTTTCTCTTTATCATTATAACCTTTTACTGTCATATTAGAAATTCCAGCAAATTTTGCGGTACCTGAATTTCCTTCTGCATATTCTATTTTATATGGTCCAAGTATTAAAGTTTCTTCTTTAATATCTACTGTTACTTTTACTTTTTCAGTTGTAGCGTTTTTTAATGGTTCATTTTGTTTTTCTTTTAACTTAATTGCATAATCTCTATAAGCCATAGCTTCATTTTTTAATTGTTCTGCCATATCTATATAGCTAAACCTTGATCCACTTTCATAAAAGTTTTCGCCTTTATTCATTTCTTCGTTTAGCCATATTGCTACTTGTCTAACTTCTTGGCTAATGTTTTCACCTTTTGTGAATGTACTTGTAGAGCCATACGAGTATGTTCCGTTATATGGTGCTATGAAGTTACTTGGTGCTGTAATTATATATGCTCCTGATGGTACCATTTCGGTATGATTATTTACGCATACATAATATGTGTTTGAATAACGTTTTGCTGGAAGTGCTCCTGGATGATAAGTAGATGTAATTACTCCTTTAGTACCATTAAGTGCTTTAATTTCTGCTACTCTAGCTAATCCAGATTTTAAGCTGACACCTTTTTCTATACAATATAGTTGTGCTCCATTTACTGTTGGTATAAATACTTTATTTATATTGCTAGGTAATGCTTCAACCCAAAGGGTACCGCTTACAGTTCCGTGTGCTCCTTTTGTCTCTATAGTTTCGTCAGTAGTTGAACTATTTGATTCAAGTGCTTCTTTTGTAAATTTAGCTACTTCTTGCATTTTTTGCATATTTACTTTAAATAATGTAGAAAATGTTATTACTAATGTAATAAATATTGCTAATGTTGCTATTATAAGAAGTGCTACATTCTTTTTACTATTCATTTTTTACCTCCTAGTTCATAATATTACTTTTATTTTTAGTTACATTATTTATAAAATGTTTTCTTCTTTAAAGCTTCTTTTTATTACTAAAATTCCTATTGTTAAAATAAATAATATTGCTAGTGCTAAAGTATAGTAAATAATTACTGTACCTGTTGCAGTAGAAAGTATAATATCTGCTTTTGACATATCGTCTTCTGTTTCTTTCATATTGGCTTCTACTGAGTCTATATCTGGAGTGCCATATTCATTATAACTTTCATAAATTTCTGCATTGTTGTTAATTATTGTTCCTATGGTGTTATTTGTAACTTGCATACTTAGTATAAGTGTTACTGCTTTGCTTTCGCCTGGTTTTAGAAGTGTGTTTTCTAGGCTGGTGCTATATACTTCTGTGTTGTTTGATGAAATGTACCAGTCTTTATTTAGTTCTGAACTGAATTTAGCATTTGCTGGTAAATAGTCTACAATTTTTTTAGCATATCCTGCAAGGCCACCTTCGTTTGTTACAACTATTTTGTATTCAATAACAATATTACTTTTGTTAACATCTTTTTTAAAGATTTCTACTTTTTCTAGTTTTGAATTGTTTGCGTTATGTACTTTTGTATCAGATGATGCTGTATTTACTGTAATTTTGCTAATATATTTGTCTATTTTTAAGTCGAATTTGTTTGCTACATATAAACCAATGTCAATGTCTCTAACATTTTCGTTTGTTATTTTTATAGTGTTTGTAACTCCCGCATGTGACTGTTTTCCATTTAAAGTAACTAGCATTGAAACTGCATCTGAGTTATAGCTTGTACTTATGTTTTCTTTTTGGTACCCTGTAATGCTATATTCACCAGAGTCGTAACAGAAAACTATTATATAATTTCCTTTGCTTAAGTTTGTAAATTCATAAGTTCCATTTTCTAGAGTTTTTGTGGTTTTTTCTGTTCCATCACTTATGTCTTTAACAATTTCACTATTTTCTCTTTTAAATAGTTTTACTTCTATTCCTGATAATAATTTTTCTGTTTCTTCTCTTTGGCCGTTTTTGTTTTCATCTAACCACGCTGTACCAGTGATTTTGTATACTGCGTTTTCTTCTGTAATTTGATTGTTTCCGCTACTTGTACCATTGCTGCTATCTTTGTATAGTTCTGGGTTGTATTCTATTATAGTAGTAATAGTATTTGATGTTTCTTTTTCTATTCCTTGGGCTGTAACTGTAGCAACGTTTTGGATTGTTTTATCTGTTTTATTTTCTAATAGGTCTGCTTGTGCTGTAACTTTTACTGTTTCAGTAGCTCCTTTTTCAAATTTTGTCCATCTTACTTTTGCTGTGTTATTTAAGGTTGATGTTTCTTGTTGTGTTTTGCCTTTGTTTGTGTATTCTAGTTTTTTAAAGGTTAATCCCTGTGGTAATACATTTTCAAAAATAGCATTGTTTGCATCTGAATCTCCTATATTTTTTATAGTAAATTCATAAGTAATTTCTTTAGCTTCTTTTAAGTATTTTTCTGAAGATGATGTTTGCCTTATTTCAAATTTTGGTGCTCCTACATGGTAATTTAATATGTTTGAAATTTGCTCTTTGCCTTCGCTAGATACTGCTTTTGCTGTAAAATCAAAGTCTCCTGAGTAGGTATCTATTTCAAGATTAATTTTCATACTTTCCATATAGTTTGCTTCTAGTTTTGGAATATTAGCTGTTATAATATTGTTTTGAACTTGTACATAATTTTGGCTATTTCCTTCTTTATCAATGTAGCTTGTTTCGTTTATTTTTACACCATTTGGTATGTTTATTGTTACCACTGTGTTTGTTAATTCTTGTTTTGGCTGTAGAATTAATGTGGCATATAGTATATTGCCTTTATTAAGTGCTACATTTTGGTCTCTTGGTACTGATAATGTTAATTCTAGGTTTCCTTCTGTTTTTGTAAGTGTGTATTCGTTTGATTCAATTCCTGTTTGCAAGTTTTGTGCTGTTACATTAACTTTGTTAGATATTGTGCCTAAATTTCCTTGTGCCATTTTTAGTTCAAAGTTTGCTTCAATTGTTTCATTAACATTTATATTTCCAAGATTAATATTTTCTAGTTCTTTTTCAGAGTTTACATACATTTGGTCTGAATAATTGTATTTGGTATACATTGCTCCACTTGGTACAGGAATATTTAATACTGCATTTTTTATTTCTTCTTTTCCTATATTTTTTACTTTTACAAAGTATTTTACTATTTGGCCTTCTGTAACTTCACTGTTTTGCTCAACATTAGAGCTTAATGTTACTTCTAGCTCTGGAGATTTTTCTGTTGATATTCCTACTATTCCAGATATTTTGGTTTCTCCTATGCTTACAGTTTCTGTTTTGTTGTTGTAATATACTTTGTACATTTGATATGAGCTATTATCTGTTCCTAGGTTTGCTGGTAATTCTACTTGGTAGTTGAATGTTATTTGTGTAGATTTTTCTACTTCTCCATTTATAACTATTAGGTAGCTTTTAATGGTTTTTAGGTCTTGTATTTGTTCTTGCCATTCATTTGATGCTACATTTAGGTCTTTGCTTGCTTCTCCATTTGTACTGTAATATATTTTTACTTTGTTTTTATCTATTCCACTAATTTCTATTTTTCTTGTCATTGGCATTGTGTATGTACTATTTAGGCTTTTTCCATCTACTTCTTTGTTTCCTTCGAATGGTATTCTTCCTAAAATAGATATATTTTCAATAGTGTTTTCGTAGTTGTTTGTAACTATTCCTTCTACTGTTACTATTTTATTTGAAGCCTTTGCTGGTATGGTTGTTTCTTGTTTTTCGCTATTTAGTGAAACTAATTCTGATTTTTCACTGCTATATCCTTTTAGTTCGTTAATTGCAGAAACTCCATTTGGTGCTACTATATTAACATTTGTGGTTGCTATTCCTTTTTCATTAGAGATATTTTCGTAAAGATTTGTGTTTTGGTTTGTGTAATACATTTTTATTTGTTCTTCGCTATTTGCTGAAAGTTTATTTACTGTAATATCTGCATTAATTATTATGTTTGCACCTTTACTTATTACATTGTTTGACGTAATTTGTGATGCTTTTGTATAGTTTGTTTGTGTTCCTTTTAAAGTTATTTGAATAACTTTTTTGTTATTTTTTGTAATTACTTGCTTATTTGTTATTTTTAGTTCATCATCTAGTACTATTTTTACATCTTTTATGTTGATTTCTTGTATTTGGCTTGGCAATTCTATTTCTAGTACTGGATTTTTATATAAAGCATATTCTGGACTAGATGTGTTTAGAACTGCTCTTATTTCTACATTTTCATTTTTTAGCATTGTTGATAAGTTTTTATTTTCTTCTGCTATGCTAATTTCTGCTGTGCTTACTGGTTCTGTTAAGGAAATTGTAGTTTCAATGACTTGATTATTTTGTGCTTGTGCTTCGTTGTTTTGTGCTTGCTCATTTATTAAGCTTAATTTTATTTTTGTAAATTCTTTCATTTGGTCTTTTGAGTATTCTTGATTTTCTGTAATTGCTTTTACTATTTTTATTTCTAAGTTTCCTACTTCTACTGGTTTACTTGTTTTTATTTGTATTTCTTGTACTTTTGCTTCTGAAATATCTATTATAATGTAATCTTCGGTTTCATTTATGTTTTGTATTTCTGCTATTTTTGTTCCATTTGTGTTAGTAATTTGTATTGTTCCTTCTTTAGATAATATTTTTTCAAAGTTTGCTTTTTCTATTTTTATTTGTTTTATATAGCTTCCATTTCCTACTGGATATTGATTTGAGTTTTTATCTAAATAGTAATCTGGTTTTGTTTGAATTTGTATTTGGTTTGTAAGTTCTAATTCGTTTATTTGTGCTATATAGCTGTATTCGTAAGTTGTTTGTTGTTTTTCTTGTGCTTTATCATAGTTTGCATATATGTTCCCTTTGGTAATATTATTTTTCACAATAGGTGTAAGTTCTATTAAGCTTCCTTTTGGTTCTTGCTCGTTATATTCTACTGTAATGCTGTTTTCTATTGTTTTTTGGTCTGCATTTGCTATGGTTACTTTTGCTTGTACATTCATTTGGGCTTCGTATGTTTTTGCTAGCATTTTTTCGTATAGGTCTTTTCCTTTATATATGAAGTTTATAATGTATTCATCTATTCCATTTGGGTTTAAGTAAATTAAGTTATTTTCATCTTGCTCATTTGCTACAGTAATTGTAAGTTTTCCTGTTTCTTTTTCGTATTGATAGTTTTCTTTTCCAAAGTTAATTCCGTTTTCATCGTTATTTGTGTTTGTAGTTTTGTTTGCTATTACATTTACAAGTTCTGGTTTTACGTTTTCTATTTGTGGAACGTTCATTGTTAATTCTGTTTTTGAAATTGGTAAACTATGGTTTTCTATGCTACTTGTAATTACAGTTTGCAATAAAATACCATATTCTTCGCCTTGGTTATATGGAATGCACTTTGTTACTTTATAGTTTAAGTTTAATTCTTTTTGTTCGTTCCATATAACTTGATTGTTTATTGTTTTTGTAATTTCTCTTTCTATACCATTTTCATCTACATAAGCTGCATTTAATGTAACTCCAGATGTTTTTTCAGCAAAATCTACTTTTACTTTGTTTGCTGTTTTTATTTTTATTGGTAATTCTATAGTAACTTGTTCTCCGCTATTTACCTGTTTAAGAATTAATTGGTTTGCAGTTGCAGATAATATATTTGTGTTATTTAATTTGGCTATGTTTATTTCATAGTTAGCTGTGCTTGAGATATTAATTACTGGATTTTTTAAGTATCCTGTATTGTATACATTTATATTTAAATATAGTTTTGCTTCTTCTTCTACGTCATAAGTTTTGCTATGTACCATTCCTTCTAAGTAACTATCGAATGTTACATTTTTGTTACTTGTTTTATTGTTTTGTGAAGCAATATTGGCCGCAATTACTTGGTTCCCTAAGGGAATAAGGTTTGATAGAATAAGTAATGTGGTTAGAATTAATGCTGTTATTTTTTGATTTATTTTTTTCATAGTAACCTCCTAAAATAAACTCTGTTTCTATTATACGACATTTTTGGTAACTTTTCAATATTTTTCCATTATTTTCCCTTTTTATGTGAATTTTTTTGTGTATTTATTATTTCCCTAAGGTTTTTGCTTTTTAGACTTTTTTGCATAAAAAAATAGCAAATATGTTTACTTATAATAGTAAAATATTTGCTATTTTTTATTATTAATTTGTTATTAGTAATTTATAACTAATTGCTTGGATAGTACTATTTTTCGCAGTTTTGAGAGGTCCCGTTCTGACTTTACTTCTTTGAATCTACTTCTGCAACGGGCAATTTGAAAAACAAGAAAACTAGTACTATCCGAGCTTTAAATAATTATAAATATTATATAGTTACATTATTTTAGTTAATATTAAAGTATTATTCTTTTTTTAACACCTTTGTTTTAATAAGAATAATTGCTACTATTAACATTCCTACTATTCCAATTCCTAGTCCAAAGTATAAATATGGTTTACCATAAGGAGGTATAATAGATATGTTTTCTGCTTCGCTGGCGTCTTGTTCTGTTGGATCTATTTCTGGGTCTTGGTTACCAGGTAAAATTGGTGTTCCTGTTTTTCCTGGATCTGCAGAAGTTTGCATTCTTCTACCTACATCATTTGAGTAGGTTATAACTTCTGCAATGTTGGTGTACCTGTAGTTGTCACGTGATGTGATTAATTGTGATAATACTAATTTTACAGGGTCGCTTGTTTGACCTGGCTCTAATCCTTGTTTTAAGCTTTCTGTTGTAATAATTGTATTATACTTACTTAGTTTTTCTTTTACTGCATCTGATACGTCAATCTCATCTGTTTTAGGAATTTTCCAAATTCCACTATTATCAGATTCTCTGAATTGTATGTTGTTAGATACATAATCTATTACTTTGTCTATTGAGGTTTTTACTATGTTTGCTTTTGCATTATCTTCAATACCTGTGTAATAGAATTTTTGGTCTTTATAGTCTATTTCACCAGTATTTTCTGCTTGGAATTCATAGGTTATTTGGATGTTTGCTCCATACATTAATTCTTCATCCATAATTACTTGGATAAGTCCTCCAAATAGAGCATCTCCTTTTTCTGTCCATATTAGGTTATCTGCACTCTTAGTTGTATCAAACATTACTCTTCTATCTGATAAAACTATTTTTAAGTTTGATACTTTTTTGTTTAGTTTTAAGCCTGCTTTTGGTCTTTCTACTATACCAAAGTCTACATTACTTATGTTATATGCAGTGCTTTGAGATGAATCTGAAATTTCTCTGTTGTATTCTACTTCCATACGAATTACACCGGTTTCTGCTATCATATAAACTTTTGGATTGCTTAAATTTATAAGTTCTTTTGCATATTGGTTATATGTAACTCCATTTCCTGAGTTGTTTCCGTAGTCGTTTATAGCTTGTCTTACGCTCCATATATCTTTTGCATCTGATACTCTTCTAGTATCGGTTTCTCCTAATGCTATGTTGTATCCATAAGTTGCAGATTCACTTTGTTTTTCGTAGTCTTCAAAGCCTGGAACTTGTTTTCCTTGTGCATCATCTTGTCTTACATCTGTACCAGGTTGTGCCATTCCAACTTGGTAAAGTGTAGATTTATAGTCGTTTCCATTTGGATAGGTAAATCTTATAATGTAATCTCCTGGAATGTAACCTTTTATGTTGTAGTTACCTTTTGAATCTGTTTTAAGTGTAGCTTCTACCCAATCCGTTCCATTAAATATTTTTGCTGGTGTATCTGATACTTTTCCATTTACTACTTCATACATTCCTACTTCTATGTTTTCTACTCCTGATTCACCTGTATCATATATTCCGTTTCCTATTAGGGCATTTCCAGTTTGGCTATTGCTTATAGTTCTTTTATCTTCCCATACTGTTCCATTTATTTCTCTTTCTGTGCTATTTAAGTGAACATTTAGGCCTTTTGCTCTATCTGTATCATCTTCAAAGTTTTGTTCGTATTTTTCTCCAGTTAAGTCACTTGCTTTTAAGTTACCTGGTGTAGAGTTTTCATCAACTATTCCGGCTGGTGTACTATCTCCACCAACTGCACCGTAGTTTGGTAATACGGTTCCGCTCTTGTAGTAGTTTTTATAACCATTTATTTCTGCAATGTTATATTTTAAGCTGTTTGCATCATCTAATATAACTCTGCCATTGCCATCGGTTTTTACTTTAAAGGTTAGGTATATGTATGCATCTTCACCGGTTTGCAATTTTTTACCTTCTAGTCCTTTTATATATACTGCATTATAGCTCGAGCCTAAGTTTGTTTCTGATTCAGGTCCATACCTACTAGATGTTGCACTATTAATACTTCCTGCTCCGGTTTATATTGCTTATACTTGAATTTCGTATCATTTGAAGGTATTCTTCTTGGGATATACCTGTTTTGCTACCTGTCATTACCCATGATAGATTTTCCTTATACTCAAGTTCATTATCATAATAGTCTACTATTTCAGTAATTTCATTTACTATGCTTTCTGATAGGTTTCTTACTATAATTTGATATGTTACATATACTTCTAAGTCTTTACCTATGCCTTTACTATTTTCTGTACCTGCTGCCATGTAATCTGATTGAGCTACATCTCTATCATAGTAAGAGCCATAGTAGCTTTCGTAGTCTTGCATTCTTACTGATATGTTCCAATAGTCATCACTTGATGTACGTTTATTATATGAGTATACTTCTGATTTTTCATTAATTTTAGTTGCTGCTTTGTAAAGGTCTTTTCTTAATGCTATGTTATTTGTTTGCCTTCTCCATAATCCTAAGTTTACATAGAATTGTCCATCATATATTGCATGGTATGTGCCATAGCCCGGTACTGTTGTAGACCTTGTAGAAACACTTATTTTGTCATATACTGGGTATAGGTCTATACCACCACTAGGTGATTTTGTGGTTGCTGTTATCATTGTATCTTTTATAAATTGCAATTTTTTCGAAACATCACTGTTTCCTGAATATTTGCTTGAAAGTTCTCCTATTGCTGTATTTGCGTCTGTGCCACCGTGCTTTTTGATGGCTTGTAATTTCTCCTTCTTTTATTGATGAAGTTGTTACTAAATTTCCATTTTCGTCTATATCATAAAAGCCATCTATTAATTGTGGACCTGTTCTTGTAAATGTTCCATTTGGTTGTAGTTCAAATCCCATTAAGTCTAATATAGAAAATGCTTCATTGTATCCGCTTCCTGACTTGTATCCGTTTGGTGATGAACCAATTTCTCCTAACATTGCATCAAGCGCTCTTCTTTCTCCTGCGTTTTCTGTTGCTTTTGAGGCTCCTGCCCATGTATCTGTATTATATAGTCCTGCATTTACCATGTTAGATACTGATCCATAACTTTGACCGCTTTCTGTTTTTAAGTAATCTGTTGGCATATAAATTAGTCCATTGTATTCAAATTCAACATAGTATTTCTTTTGCGCATTTAGGCTAGTAAATTCATAGTAGCCGTTTCCATCTGTAAATTGAGAAGCTACTTGAGTTCCATCTTGTTCAAATAATGTTACTTTTATGTTTGGAATAGGTAAATCATTTTCTGTACGTCTTCCATCTGCTAGATTTTCCTTGCCTTCAAAAACATCTTCCCATACATAACCGCCTAGCTTCATAGTTATGTCTTTTGGTTTTGGTGTAGGTGTTGGTGTTGGTACTTCTGGTGTTGGTGATGGTGTTTCTGGCGTTGGTGATGGTGTTTCTGGTGTTGGCGATGGTGTTTCTGGCGTTGGCGATGGTGTTTCTGGCGTTGGCGATGGTGTTTCTGGTGTTGGCGATGGTGTTTCTGGCGTTGGCGATGGTGTTTCTGGTGTTGGCGATGGTGTTTCTGGTGTTGGTGATGGTGTTTCTGGTGTTGGTGATGGTGTTTCTGGTGTTGGTGATGGTGTTTCTGGTGTTGGTGTTTCTGGTGTTGGTGTTTCTGGTGTTGGTGATGGTTCGTCAATTGTTGTGCTTGTTGCCATTAAACTAGCTGTCATTTTATACCATTTTCTAGTTCCCCATGCTTTTAATATGTCCTGTTCTGTACTTGTGCACGCTCCTTTACTTACAGACCATTTCCAATTTCTAACACAAGATACCTGTCCTTTTACAGTTTTTTTAGTTGGTGTTGGCGTTGGATTACTTGGACTTACAATACCTGGTGCTTTTACATGTTCAATAAAAGCTCCTGCTGTATATGGTTTTCCAAGATTTCCTACTGTTACTGTACTTATTGTATCACATGCATTATTTTTAGAATTCAAACAAGTTGCATTAGCTATATAACATTTTCCTTGTAATCTGCATGCCCATGCTTCAGCTTCCATATAACTGTATTCTATGTTTATAGTTACATGAGTTATAGCTGTTCCATCAGCTGGTGCTTTAAAGTGAACATAGAAAGGTTCTCCTGATGGTGGTATTTGAGAGTCTACGTCTAAACTTACAGCTTTTCCTTCACCTTCTGCATTTGAATATCCTTGGGCTGTCATTCCTGTAATTTTTCCATATTCTCCTGCATCTATATATTCTATAGTATATGGCCCTGCAATTAACTCTCCACCACCTGCCATTATTTCAGCAGTATCATTTATAACCTTCATAGGTTCTTCGCCATTCATTTTTTCAACAAATGATGCATAGTTTTTTTCGTTAATTGTTATCTTTCCTGAATAAGGAATATAAGTACCAGTATTAAGCTCTTTATCTGCCCATATAGCACTTTGTTTTTCATCTTCAGAGGCACTTGGGTCAGTTACAACAAAGGCAGCACCTGGTGAAAGTTTAAAGTGATTTCCAGAGCATTCCCAAAATGTTGCTGAACGTTGTGTTACAGAATTTTCTCCTGATTGAGGTGATTTGTTTGGGCCAGGTGCATGTTCATGTGTTCCTGTATTTGGTGGATTAAATTTTCTCTCTGTTGTTTCCTCTTTTCCATCCCAATATTTAACAAATTCCTCTGGGGTTTCTCCACCACGATTTAATATCGTTGCATTTTTTTCAACACAATAATATCCTTTTGGAATGTGGTGGGAATTTTCATTTTTACCAGTTGCATATACGTAGTTGCTTCCACTACATGCAGAACCTGAGGTTGTTTCTCCTGTTGTTGTTTTTTCTAAGGCACCTAGCTGTATAGTAGTATATTCTTCTTGTAGTTCATCTTGCTTTATTGCAAATAGACTTGAAAAAATAAATACTAATATAGCGAAAAATATTATTGATATTAATCCTACGAACGAAAATAATTTATTTTTTCTATTTTTCATCCTTGATTTTTTCCTCCTTTCTATAATTCTATTTTTTCAAATTTTCTTTTTATTAATATTACACCAATTATAATTATAAGTATAACTACTAAGGCTAGTGTGGCATATATAACTATTGTACCAGTTGCTGTTGAAAGTATAATATCTGCTTTAGACATATCATCTTCACCATCTGCTCTATTTGCTTCTATTGAGTCCATGTCATGTTCTCCATACTCGTTATAGCTTTCATAAATTTCTGCATTATTATTAATAATTGTTCCTATATTACTGTTTGTAATTTGTGCACTTAAAACAAGTTTTATTTCCTTGCTTTCTCCTGGATTTATAAGTGTATTTTGTAAACTTGCATTGTATATGGTGTTATTATTATCTGTTGCATACCAATCATTATTTAGTTCTGAATTGAATCTAACATTTTTTGGTAAGTAATCAACTATTTTTCTTGCATATCCAGGAATTTTACCTTCGTTTGTTACTAATATTGTATATTCTATAATAATATTGCTTTTTCCAACATCTCTTGATTTTATTTCTACTTTTTCTAGTTGTGAGTTATTTGTTTTGTATGTTTTTACTCCTGAACTTGGTGTATTTACTGTTATTTTGCTTATATATTTATCTAGTTTTAAGTCAAATTTTTGTGATATATATAGTCCTATATCTATGTTTTGTATATCTTTGTTTGTTATTTTTATAGTATTTGTTACGCCTGCATAAGCTTTTCTTCCATTTAATGTAACTAACATTGATACTGCATCTGAGTTGTAATATGAATTAACATTTTGTTTTTGATAATCTGTTGTATTGTATTGTGCAGAATCATAACAAAATACTACTATATATTCTCCACCTTTTAGGTTTTCAAATTTATATTCTCCATTTGAATTTGTTGTTGTGGTTTTTTCTTTTCCATCTTCTATATTTTGTACAAGCTCGCCGTTTTGTTTTTTTAATAAGATTACTTTTATTCCTGGTAATAGTTCTTCTGTGTTTTCTCTTTGACCATTTTTATTTTCATCTAGCCATGCTATTCCTGAAATTGTATATTGTGCTCTATCATCTGTAATTTGGCTATCGCTTCCAGGCTCTTCTCCATATAATTCTTGGTTACGCTGTATTATTGTTGTTATACTGTTTGATGATTGTGGATCATTTTCTTGTGATGTAATAGTGCCTATATTGTTAACTTCTACTTCTTTAATGTCTTCTTCTAATAATTTTGCGCTTGCTGTAATTTTTATTGTGGCTTCTGCATCTTTTTCAAATAATGGCCAATATACTATTGGGCTATTATCTGTGCAGGTATCTATTACTTGGGTTTCGCCATTATATGTGTATTCTAACTTTTTAAATAATAACTGTTTAGGTAATTTATCTTCAAAAGTAACATAAGGTGCTTCATCTTTTCCTACATTTTTTACAATAAATTCATAGGTTATTTCTTCTTTTTCTTTTATATATTTTGCTGAAGAACTTTGATTTATTTCAAATTCTGGTACACAAACATGATATACTATTTCATTTGAAGTTTGTTCTTCAAAATTTTGCTCTCTTCCTTTTGCAACTAATTTAAAATCACCTTTAAAGTTTTCTATTTGAAGTTCTACTACTATGTAGTTTATATATTGGTCTTCCATGCTTCCTATTTCAGCTATTATTTGGTTGTTTTGAATTTTTATACAATTTATATCTTCATAATCCATATTGTAGCAAGTTGCTTCATTTATTTTAATTCCTTCTGGAATATCTATTGTAACTTTTGCATTATTTAAATCATCTAATGCTTCTACAGATACATATACAATTAGTGTATCTCCTTTATAGGCTGGTAATGTATAGTCTCTTCTTGTTGTTAATGTTAGCCCTATTTTTCCTTTCACTAAATTAATAATATATTCATTAGAAACAGCTGGATTTGGCATATTATCAACTGTTAAATTTACTATGTTTGATACTTGCCCTTCATAATCTTTTTGCATTCTTAAAATATAGCTTATTGTTTTTGTTTCACCAGCTTTAATTTCTCCAATTTTTATTTGTACTGTTGATTCCATATTTTCTGCAAATGTATAAGTTGCAAAATCATATTCTACATATATTGCTTGGGCTGGAACAGGTATATTTAATACAGCATTTGTTAAATCTTCTTCACCTATATTTTTTATTTCTGCAAAGAATTTTACCATTTGCCATTCTTTTACTTGACTGTTTTCTGGCACTTCAGAGCTTAATTTTATTTCTACTTCTGGGCCATTTCCTGTTGTTAATCCTACTATTCCTGCTTCTTTTGTTTCTGGTATTTGGTTATTATAATATACTTTGTAAGAAGTATAGGCGCTTTTATTATGTACTAAATTTGCTGGTATATTTGCTTCATATTCAAAGTGTATTTGTGTTCCATGTGGAATTTCTCCATTAATTACAATTAAATAGCTTTTTATATTATTATAGTTTTTAGGATTTTCTTGCCATGTTTCATTTCCACTATCTAGTAAGGATTTGGCTACATCTTCTTCTGTACTGTAATAAACTTTAACTTTGCTTTGGTCTACTCCTGTTACTTTCATTGCACCATTCATACTCATTGTAAAGTTACTTCCAAGGTCTTCATTTTTGTCTATTTTTTTGTTACCTTCAAATGGTAGTCTTCCTAATATGTATGTGTTTTTAATACTGTTTTCATAGTTATTTATAACTATTCCTTCAAATTTTACTGTTTTTTGTTTTGCACTAGCTTGTATATTTGCTTTTAATATTTCTTGATTAATATTAGTTAATTTTGATTCTTCGGTATCATACCCACTTACGCTATTTACTGCAGTTACTCCTGTTGGTGCTAAAATATTTACATCTGTTTCAGAAGTTCCATATACTCCATTTTCTTCATCTGCTTCTGTATTTTCATAAAGATTTGTATTATCATTTTGGTAATATAAATACATTTTTTCTGCACTACTTGTTGCTAATTTATCTACTGTAATATCTGCTATTACTACAATATTTGCTCCTTTTGCTATTACATTTTGTTCTTCATTATTTATATAATTTTCGTACTTTGTTTGTGTTCCTTCTAATTGTAAAACAATGTATTTTACTCCTTGATTTGTTATTACTTGTTTACTTTTTATTTGTAATTCATTATCTAATAAAATGTAGGCATCTTTTATTTTTACATCTTCTACTTGTTCTGGCATTACTATTTCTATAAGAGGGTCTTTATATAATGCATTTTGAACACTTGATGTATCTAATACTACATTTATTTTAACATTTTCGTTAGCAACTACTGTTGATAGATTTTTTTTGCTTTCTTCTATACTAATTTCTGCTTTGCTTACTGGTTCTTGTAGTGCTATTTCTATTTTTTGTGTTTTAGTGTTTGTATTTGCTTCTAAGTCTGCTTCTACTAGCATTTTTGTGAATTTTTTCATTTCTTCTTGTGAAAAGTTTTGGTTTGCTACAAATGATTTTTCTACAATTATTTCTAATGTGCCTTCTGATTGTGGCGCTGTAGCTTTTATTGTTATTTCGTTAGCGTTGCTTTCTTCTATATTTAATACGTAGTTTCCTTTTTCATCTTTTGTACTTGCATTTGTGATTGTGCCTAATTCTACTTCAGAGTTATTAAATACTTGAATTTCTCCTTGTTCTCCAAGTATTTTTTTGAAAATTTCTTCATTTATTTTTATGGTACTTGTAATAATATTTGTTTCTACATTAGTGTTGTTTGAATTAGCTACTAATTTTTCTTGTTTTGTTTTTAAGTTCATTTGTTTTATAAGGTCTTTATTGTAAATTTGTGCTTTGTAAGTTATTTCATAATTTGTTTTTTCTGGTTCTTGTGCTAATTGCTCTGCTGTTTTTGCGTAGTTTGCATATATGTATCCTTTGCTAAGGGCTTGTACTGATTGTGCTGTAAAGTCTACTAGTTCTCCTTTTTGTTCTTGTATGCTACTTTCAAAAGTAGAGCCTGCTAAATCTATTGTTTTTTCTTCTGATCCGTATGTATTAATTGTTCCGTTTACTTTGGTTTCTAGTTTTATAGCATTATTGTTTTCGGCTCCATTTTTTGCTTGTTCTTCTGTTACTTTTGTGTTTTTTGCTGTGTTTAATAGGTTTGTTACATAATTGTAAGTGTCTTGTCCTTCGTATATATAGTTTATTAAATATTCATCTTCCCCATTTTTCCAAGAAATTTTTCCTTGTTCGTTTGGAGTGTTTTGGGTATTTATTGTTACTTTGCTTTCTTCTTTTATATATTTATAGTTTTCTGATGTGAATTTAAGTCCTGTGGTTTCTCCGTTTGTTGCTGTTGTTTTGTTTGCTATTACTTTTACATCGTCTGGTTGTTTTTCATTTATGGTTGGTACTGATATTTCTAAAGATGTGCTTTTTATTGGTAATATGCTGTCTTTAACTGAGGATGTTACTTTAGCTTGTACTAATACTCCATATTTTTCATCTAAATTGTATGGAATATATTTTGTTATTTCTGCATTTATTTTGCTTTCTGGTTCAGCTTTCCATTTTATTTTGTTTGTAATTTCTTTTGTTAGTGTTGTTTCTACTCCTTTTGTATCTACGTAAGTTCCTGTTAATTTGGCTTTAGAGTTTTGATTAAATATTGTTTCATTTACATATTCTTCTTTTGTAAAACTAATTGGTAGTTCTAATAGAAGTGTTTGTTTATTGCTTATTTGGTTTAAATAAACGTTATTGTTTTCTATTTTTTGAATATATTCTGTATTTATTTGGTCACTATTAATTTTATAGTTGCAGTCGCTAAATTCGACTATTCCATTTTTTAAATAGCCGTTTTCTTTTATATTAAGTTCAATATATACTTTTCCACCCTCTGAAATGTTGTATTCTTGCTCATGTGTGTTGTTTGATAGTCGTACATTAAATTCTACATTTTCGTTTTGGGTTTGCACGGTTTGTTCTTCTAGGTTTTGTACTGCAGCTGCTATTGCAAGATTGCCAATTGGCAAAAGATATCCTCCTAGTAAGACTGTTGTTGTAATAATTGTTATAATTTTTTCTTTTAGTTTCATAGTAACCTCCTAAATATCTACCATACATAGTTATTTATAATATAATTTTATCACCTTTAATTTATTTTTCAATGGTAGATTTTTCCCTATTATGTCGAAAAATGGAAAATTGTTTACGGAAGTTATTTTTTTATGATTAATATTAAATTTATATTACAGAATTGTTACTATGTTACAGTTTTGGCTTTGTTTGTGATTTTAGTGTACATAATTTTGATTTGCTGATTTTCGTAAACTTTATTTTTTGGTTTTTTTATTCTTTTTGAAATAATTTTTTTATCAATAGTTATAATTGAATTAATGCTCGAATAGTACTATTTTTCACAGTTTGAGAGGTCCCGTTCTGACTTTACTTCTTTGAACTTGACTCCTTGGGCGGGCATTTGAAAAACAAGAAAACTAGTACTATTCGAGCAATTTACTATAAAACCTAGTAACTATTTTTTAATTCAATATGTATTTTCGGAAAAGTTTTATTGTTTTTAGTAACATTTTTTTATAATTAGAATATATATAATTATAAATAATTTTTATAGGAATTATAGATTTAAAAAAATAATATTTTTAATTAAATTTTGTGTGTTTTTGGAAAGGAATGGTATTTAACAATGGATAACAATAATGTGGATATGGCAAAACTAATGAATATGATTTCTAAAATGGATAAAAATGAGCTACAGCAGGGGCTTGCTAAGTTAAATCAAATGATGAGTAAAGAGGATAAGGAGAAACTTTTGAAGCAATTTAAAAATTGTAATTAGGTATTTATGTTGATTAGATGTTAATTAGATGTTAATTCGAAAGGAGGAATAGCTAGGATTTTTTTCTTGGCTAGATTATATTTATGAGTGAAGATATGTCTGAAATTATGCAGAAAATGAGTGATATGATAAAGAATAATGAAATTCCAGATAATATAAAGAGCATTTTAAATAATTTTAGTTCTAATTCAGGCTCATCTTCTACTAATAGTAATAATTTTTCTCATACAAATGGTGTATGTTCATTTGATAATAATGCTGAAAATAGCGGGAATTCTAATTCGAATGGTGCGGATAATTTTAATATTGATATGGATACAATGCTAAAAATGAAGTCTATTATTGATAATATGAATAAAGGGCAAAATGATTCAAGGGCTAATTTACTTAGGTCTTTGAAGCCTTATTTGAAACCTAGTAGGAAGGAAAAAGTTGATCAGTATATTAAGATTTTTAGCATGGGAAAAGCCTTTGAAATGATGGGAACCTTTGGAGGGGAAAAGAAAAATGGTGTATAATTATCCTTTTTTTAATTTTCCTCGCCCTAAAAGGTATTATTATAATTCTCCTTATTATGGTAATTATAATAAGGCTTCTTTTGATGATAGGAATAATATTAGAAAAATGAATTTAGATAAAACAAAAACTTCCCCTAAAAAAGAGGAAGTATATGATGAGCCTTTTTTTGAAATTTTTGGTTTAAAGTTATATTTTGATGATGTTTTAATTATTTGCCTTATTTTCTTTTTGTATCAAGAAGGTGTTAAAGATGAATATTTATTTATGGCTTTAATTTTGCTACTTTTAAGTTGATTTTTTTATGTATTTTGCTACTTTTAAGCTGATTTTATTTATGTATAATGTTAGTATGCTAAATTTATTCTAATATAACTTGTGCTTCTTCGTTTACATAAGCACATGTTTTTATTTCATTTTGTATTTCTGATTTTTCTATTTCTTTTACAATATCTGCAATACGTATTTGTGCAGATTCTATTGAAGCTGCTGCTATAATGGCTTCTTTGTTGCCTTTTGCTCCTGCGTGTGCCATTCCTCGTAGTATGCCAAGTACTACTATATTTTCTCCTGCAAGTACTTCTGCACCGGCGTTTACATCTCCTAAAATTACTAGGCTTCCTTCATATTCAATTTTTTGACCAGATCTTAAGGAACCTCTATGAAATTTAGTTTCTGATGCTAATATTTCTTTGCTAAAGGTCTTTTTTATGCCATGTAATCCTAGGATTTTTGGAGTTTCGAATTTTACTTCTACTGGAATTACTTTTTGAATTAGTGCTTGGATTTGTTCCATTTCTTCGTTTTTTAATACTTTTCCTGAAATAAATATTGGTGTAGTATCTTCTTTATATAGTTTTTTTAGCTCTGTTAATTTTTTCTTTAGTTCTTGTAATATTTGTTTTTGTGTGGCTTCTTCTTCTATTTTAATGTTTACACTTTCTTTTTTGGTTTGTACACTTATAATATTTTTCATTTTTACTATTATTCCTTTCTAATACACATCTGGTTTATTTTATTATCTTACACTTTCTGTGCTAGGTAAAGCTGTTGTATTTTCTTCTACATTTTTAGCATTCATTCCGAAGTATTCTTTTATAATTTCTTTTGCAACAGGTGCTGTATTTCCACCTGAACCTGCATTTTCTATTAGTACTACTACTGCAATTTCTGGATCATCATATGGTGCAAATCCTGCAAACCAGCCATTTACTTTTCCTTCTATGTTTGTTTCTACTGAACCTGTTTTTCCTCCTATGTCCATTCCAAGGTCTGAGAAAATGTAGTATGCTGTTCCGCCATATTCGCTGGTAACGCCTTTCATTCCTTTTAATATTGCGTTTAGTGTTTCTTTTTTTAGGTTTAAGTTTTGAAGTTTGGTGTTTTGTATTCCTAGTTTGTTATTTACTGTTTGCTCTATTTGGGCTTTATCAACTTGTGTTCCGTTTGCTAAGGTTATAGATTTTATTAATGTAACATCTACTGCTTTTCCGCCATTTGCTATCATGCTAATATACCTTGCCATTTGTATTGGGGTGTATTCATTATAGCTTTGGCCTATTACTGCTGATAAGGTGTCGCCAAATTGCCAGTCTGAGCCAGTAGTTTCTTTGCAGCGCTCTATTAAATCTACTGTTCCGGTGGCTTCTCCAGATAGTTCTATTCCTGTTAATGAGCCTAAGCCATAAGCTTTTGCGTAGTCAATAACTGGTTGTATTGAACCCATACGATAGCCTATTTCGTAAAAATAATAGTTGCATGATTTTTGTATTGCTTGTGGCAGGGTTAAATAGCCATGCCCATAATGGTGCTCGCTATAATACCAACATGTTGGGTGATAGCCTCTAGGGTAAACTCCTGTGTCATTAATTCTAGTAGTTGGTTTTATTACATTTGTTTCTAATGCTGCTGTTGCTACTACCATTTTAAATGTAGATCCTGGTGCATATTGCCCTGAAATTGCTCTGTTATATAAGCTTTTTCCTTTGTCATATTCTTTTAGCTTTTCAGTAGATATTCCTTTAATGTATAGTTCTGGCTCGTAGTCTGGGTTACTTGCCATGGCTAGTACTTCGCCTGTTTTTATGTTCATTACTATTGCTGCTCCGCCTTCTGCGTTATATGCTTTTCCATAGCCTCCATTTTTTATTTTTTTAATATTGTTTGCTAATGCTTTTTCTACTGATTTTTGCAGGTTTGCATCTATTGTTAAAGAAACATCGGCGCCTTTTACCGCTTCACTTAATGTGTATTCTCCTGTAATTGTTCCATCTACTGACATTTCAATTTGCTTAACTCCATCTTGTCCTTTTAAGTAGTCTTCTAGGGTGTATTCTATTCCTGTTTTTCCTATGATGTCATTTATATCATAGGTGTCTTTTTTTTCTTTGTATTCTTCTGGAGATATTGCTCCTAGGTACCCTAATATGTGTGATGCTAAGCTTCCGTAAGGGTATGTGACAACTGGTTCTTTTGCTATTGCTACTCCTGGAAAGTAGGCACTTTGTTCTTCTATTTGATTTACACTTGCTGAGCTTATATTTTTTGAAACGGTTACTGGTTTTATGTTGCTAATTCCGTTTCGAGTCATTTCGTAGCGTACTGCAATTATTTTTCTGGCTTTTTTTACATCTTGCTCTTCTATTCCATATTTTTCTTTAAATATTGCAAATGCTTGCTCTGGGGTGGTATTTTCTTCTATTTTGTTTTCTTCTTTCCATTGTTTTAGGCTTTCTTCTTCAAGTGTGTATTTGTATGGGTCTACTGTGATTGGAAAGTTATCTATATATTTATCTTTGTTTTTTTCTAATAGTTCTACTAAGTTTAAGATTGTTTGGTTAAAGGTATTGTTATCTAGTTTTGTTTTATATATTTCTAGGCTATAACCTACTTTAGTTGTTACTAGTTTATTTCCTGCTCTATCTGTAATGTTACCTCTTGCTGCTTTTAGGCTGGATTCTCTGGTAAGTCTTGTGTTTGAGGTTTCTCTGTATTCTTCGCCGTTTACTATTTGCAAGTTAAAAAGTTGTAGCAATAAAACTATGCCAACAATATATATTAGCATATTTACTATGTTATATCTTAATTTTTCGTTTCGTGTTTTTTTTGCTTTCAACTTTTTATTTTCACTTCCTATCTTTATAAATGAAGTAGTTATCTTTTTATTTTAAAAGTATCTTGTTAATATTGTTTTTGATTTGAATTTGCTTTCTACTAAGTTTCCTAATTTTTGTATTAGTGGGTATAGAATTATTGATAAAATAACATTAAATAAAATTTCTATTAATAGTATTTTTAAAAATGCTAAAATTTCTATGTTAATTCTAAATTTTATTATTTGAAATATATATATTCCTATTTCATATATTGCTGTACTTGCTGCTATAATTAGCATTATTGTGAGTCTACTATCTTTTGAGAAGTTTTTGTCTATGTATTCTGCAATTAGCCCTATTATTCCTAACATTACTCCAGATATTCCTATGGATTTTCCTAATAATATATCTATGTAAGTCCCAAAAATTAGGCCGCATATAAGACCTGTTTTTTTGCCAAGAAATAAGCCTATCCACAAAATGAATATAACTAGCAGGTTTGGCATTACGCCATTTATGGTAAACCATGTGAAAAAGTTTGCTTGTAAGAAATATATAATAAAGAATGTGATTATAATTGCTATTCCCGTAAAAATCTTTTTCAAATGATTCACCCTTTCTTTTTTATTACTTTTTGTTTTTATAACTAACCTGCTTGAATAGTACTAGTTTTCTTGTTTTTCAAATTGCCCGTTGCAGAAGTAGTTTCAAAGAAGCAAAGTCAGAACGGGACCTTTCAAAACTGCGAAAAATAGTACTATTCAAGCTTTAATGTAATTATAATTACTTGGCTATAATTACTTGCTAGTAACAATTATTCTTGAACTTGAGTTGTAATGACTAGCACTGTTTCAAGTTTTGAAAAATCAACTGCTGTTTCTACTATAGCGTATCTATCTATGCTATTTTGTGTATTTATTATTTGTTTGATTGTTCCTATATGAATTCCTTTTGGATAAATTCCGCCTAGGCCTGATGTTTCTATGTTGTCATTTTCAAGTAGGGTTGCTGTCATGGGGATGTAGGTTGCTTTTAAAGTTTTGTTTGATTCTAGTGTTCCACTTACAATAATTTCTTCTCTTGAGGTGGTAATTAGGCTACTTACTGATGTTGATGGGTCTATTATTGTTTGTACTTTTGAGGTGTTTCCGGGTTGTGGATATAATATAGCCTACTAGGCCTTTATCGGAAATTACTGTCATTTTAGGTTTTATTCCATCTTTTTCTCCAACATTTATTACTATTGTTTTGCTTAAGTTGCTTATGTCTCTATTTATAATGTAGGCTGGAATTGTTTTATAGTCTTGATATTTGTCTTTTAAGTTTACATATTCTTTTAGTGTTTGGTTTTCTGATTTTATTATTTCTAGTTCTCTTAATGATTGTTCTAGCTGACTGTTTTTTTGTTTTAAGTTTTCGTTTTCTGCCTTTAGGCTTTCTAGTTCTACAAAAAAGCTATCATTTCCTGCTATTTTATTTTTTAAATAGGTAAGCCCATTTTGTATTGGCATAACAATGCTTCCTAATACATTTTCTACATAAGAAAGTTCTTTTAGGTCTGTATTAGATAAAATAACTATTAATATTAAAATAATTATTGTAATTGTAATTCCTATAACTCCTGTTTTTTTGTTTTTATACATGAGCTTCTCCTTTTATAAAAACTGCTTGGTTTTTGATATTTATCTTTTTCTTGAGCTACTTAATACTGTTCTAAGTTTTTCTAGGTCTTCTAGTGTTTTTTCTGCTCCTTTTGCTACACATTCTAAAGGGTTTTCTGCAATATATACTGGCATTTCTGTTCTTTCTGATAATAGTTGGTCAAAGTTTTGAATTAGTGCTCCTCCACCTGTTAAAACTATTCCTTTTTCCATAATGTCTGATGCAAGTTCTGGTGGTGTTTTTTCTAGGGTTAGTTTTATTAAGTCTATTATTTTTTCTACTGATTCTTGTATTGCTTCTTGAACTTGTGTAGAGTTTATTGTTAATACTTCTGGAAGGCCTGTTGATAGGTTTCTACCTCTGATTTCTACCTCTTCTTCTGTTAATAATGGTTTTGCGCATCCTATTTTTATTTTTACTTGTTCTGCTGTGTTTTCTCCAATTGCTAAGTTCATTTCTTTTTTTACATAGTTTACTATGTCTTCTGTTAATTCATCGCCTGCTATTCTTAGGGAGTTACTTACTACTATTCCACCTAATGAAATAATGGCTACTTCTGTGGTTCCTCCGCCTATATCTACTATAATGCTTCCTGTTGGTTCTGAAACTTCTAGGTTTGCGCCAATGGCTGCTGCCATTGGTTCTTCTATTAAATATACTTCTTTTGCTCCTGCTTGCAATACAGATTCTTCAACTGCTCTTTCTTCAACTTCTGTAATGCCTGAAGGTACTCCTACTACTACTCTTGGTTTTCCTACGTTATATCTTTGACATATTTTTTGTACCATACTTTTTAGCATTAATTGTGTAGCTGTGAAATCTGCTATAACTCCATCTTGCATTGGTCTAACTGCATATATGTCGTTTGGAGTTCTTCCTAGCATTTCTTTTGCTTCTTTTCCTGTTGCTAGAATTGCTCCTGTGTTTTTATCTATTGCTACTACTGATGGTTCATTTAATACTATTCCTTTTCCTTTTAGGGTTATTATTATATTTGCTGTTCCTAGGTCTATACCTATGTCTTTTGAGTTTAATAGTTTCATGTTCTTCTTCCTTCCTTTTTAATTATATAAGATTTTATGCTTGTATATTGATTATACCCAATTATAATATGGTCTAATAAGTCTATTCCTATAACTTTGGATGACTCTTCTAGTTGTTTGGTGAATTCTATGTCTTCTTTGCTTGGAGTGGCATCTCCGACTTGGGTGGTTATGTATTAAAATGATTTTTGGCGCATTTTGTTTTACTGCTTCAGCTAGTATATCTTTTGGTTCTACGTGTGCTGTGCTTGTACCACCAAGTGAGATTGTTTGTATTTTTAATATTACATTTTTGGAATTTAATGTTATTACTTTCACTATTTCTCTTTTTTCTAGTTGCATATCGTTCATTAGTATAGTTGCAACATCTTTTGGTTCTTTTATTTTTATTTTTTCTATATCGGATGGTTTTGATATTCTTTTGGCAAGTTCGCATACTGCTTTTATTTGAATTGCTTTTACTTTTCCGATTCCAGGCAGTTTGGTTAAATCTGCAATTGTTAGTTCTTGCAGGCTTTTTAGGTTATTTTCGTTGTAGTTTTCTTCTGTTCCTAGTGAGAGTATTTTTTGAGCTAGCGTAACTGAGCTTTCTTCTTTTGTACCACTTTTTATAATTATCGCTAGTAATTCTGCATTAGATAATGCGCTTTCTCCGTACATTTCTAATTTTTCATAAGGTCTTTCTGAAATTGGGAGCTGTTTCATTGTTAATGACATAGTTAAATACATCCTTTCTTTTTTTATATTTAAGCCCCCATAAATTTTTTTGAATTAAACATTGGTTTATGATTACAAATAAAGTATTTTCCCCTATTACTTTTTTATTCATTTGTTTAAATTTTTTTATAAATAAATATTGCTAAAATAATTCCTATAATACTTGCTATATTAATTTTAAATACTAAACCAAAAGTTAATGTTATAACACTTAGGTCAAGTTCTATTGGTGAACTTAAACCAAATTCTTGCTCATAAGCAAGCCATGATAATGCATCAACATTTGCTGCAAGTTTTCCAATTAGGCCTCCTACTACTATACCACTTAATATAAATAAGATTAATATCCATATACTTTTATCTCTAAGTGCCATATTTTTTTCCTCCTTAGTAGCTCATTTGTTTTTTCCATATAGCTAGTATTATATATGCAAATAGTATTTTTTTCAAGATAATTATTGTATTTTTTGACTTTTTTTATTAAAAGTTGTATAATACAGCGTACAGCTAAAATGCTAGTTTATAAAAATTTTCATTTTCAATTGAAAGGAGAATAATCATTTATGGATTTAACTTATTATTACGAGGGTTCTAGGCTACTTAGCGTTCAATATTGTGTGCGGAAAATAAAGGAGCTCGAAGAAGATTTATATAATAGTGGCTATGAGGGTTTTTCACTGGATGATGAGGAAGTTAATGCTATTAATGAGAAGATTTCTTTTTACAAAAGTATGATCACAAGGTTACGTACTTCTTTAGGAAAATTAAATTATGACAAACTTTCTAAAATAATTGCAGAGGAAATTGCTAAAAAGTTAAGAGATTTTCACGGAGATAGTTTGCTAGTTTTATTTTCATATGTGGATGCGTATACCTTTGAAATTATGGTTGGTAATATTTTTGTGACTGATTTTTTCTCAAAGAGGAAATTGTATGAAAAAAATATACTGTTAAATAGGCATTATGACGATAGCCCTTATATAAATAAAGTTTATTTGTCTAGTTTTGGCAGAGAAATTATTTCTAAATTAGAAAAGCTTCTTATTTCTAAGGCACCTAATGTTAATTTTGAATTTCGGCATGTGTATAATAGTTAAAACTTAAAAAAACTTTTTCCCATAACAATGTGCTTATTTTGGTACGTTGTTTATGGGAATATTTTTACTTTTGAATTTCTTTGATAATGGTTATAATTACATTAACTAAAAACTATTAATTAGTAACATTTATTATATTTTTATTTATAAAAGTATTTCCTTTTTATTTATTTTATGTTATATTTTATAAGTGATTTTAAATTTTCCATATTTTGTTGGTTTCATTTTAAAGCCAACAGTAGTATAATATGATTAAGGATATTTATTTGGAGGCTTCTTAATGAAATTTGAAAAACTAAGTGATAATAAAATAAGAATAATTTTGACTATGCAAGATTTAACTGAAAAAAATATTGATTTTCATTCTTTTATGTCTAATAGTATTGAGTCGCAAAATGTTTTACTTGATATGCTAGAAGAGGCTAAAAAAGAAACTGGTTTTGATCCAGAGAATTTTAATTTGAAAATTGAGGCTTTGGCAATGGCAGATACTAATTTTATTTTTACAATTACTAAGGTTTACCCGGAAACTGCTATAGCTACATCAAAGTCTGAGCCTGCTGAAAAGACTTCAAGAAGGAAATTTACTATTAAGAAAAAAAGTTTAACTCCTTCTTCTACTACACAGGCTGTTTATATGTTTAATTGTTTTGATGATTTTTGCAATTTTTTATATTTTTTAAAGAGGAGTAATAGTGTTTCTGAAATACATAGTTTAGCTGATGATGTTTTGCTTTATAGTTATAAGAATTATTATTATTTATTAATAAGTAATATACATACGAGTATAGTTTCTAGAATTAGTTTTTATGCTACTATTACAGAGTTTGCTAAGTGTATTTCTAATTCTAAAAGTTTTGCTAGCAAGCTTAAAGAGTGTGGTACTTTGATTATGAAAAATAATGCTTTGGAAATTGGTTTTAAGCATTTTGTTTAATGTTTTTTTATTAAGAAAATCGTTTGCTTCGCAAAGAAAAAATGCATTTAAAAAATGAATTTTCCTAGAAAATAAAAAAAATCTTGCTTTTGTTTTATAAAAGCAAGATTTTTTATTTTAATATACATAGTTTTGTGGGTTATATAAAACTCCATTTATTCTTACTTCTAAATGTAAGTGCGGACCTGTAACATTTCCTGTTGTTCCTACTTTTCCTATTATTTGGCCTTGTGAAACTGCTTGTCCTTTGGTTACATTTAGTACACTGCAATGGCCATATAGGGTTTGTACACCGTTTCCGTGAGAAATGAGTATCATATTTCCATAAGAGCCACTATAACCGGCAGATACTACTGTGCCTGATGCTGCTGCTTTTATAGGTGTTCCTGTAGGTGCTGCAATGTCTAGCCCTCTATGTGGTGAGCTACGTATGCTTTCCCTGCTACCAAATCTTGATGTAATAACTCCTGAAATTGGTTTTATTAATGTTATTCCTATATTTACTTTTTGGCTAGATGAGCCTGATACATAGCCAGATGAAGCAGATGCTGTATATACTACTTTTGGTTTTGGTGCTTCATATAATTTTGAAACACATTTTTCTACTGATGTAAATTCTTTTGTTTTTGTATCATATTTTTCTACTATTCCAATGTCGTTTTTATTTACACTGTTTTTATCTTTTAGTTTTTTTATTACACTTTCGGCTTCGTCAAATGTGGATACATATAGTTTTTCTTTGCCGTCATCTGTAATGGCATAGTATTTATAATATTGTGTTCCGCCTTCAGTGACTTTTGCATATATTTCTTCATCGTTTGATACTATGTCTTTTTTTAGTAGGCAAAGTGTGTATTCTGGTGCAGAAGTGATTTGCCTGAATGCTATTCCTTCTTTTTCTTCGCCTTCCATATATTTATTTATTTCGTTTTGTAATTTACTTTTGTTTTCAGTGTAACCTATTAGTTCGCCATTTAATGTGACTGCATAAGTTGGTTTATAAAAGAATGCTACTAAACCTACGATTAAGAATGCAGAAATTATTGTTATTGTTATTAATTTTATAGATGTTCTAAAAAACATAGCAAATTTTTTTATGGTATTAATTTTAAACACTTCCTATATATTAATGTTTTTTTATTCGCTATATATTTTATAATAACAAAAGATATTTTACAAGGTTTTTATATAATATTTTTAATTTTTCACAATTTGGTAACAATTTTTAAGTTATTGTTGCAATTCGTCTTTTACTGTTTGTATTTCTGTTACGGTTGCTTTTTGTGCTGGTTGATAGTAACCTTTTGCTTGTGCTATTTTAAAAAGCTCGTATTGAAAGCTTTCGTCATTATTTCTAATTTGTTGAAGTGTTTGTCTAAGTTGCATATTTTCTGCTTCTGAAATGGCTGTTTGATATGCTGTTAAGTCTGATTTAACTCCGCTTAATATGTCATTTACCATTGTTTTTTCATCCATAATTATTTTCCTTTCTTTTAAGGGTTTAAAATTTGATTAAAATTATATTTTCAAATTTTTTCCTAGTTTTAATTTTCTAAAAATGATAATAATTTTTGTTTTGTGTTTAATGCGTCTTGTGCAGATTTTGAAAAGATCTGCTTGATTTGTGGGTCCACTGCTTGTGAAGAAAATGTATTTAATTTTTGATATGCAGTTTCGTGGGCACCTATTAGATGTCGTAGGTGTTGAAGTTCTAGTTGATTTAAATTTGGCATTTTTATCCTCCCTTTCTGTTTATAATATTATTTTTATTATGGACATTTTGGAAAATTTTATACACTTTTTATATTTTTATATTTTTATATAATAATATAAGAGCAAAAATATAATAATTCTTGCGCCTTGCTTGTCGCAGCCAATCAATAATGGGTAGGCTGCTCCACTCGCGCTCCGCACCTTGCAGGTGCTCTCGCTTAGTCGCTGCGCGGCGCTATCGAATTTATTATATTTTTGCTCTTTTATATTATTATATTTTTGCTCTTTATATAATATTTTTTATTTTATAATAAATTAAAAATCATTCTATTATTTCGAGTCCTGCAAATTTTGCCATTAGCCTCTTATGGCCTGCCTTATCAAATTCAATATCTACTTTGTAATCGTCTTCTTCTGGCTCTATTTTTTGAATAGTGCCTTCTCCAAATTTTTTATGATAAACTCTTTGCCCTTGTTTATATTTTGTTATATCTACTTCAGTTTGTGCTTTCTTTTGATTTAGTGAATTTAAAAAGCTTTCTGCTGTTCTAAATTGGTATGTTGTTCTTGGTTTTATGTCTACTTTATCTTCTGTATCAAATGTATATGTTTTTACTTTTGCTTGATTATGTCTACCATATTCCCAGTTAAATTCTAATTCACCAAAATCATCTTCGTCATTTTCTTGTATGTTTGCATCTAATAGTTCTTCTGGTATTTCTTTAATAAATCTTGATACTGCATTGTAACTTGTTGAGCCAAAAATGGTTCTATGTTTTGCATAGCTTAAGTATAAAAACCTTTTTGCTCTTGTAATTCCTACATAAAATAAACGTCTTTCTTCTTCTAATTCTTTTGGCTCTCCTATTGATTTATAGCCTGGGAATATTCCTTCTTCCATTCCTACTAAAAATACTGCTGGGAATTCCAAGCCTTTTGCACTATGTAATGTCATTAATGTAACTGAGTTTTCTTCATCTTCCATTCCATCTATGTCACTAGATAATGTAATGCTTTCTAGAAATTCTGCTAAACTGTTATCTGCTGATTCTTCTTCAAATTCCATTGCTACTGTTAAAAATTCTTCTAGGTTTTGTATTCTTGTTTCCGCTTCTACACTTTGTTCATTTTCTAGTGCTTTTGTGTAACCTGATTTATTTAGTACTTCTTTTAGTAGTTCTGATATGCTTAAAGTTTCTTTTTTTTGTCTTAAATCTTCTATTAAATTAATGAATTCATTACTATTCGCTTTTATTCTATTTAGTCCATAATTTTCTGCATTTTTTATAATTTCATACATTGATGTTCCAGTTTCGTCAGATATTTGTGAGATGTTATCTAAACTTGTTTTTCCTATTCCACGTTTTGGTTCATTTATAATTCTTTTTAAAGATATATTGTCTGATGGATTTTGCACTAATCTTAAATATGCTATTGCGTCTTTTATTTCTTTTCTTTCATAGAATTTTACTCCACCTACTACTTTATATGGTATGTCTTCTCTTCTTAAAATGTCTTCTATTGCTCTTGATTGTGCATTCATACGATATAGTATAACAAAGTCCTTGGGCTTAAAGTATTCTTCTGTTTTTAAATGCTCAATTTGCTCTACAATGTATCGTGCTTCGTCATATTCGTCTTCTGCTTGATATAGGCAAGGAAGCGCTCCTTCTTCGTTTTCGGTCCATAATTTTTTTTCATATTTATTTTCATTGTGTTTTATTACGCTGTTTGCAGCTTTTAGTATATTTCCTGTGCAACGGTAGTTTTGCTCTAATTTTATTATTTTAGTACCTGGAAAGTCTTTTTCAAAGTTTAATATGTTTGTAATATCTGCTCCTCTGAAGCTATAAATTCCTTGGTCGTTATCGCCTACTACTGTGATGTTTCCATAACGAGATGCTAAAATTGATACTAGAGTAAATTGCGCTTTGTTTGTGTCTTGGTATTCATCTACTAATACATATTTGAATTTATCTGTGTAATGCTGAAGTACATCTGGGTTGTTTGTTAAAATATCAATTGTGTAGTTTATAATGTCATCAAAATCTACTGCGTTATTTTCTTTTAGCCTTTTTTGATATAGTTCATATACTTTTCCTATTATTTCTTTTCTATATTCTCCTGCATATTTGGTTTGGTATGCTTTTGGTGTAAGCATTTCGTTTTTGGCGTTGCTTATTTCAGCTAAAACGCTTCTATCCGTAAACATTTTATCATCTATGTTTAATGTTTTTAGGCATTCTTTTACTATTGTTTTTTGATCAGATGTGTCAAATATTAAAAATGATGTGTCAAAGCCTATTCTATCTATGTATTTTCTTAAAATGCGCACACAAATTGAGTGGAAGGTTCCCATCCACATTTCTTGTGCTACGTTTCCTACTATGTTTTCTACTCTTTGTTTCATTTCGCTTGCTGCTTTGTTTGTAAAGGTTATTGCTAGTATATTCCATGGTTTTACATTTTTTTCTGAAATTAAGTATGCTATTTTATGTGTTAATACTTTAGTTTTTCCGCTTCCTGCTCCTGCTATTACTAAGCATGGACCATCAACAGCTAATACGGCTTCTTTTTGTTTATTGTTTAATTCTTCTATTAAGTTTTGCATTTTTTTCTCTCTTTCTTTTTGTTTATTTTTTATATTTTGTTTTTTGTATTATATTTTTTATATAGTAATGCTAATTTTTTAAGCTATTTTTATATGGTGACATTAATTTTTTATATAATAATTTTTCTGTTTATGTGAAGTTCTTTTATATTTGTTATTTTATATTTTTTCTAATAATTTTTTTAAAGCTTCTTCTATTTCTTTTGCGCATTGTTTGTAGGTTTCTAAGTTATATCCCCACGGGTCTTTTATATCTATTCCATAAATTTCATCTTTCCTACCTACATATTCTTTTAGTGTAAATATTTTATCTTTTAATTCTGGATATAGGCTTATTACAAATAGTTTGTGTGATAATGTTGCACACAAAATGAGATCCATTTTTTCTATGTTAGAGTATTTTATGTTAGTTGCTCTATGATTTTTTAGGTCTATTCCATATTCGGCCATTGCTTCTATGGCATTTTGTGTTGGAATATCGCCATCATCTGCTGAAATTCCACATGAATATACTTCTATATTTGCTTTTTTAGTTTCTTTTAGCATTTTTTTAAGCATTGCTTCTGCCATTGCGCTTCTACATATGTTTCCTGTGCATATAAACATTATTTTCATTTTTTTCCTCATATAATATGTTTTTTATGGACATATTCTTTCTTTGTTTTACTTAGTGACATTGTATCATACTACTTATTTTTATACAATTATATATTTTAAAATTAATATTTAATATTTAATTATTAATAATTTTATAGTAAATCGCTTAAATAGTACTAGTTTTCTTGTTTTTCAAATGCCCGTTGCAGAAGAAATTTCAATAATGTTTATAAGTTCAATGCTAAAATGCCTAATAATAGTCCTAAAATGTTCCCTATTGCAGTTATTCTGCCATGGTATAAATTGTTTGATTCTGGAATGAGCTCTCCTGATACAATGTAGATCATTGCACCTCCTGCAAAACTTAAACACATTGCAATAACACTTTGTGAAATTCCACCTATTAATGCTCCAAAAAATGCTCCTATTCCTGTTGTAATTCCAGAAAGTATAACGTAAAATATAACTTTTGCTGGCTTCATTCCTCCATTTTTCATGGGTACTGCCATGCTAATTCCTTCTGGCACATCGTGAAGGCAAATTGCAATTGCTAAGGATAGTCCAAGTGTTAGGGAAGCTTCAAATCCAGAGCCTATTGCTAAGCCTTCTGGAAAGTTATGTAAAGCTAATCCGATGCTAACTACTATTCCTGTTTTTAATAATGTGTTTTTTTGGAATTTTGCTTGAAATTTTTTATCTATTATTTCATCACAAAATATCATTGTGGCAATTCCTAAAATAATTCCTAAAAAAACTGTTGCCATTGTGGTTAGTTCAAAGGCTTCTGGTAGTAAGTCGAAGCATACTATTGCTATCATAAGTCCTGATGCAAATGCTAAAATAAAACTTAAAAATTTTTTGGATGGATTATTGAATTTTACTCCTATAATTCCACCTATTGTTGTGCCAAAGGTTCCAAAAAATAATCCTATTAAAGTGGTTTTTATAATTTCGTTCAAATAAAAAACTCCTTTACATTTTTTATATTAGTATATTAATAGTTTTCTAAAAAATGTATAGGAGTATTCATTTTATACTATAATTTTTTATATAGTTTTAATTATTGGTTTTTCAATTTGTTATTCTTCTTCGCTTCCTTTTAATTTTTCGGCTGTGTCTGCTGTTATTAAGCTATCTATCATTTCATCTAAGTCACCATTTAGGAAGTTTTCCATTTGATAAATTGAAAGTCCTATTCTATGGTCTGTTATACGGCCTTGTGGGTAATTGTATGTTCTAATTTTTTCGCTTCTATCTCCACTACCTACTTGACTTTTTCTAGCATTTGCAAGTTCTGAGTCTTGTTTTTCTTTTTCTTGCTCATATAGTCTAGAACGAAGTAATCTCATTGCGTAGTCTCTATTTTGAAATTGGGATCTTTCTGTTTGACATTCTGCTACCATTCCTGTTGGAATGTGTATTAAACGTACTGCAGATGATGTTTTATTAATATGCTGACCACCTGCACCAGATGATCTAAATACTTCCATTTTTATATCTGCTGGATTAATGTTTATTTCTACATCTTCTACTTCTGGTAAAACTACTACTGTTGCAGTTGATGTATGTATTCTTCCACTTGCTTCTGTATCTGGTACTCTTTGTACACGATGAACTCCGCTTTCAAATTTTAGTCTGCTATATGCGCCTTTGCCAGTAATCATAAAAGAAATTTCTTTGTAGCCACCAAGTCCTGTTTCATTTTCATTTAATACTTCTAATTTCCAGTGTTTTTTTTCTGCATACATAGAATACATTCTATATAAAGTTCCTGCAAATAGTGCTGCTTCTTCTCCGCCTGCACCTCCACGTATTTCGCAAATTACGTTTTTATCGTCGTTTGGATCTTTTGGAATTAATAGTATTTTTATTTCTTCTTCTATTTTAGGTAATTTTTCTTTATTTTCTTGTATTTCTATTTCTGCTAATTCTTTCATTTCTGGGTCACTTAGCATTTCTTTTGCATCTTCTATTGCTTTATTTGCTGCTTTATATTCTCTATATTTTAATACAACTTCTTCTATTTCTGCATGTTCTTTCATTAAAGCTTTCCATTCTTCTTGTTTATTAATTATTTCTGGATCACTTATTTTTTTTGTAATTTCTTCGTAGCGTTTTTCTACCTCATCTAATTTTTGAAACATAATAAAATACAATCCTTTCTAACTTTTTTATTAAAGTATAATGTTTTTGGGACTTTTTTATTATAACTTAAAAATACTTATTTTTCAAGCTATTTTTGATTTTATTATAAGCTTTGCGTGTAGGTTTACTATAAGTCTTACGTTTTTAGTTAATGTTTTTATATCTATACAGCTTTAATAGTACTATTTTTCGCAGTTTTGAAAGGTCCCGTTCTGACTTACTTCTATGAACTGGCAACTGCAACGGGCAATTTGAAAAACAAGAAAACTAGTACTATTTAAGCTTTAATTATAAATATTATATAGTAAAAAAATTGCTACTTAATAAATTATAATTCTATTAAGTTATAACTTATATGTAGACTATCTAAAATTTGTTTTTCTCTGTTTGTACAAGTAAATAAAATAATTTGATGATTTTCTGATTGTTTTTGTAAAAATAATAATATATTTTTTAGTCTTTCTTCATCAAAATAGGCAAATGTTTCATCTAAAATAACTGGCATTTTTTCTTTTGAAATTTCATCTAGCATTGATAATCTTAACGCTAAATAAATTTCATCTATTGTTCCTATACTTAAACTACTAGCAGGTACATTTCTTCCATTTTCTAGTTCTACTATTATTTGCTCATTAATAAATACTTTTTCATATTTTCCGTTTGAAATTTCTTTAATAATTGTAGATAAATTTTTTGCAAATTTTGGAGTAACATTATTTTTCATTTTATTATATGCTTTTTGTAATAAGAGTTTTGCTTCTTGAAAGCAAATATTTTTTTCTTCTAAAATTTCTAATTCTTCTTTTATTTTTGCTTGTTCTTCTTTATATAGAATTATTTTTTCTGTTTCTTCTGAAATTTTATTTTCTTCATATTTTATTTCATTTAATTTTAATTCATAATTTAATATTTTTTCATTTATTTTTTCTAATTTTTGTTCTGTTTCATTTTTTGTTTTTTCTAAATTTGTATTATTAGAAATATTATTTATTTTATTTTCTAATTTAATATTAATTAAATTATTATTTGTTTTATTTTTTAAATTTAAAATTAATAAAAAAATATTAATTATTATTAATGATAAAATAATATAATTAATTATTTTATTTTTAATAAAAATAAAATTAAAAATATTAACAATAATTAAAAAAATAAAAATTAAAATAAGTATTATTTTTTTATTTTTATATTTATTTTCTTTTTTTAATTCATTTTTTATATTAATTTTTTCTTTTTCAATTTGTTCATTATACAATAGCTGATTTTCTTTTTTTATAATTTCATAATTTTGTTTTTCTTGTTCTAATTTTTGTAAAATTTCTTCTTTTTGATTTTGTAAGTTTTGTTTTTTATCTAAGAGCATTTTTTCGTCCTTTAAGACAAACTCTAGCTCTTCGTTTCTATTTTGTAATAGATTTATGGGTCTATCTTGAGTTCTTTGGTTTCCTACTTCTTCTATTTGCCTTTTGTTTATGCTATCTATTACCTTTGAAAAAGACACATCTCCACTGCCAGTTTCCCCAAGGTTTGCGACTTTTTGGAGTAAATTGTTCTTTGAGCTGTTATCTAGCACAACTTCTTGTTGAGGGGTCATTATTGTAGAAATATACATTTTTTCATCTATTCCTGTTTGTTCATAAAAGAATTGGTTCCCATCCTTTTTGTCAATTTTAAATTCGTTTGAAATGTCTTCTAAATTTCCATTAAATACCTTTGGATTTTTTTTATGAAAGTCACGAAAAATTTCATATGTTTTTTTATCATCAAGGGTATATTTTATTTTTCCAGAAAATTCTTCTGAATTCCAAGGAAGATATTTTTCATAATCTGAAATTTCTTTTCCATTTTTATTTTTTGAAATTCCATAAAAAATATTTTTTATAAAATTTAATAGTGTGGATTTTCCACTTTCATTTTTTCCATAAATAATATTTATATTATTTTCTAAATTTATTTCTTTATTTTTTAAAGTTCCATAAGAATTAATTTTTATTTTTTTTATTTTCAATTAATTTCTCCTTTTTTATTTAATTTATTTTTTATTTTTATTTTTTAATTTTTTATAATTAATTATTTTTTTATTTATTATTTTTCTAAAGCTGTAAGTGCTATTTCTAAAATTTTATCTAATTGCTCTTGTGTGTAATTTTGATTATTTATTTCATTTAAAAATTCTTTTATAAAAATTCCTTTTAATGTATAGTCATTTGACATTTCTTCTAAATTATAATTTAATTTTGTTTCGTTTTTTATTTTTATAATATTTTTTCTATTTATTATTTTATATAAATTTAAAACTTCTATTTCAAATTTTCTTTTTCCAATTAAAATTACTTTGTACAAATAATTTTCTTTTAATTCTAAATTATTTATTTTTTGTATTAATTCATCTAAATCATTTATGTTTGTTACATCTAATTCTATTTCTGCAAATTCTTTATTATCTACTGGAATAAATGCTATTTGTAATTTTTTATTTTCTATATTTCCTACTATAAAGCCATGTTTTCCTAATTCATCAAATCCCATTGATATTGTAGAACCGTGGGTAAACTATATTTTGATTTGGCTCTGTATTATAATCTGGTTTATGAATATGGCCGAAGTGCAACATAATCAAATCCTATTTGTTTTAGTTTATTTTTTGAAATTGGATTATATTGCAAGCTTGCTTTATCACTTGCACTTAATGTTCCATGTGTTATTAAAATATTAATTTTATTTTTATTTTCTATTTGTATATTTTCTACATTTAAATTTTCACAATAAAAATTGTCAAATCCTACTCCATATATATCTGCTTCTTGTGTTTGTACTTTTTCTATTTTTGAAGTAAATATTTTTACATTTTCACTCCAATAGAAATTTGAGTACATAGAATTTTTAATATATGGGTCATGATTTCCTGGTGTAATAAATATTTTGGTTTGTGGTATTTCTTTAAATAGGTTATTAATATATTCGATTGTGCTTTTTCTTATATAGGCATGTTCATAAAAATCACCAGCAATAAAAAAATATTCTATTTCATTTTGTTTTATATATTCAATTATTTTTTTGAAAATTTCTCTTTGATCTAGTCTTCTAATTTTTCCGAATTCACCTTTTGAATTTAAGGTTGTAAATGGTGTATCGAAATGCATATCTGCAATATGTATAAATTTCATTTTTATTATTTTTCCTTTCTGTACCCGCTTCGTTTTATTTTAATTTTTATTTTAACTTTTATTTATTCTATATTATTTTATTAAACCAGTCAACTGCATTATAAATTATCACTTGTTTTTAGCTAAGAGCTTTAATAGTACTATTTTTTTGCAGTTTTGAAAGGTTCCGTTCTGAACCTTCCTCATTGAACTTGCTGCCTAGCAACGGGCATTTGAAAAACAAAAAAACTAGTACTATTAAAGCTCTAATTGAATTATAACTATTATATATTAATAACGCTTAACTAAAAATAAGATTCACGCTATTTTAATAACATGAATCTTATTTTTATTATTTATTTTTTTATTCATCATCTATTGGTCCAAATAGTTCATCAAATTTTGCTTCTAATTCTTTTTGTACATCTATTGAAAATACTTCAGGTACATTTTCTTCATCTTGTGGTAACATTGGTGCTTCTTTTAAATTTACATTTTCTACATTGTTAATATCACTTGTGTTTTTTTCTACCTGAATATTTTTTTCATTATTTGAAGGTTTTTCTGTATTAATTGTTTTTTTATCACTTGAAGTTTCTTCTATATCTATTGTTTCTTCATTATTTGAATTTTCTTCTACATTAATTGTTTTTTCGTTTTTATTATTTTCTTTTTTGTTATTTTCTTTTTTGCTATTTTCCTCATCATCTTCAAATAAATCATCTAATGATTCTACTTTTAAATCTCTTTGAGGATTATTTTCATTTTCTTCTACATACGGATTATATGGATTATATTTTCTCCATTTTCCTCTATCTCCAACATTGAAGTCTAAGTGGTTTAAGGTATATGCTGAAAGTTTTCTTGCCATTGGACTTTCAAAATAGTAAAATTTATTTGCTTTAATTGGTTTTATACCTTTTTCATAAATTATACATGCATCGTTATCTAGTCTTCTTAATTCATCAGGTGTCATAAGTGCTCTTGCCATTACTTGGTCTGAATCGTTATAGCCTTGCCTATGATATTGTTTATCTCTGTTAATAGATCTGCTGTCTCTTACTATGGTTTTTTCACCTAATGCTTTTGAAAAGTATTCTACTGTTTTATATGAGTTACTTCCTAAAAATACGTGTGTGTCGCAGTTACCCATAATTGTTTCATACGATTTTTCATAAACTGCTTCTAGCTGGTCTAAGTTTTGTAAAATAACACTAAATGAAATTCCTCTACTTCTACTTGTTGATATTTTTTTATCAAAGTCTGGTATTTTACCAATGTTAGCGAACTCATCACATATAAAGAAGGTTGGGGTTTTTAATCTTCCGCCATTTGCATCTGCAAAGTTATATAGTTGTTGTATCATTTGTGAGAAGAATATTGTTAGTAAGAAGTCATACGCTGTGTGTGTATCTGATGAAATTACATACACTGCTGTTTTTTTGCTTCCTATATCTTCAAAGTTTATAGTATCTGTTGAGGTTACTTCTGCAATTTCTTTTGAGTCAAATTTACCAAGTTTAGATTGTAATGAGCTTAGTATTGAGCCATAAGTTTTTTCTGGCGCTATTTCAATAGATTTATAGTACATTCTTGCTGGGTGGTCATAAGGTAATTGGTTTATTAGTTCTGTAAGTAGGTTGTTTCCGCCATTACTGTTTGCTGCTCTTACTAATTCTGAACAGCTTGCTAAGTTTTGTTCTTCTTCTGGTCTTGTGGCAATTAAATAATATATTAGTGCTTTTAGTAGCATTTCTGCCATATCGTCCCAATATGGGTCTGAATTGCTACCTGCTTCTGATTTTTGGCCTTTTACTATTGTGTTTGCAATAACATCTACATCTATTTCACTTGATATATGCATAAGTGGGTTATAGCCATCGCTATTGGCTGGGTTAACTAAGTTAAGTACTTTTATATCATATCCATTTTGTTTTAAAAAGCCTGCTGTTGTATCGTATAGTTCTCCTTTTGGGTCTGTAAATACATAAGAGCCAAGCATTTGATATGCATTTGGTATTGAGTATGATGTTGATTTACCAGAACCAGAGCCACCTACTACTAGTACGTTTATGTTTCCTCTTTTATCTAGTGGTAAGTAATGGTCTTGGGCTAATAGTATTCCTTTGTGTTTACTTAATACTTTGTATTCTTCTCCGCCTTCACTCCAGTCGCTAGAGCCGTGTTCAATATCTGTGTATTCATTTTTTGGTCTAGATTTAAATAATCCAATTATTGAACAAATTATATAAAATATTGTAAAGTATGCTAGTGTTTTAAAGAATACTGCTGTATAGCCTTCTGAAAATACTTTTCCTATACTTGAAAAGCTTGTAATGTTTGGTATAAGTTGTTCAAAAAATGATGATATATTAAAAATTCCATTGGCGTCTGTTGCTTTACCAATGGAATATGCGATTGGTGAAACAAGTATTACAGTAAGAATAACCCATAATACTGCTATCACTATTAATGCTACTTTATTATCTTTTAATGTTTTTTTTACTTTATAATT
>CANQCT010000002.1 GCA_947589835.1 uncultured Clostridia bacterium
ATTATTTTTAGCTTCTCCCCGGTAGCTTAAAATAGTTTCATATAGATAATGTTTTGAAAAATGAATGGAGGATATGAATTACCATGAATAATACAACTTATAGTGTAAAAAAGAATGAAATTCAAAGTAAATGGTACATAATTGATGCTACTGATAAACCATTAGGTAGAGTAGCTGCTGAAGCTGCTAAATTATTAAGAGGAAAACATAAACCAACTTATACAACTCATATGGATGTTGGTGACCATGTAATAGTTATTAATTGTAGCAAAGTTAAATTAACAGGAAAAAAATTAGATCAAAAAGTTTATAGACATTTCTCTGGCTACATTGGAGGAATGAAAGAAACTACTGCTAGAGAATTACTAGCAAAAAGCCCAGAAAAAATGATGACACATGCCATTGTTGGTATGCTTCCTCATACAAGACTTGGTAGACAAATGGCTAAAAAATTAAGAGTATATGCTGGTAGCGAGCATGAAAATATGGCTCAAAAACCTGAAGTTTGGGAGGTAAAGTAAAATGGCAAAAAAATCTGATAAAATTGTTTTTTTAGGAACAGGAAGAAGAAAAAAATCAATTGCTAGAGTTAGATTAGTAGAAGGTAAAGGAACTATTACTGTTAATGGTAAAGCATTAGATGAATACTTTGGAACTGATGTATTAAAAGTTATTGTAAAACAACCTCTAGTTGCTACTAATACTCTTGATAAATATGATGTTATTTGCAAAGTAACAGGTGGTGGATTCACTGGTCAAGCTGGTGCAATTCGTCATGGTATTGCAAGAGCATTAAATGAAGCAAATGCTGAATATAGACCAGCTCTTAAATCTGCAGGTTTCTTAACAAGAGATCCTCGTATGAAAGAAAGAAAGAAATATGGTCTTAAGAAAGCTAGAAAGGCTCCACAATTTAGTAAGAGATAATCACATATTTTATATAAAAAATTTAAAAATATCTTTTTATATGTTAAAAACCAGAAATTTCAAAATTTCTGGTTTTTTAATTTATAATTTTTTTGTAAATATTATTCTACAATATCTACTGCATTGTTTGTATCTAGCCCATCTAAGTTATAATAGCTGTTTGGCACATCTCCTACAATTACACCTTCTGCTAGTAATACTTGATTTACAATTTCGTCTTCAATTGTTTCATAAGGTGTTAATATAATTATGTTACAGCTTATTTCTAAGTATATTCTATGAAGTGTTTGATTAATTCCTGTACTTATAAACTCCGATTTTAAGTCTGTATCTAAGTTGCCTATTAATTGCATTTTTATATTTACATTTGGTCCCCTACCTGCAAATAAATTACTTCCTAGAAAACTGCCTAGTTTAATAGCAAAAGTGTTATTTTCTGTTTTTTCCATTTGCTCTTGTATATTTATTGGAATTTGTGAAATTATTTCATTTATTGTAACTATGTTTGCTTCTACCATTTTCACATTTCCTTTTTCATCTTTTGTAATATTTAGCATATCATTATAACTGTAATTTTCCATTACTTTTGTTGCTTCATTGTTTGAAATTTTAGTAGCTATTGATTTGGCCATATTTTTACATTGTTTTTCTATTATTGGCTCTATTGCTTCAATAGAAAAATATGCAAAGGTGAAAGCTATTATAAGTATTGATAGTATTTTAATTAATTTATAATATTCTTTCTTTTGTTTATTATTTTGCATTTTAGGAGAAAATTTTGGTAACCTTATTTTATTTCGGGTGTATATTTTAGCATCCATGGTATCTAGGAATAAATAATTGCTTTCCTACTGGCAAATTATTTACATCTTCTATTGAATTTATTCTTACAATATCTTCTACTGTGCTGTTAAATTTTTTGGCAATTTTCCATACTGTATCTCCTGGTTTTACAAAGTAAATTACCATACTATATTGGCTTTGAACTTTGTTTTGTTCATCTTGCTGTATTTCATCTATAATTGATATACTTGTGTCTTTTCCACTAATTGCTGTAAAGTTTAAGTCTATTTTTACATCAATGCTTTCATCGGGCAATACAACAAAGTCTTGTAAGGTTATTTCAATAACTGTATCTATATGACTGTTTTGCGTAATTCCGTCAAAGTCCATTGTAAAATTGAATGGAAGTGAAACTTTTTTGGTATCTACTCCTACTCCTCCATTTGATGCAAAAATATAATTTAAGCTTATTTCTCCACTATACATTATTTTATTGCTAAGCAGTGTTTGCTCTTCTATTACTGGCATAACTTCTACGTCATATATTTTATTAGAGCCTATTTCTGGAATTGTCATTTTTTCTCGTATGTTACATACTTCACTTTTGTTTTCCTTTTTTTGCATTACTTTTATTTTTCTTTGTGAAAAATTTAAAACTGCTGTTGGGCTATATAAGTCTTGTATCATTTGTAATTCTTTGTTTTCATACGCTTCTGCGCATACTTCTATTTCCGCTTCTACATAAATTGAGTGTTCTTCTACATTGTTTGGCTTTATAATAAGATTTTTAATTTCGTATTTTATATCGCATATATGGTCTTCGCTTATGTTTGGCATATCTATAAAGCCTACTATTGGTATTGTAGCTTCTTTTATATTAATGCGATTATCTGATGTTAAATAAATGAGTTTTACTTGTAAATCTGCTTTTATTAATATTTTGTTATAACTAATTTTTGCATCTCTGTTTATAACTTTTATGTCTGTTTTCATTACTTCTACTAGGTCATCTGCTTCGTTTATTGATATAGTATCTTTTGCATAAACTTTTGTACAACCTGTTCCAACTAAGGAATTAATTTGAAAATCTTCATTTAAAAATTGAATGTCTTTTAAGTTAGATACCTCCTTTATATATTCTACTGTTTCATTTGATGATACTTTGCTTTCTACTTCTAATATTGCTTTTATATGAACTTTTCTGCCGTTTAATACTTTGCAGTCTATGCTTTTTAATACTACATTTGTTTCTAAGCTCATTCCACTTTTTGCTTTTTCTACATCTATTATTTGTGTAAAGTCTAAATTTGTGTTTAAGCTTCTTACTTCATTTTCTTCTGAATCTGCTAAATACATAATGTAAGTATTTACTGTACCATCTAGCCTAATTTTTCCGTCTAGAATTTCTTTTTTGTAAATGCATACTATGCCACTATTGCTAATAACATTTAATATATCTGGCTTTATATCTGGAACAATGCAGTCATCTTCTACCATAAATGTATCTGTTTTTTGACTAATAATTTGATTTAACACTAAGCTGTCTTTTGCTGTTTCGAGCGTCATTTTTTAATACCTCCCTATTAATTTTTTCTAGAAAACAAGGTTAATGTACCTATGTTTGCCAGTGCAAAGCACGTGGCAGTTGTTTGCGAGGCAAACGATTTTCTTATTAATTTAAGTATATTGACAAGGTCAAAAAAAAATTCCTAAAATTAGGAATTTTTTTGTAATATTTTTTAGGCTAGGTTCTTTTGTTTTTTTGTTTGAACTATTGGTGGTACTAAAGGACTATAATTTGTTCCGTCAAATACATCTACTTCAACTGTTCTTGTTAAAATATCTGTATAACTGTATGTTACATTTCTATTCTCTTCCTCATATTTTATAACAAAAATATTAGGATAAGCTTTTTCTATTGTAGCTTCTTTTTCAAAAGATTTACTTCTTCCAAGTGATCCTTTGACTATTATCTTTTGTCCGATCATATCATTGATGTCTGTTTTTAAATTTGCTATATCGGTTGGACAAATCATATTATCACCTACTTTTTTAAGATAGGCAAATTATATCATCGGATACAAAAATTGTCAAAAAAGAAATGTTTGTGTCACTTTTTTGTATTCTTACTGACTGTTGGTGTTTTAGGAATATTTTTGTAAATATTACAATTATATTACAATTGTGTTACATGATTGTTACGGCAGTTTTTAGTATCTTATACAAGTAAGATTTTCTTTTTTCCTTGCCCTCCGAATTCCATTTATGCCCCTTGTGCCATCTCTTAGTTCTTCTTGTATATCTTGTATGGTAACAAATTTTTCTTCTTTTGTAGTTGCAATTTTTTCTGCTACAATAAGTGGATCCATAAAGTCTATTAAAATTCTTGCAGGTGAAGATGCAAAATTTGAGCCGGCCATCATTAGGCCTTCATAATAGCTTTGGCATGCTCCTGCAAAAATTACTAAATCTTTTTTTAAGGATTGCTTTCTTGCTTGTTCTACTGCTTTAATAAAGTATCTAGAGTTTCTATAATTATATAAATTATTAAATTGTGTGCCTTTTTTTATCATTCCATCGTGACCTGTTAATACTAAAATATCTGGGTTATACCTTTGTAACATATTTGGTATTAATATGGCTTGTTTTCTTTCTGGAATGTTTTTTACAATAGCATTTAAGCCTATTTTTTTATAGTATCTATGTGATTTTTCAGCATATTTTCTGTCTCCATCTATGTGCAGAATTCTTCCAGTATATACAACTAATCTTTCACGAAAAAGGTAGCCATTCTGTTTTAGCAATTTTTCTTGTTTTTCAATTCTTTTTATTACCCTTTCTTCAAAATTTCTTACATGTTCTTCTATGGTTTTGTTTTCTATTAGTTCTAAATCTTCTACTGGGCTATTTGCTTCTATTCGAATGGTAATTCCTTTTAATATTGCAATTTCTTCATTTGCTTTTGTTTTTATTATTCTATCTACAACAAATATTATATCTTTGTTATATGATAGTCTTCCTACTATGTCACCTTTTTTTATTTTTTTCATATTTTCATCCTTCCTTATAGAAAGAATTTAGCATTTTATAATATTTTATGTTGAATTTTGTAAAAAAGTGACAATTTTTACTTTTTGACTTGCTTTATTTAGTTTACTATGTTACAATAAAGCTGGCTTTGAAAAGAAGCTTAAATGAATTTAATTATTGTAGACTATTCCCTCTTATTTATTTAGATATTTAGAGAAGGTTCAATGGGTCAAAAATATTAAATATCAGAAATAATGTAGGAGGTATTTATAATGGCAGACAAAACTTTAACTTGTAAAGATTGTGGAGCAGAATTTGTTTTCACAGAAGGTGAACAACAATTTTATGCTGAAAAAGGTTTTACAAATGAACCTCAAAGATGTCCAGCTTGCAGAAAAGCAAGAAAAGAACAAAGAAGAAATAATAATAACTAAAAAATTTCCGGCGCTATGCCGGATTTTTTTAGTTACATTTTAGCATATCAATTGTAAAAAAGCATAAAAAAACTACTCCTGCATTTAGGAATAGCTTTTTATAATTTGTTCATCTACGCATTTATTTGTCGCAAGTAGAGTTACGAGTTACATTTTTTCACCTTTGTATTTATATTCCGCAAAACAGGGTTGCGGATAACATTTGCTTAATTCAATTCTTCTCTTAAAAAATTTTGTAAATCTTCTTTATCTAAATTTTTTAAATTTTCTCTTCTTTCTTTTGTATAGTCTCCCTTTCCATCACTGTACATTTGTATAAATTTTATCATACCTTCAACACCTAATTTTTCCTTTAATGCTTTAAGACCATCTCTTCTTATTTTTTCTAATTCTCTAACTGTTACTGCCATTTACATCACCTCCATAATAAATTCAATTGGATTTATAACTTTAATTTTTAAATTTGCTTTTTTTGAAGTATTTATCAATTGCTTATCGACTGTTATTAAATAGTCTACTTCCGTACTTTCTGCATAAGCTATATGGTAAGCATCCATATAATGAATATTATATTTTTCTAATTCTTCTACTCTTTTATCCAATTCATATGAATATGGAATATTTTCTAATTCTAGTCCATCATATAAATCTTCTACTTGTCTCCTTTTATCTTCATCTGGAATTTTACTTATTTCATAATCAATAGCTCTACTCTTATATATGATAATTTTATTATTCACATACATATTAATAATAGAATCTATTGCTCCGCGATTCTAAGTTTATTTTTTCCTGTGTTAAATCATCAAACGGTCTATTATAACAACAATTATCTAAATATAATTTTAACATTAAACTAACCTCTCTTTTTATTATACTACATTTTACTGATTTTATCTATATTTCAAAAAAAGTTTGTTTACATTTCATAAATCTTATCATATTTTTCTTTTTTATTCAATTGATTTTTCTAATTTTTTACAATTCTTATCCTGCAATTTTTATTTTTTATCTTAATTTATTTTACTATGCTACAATAAAGTTGGCTTCGAAAAGAAGCTTAAATGAATTTAATTATTTGTAGACTATTCCCTCTTATTTATTTAGATATTTAGAGAAGGTTCAATGGGTCAAAAATATTAAATATCAGAAATAATGTAGGAGGTATTTATAATGGCAGACAAAACTTTAACTTGTAAAGATTGTGGAGCAGAATTTGTTTTCACAGAAGGTGAACAACAATTTTATGCTGAAAAAGGTTTTACAAATGAACCTCAAAGATGTCCAGCTTGCAGAAAAGCAAGAAAAGAACAAAGAAGAAATAATAATAACTAAAAAATTTCCGGCGCTATGCCGGATTTTTTAGTATATAAATAATTTTTATGAAATGTTTAAAAAGTAAACTTTTAAATTTCCTTTAGTTTCTTTTTTAAGTATATACTTTATATTGCTTTTGATTGGTTATTGTGGCTATATTTTAGTTTTGTTGCCATACCTCCTCTTATGTGTCTTTCTGCTTTGTTTTCATTTAATATTTCTCTTACCTCGTGGGCTAAAATTGGGTTTATCTTTAGTAGTCTTTCACTAACGTCTTTATGTACTGTGCTTTTACTTACACCAAATTTTTTTGCTGCTCCACGTACTGTGTCTTTGCTATCTATTATATATTGTGCTAAATGAACAGCTCTTTCTTCTATTAATACATTTCTTTCCAAATGAAAAACCCCCTCTAAATACGCTGTTTTGTACATTGTATTCAAGGGGAGTTTGTATTATGATAAACTTTTAGAGGTGAAGGAAAAAAGTTTAGAATGTAGGTCTGCAAGTAACATTGATTAGTTGTTTTCTGCTAGATATTTTTTGAAATCTTCTATAGTAATATCTTCATCATTTTCATATTTTTCTTTTGTATAATCTCCTTCTCCTACACCTAGCATTTGTAAAAACTGGACTAATTCTGCTGGACTTAGGTTTTCCTTTAATACAGCAAACCCTTTATTTTTAATTCTCTCTAACTCTCTTAAATTTGTTCCCATTTACATCACCTCCATAATAAACTCTATTGGGTTAGTAACTTTTATTTTTAAATCTTTTACTTTAGATGTAGCATTTATCAATATTTTATCAACTGTTATAAAATAATCTAAATTTCCATACTCTGCATATGCTATATGTAAAGCATCTTTTTCCTTTATATTATATTTTTTTAGTTCTTCTGCTCTATCTATTATTTCATTTGTTGTATCTATATAATTTGATTGTATAGAACTATAAACATCTAATATTTTGCTTTTCTTTGTAATACTCTTCATTTGGTTTATTTCATAATCTAAAATTTTACTTTTATATATATCCAGTTTATCCTTTTTATATAAATCCAAAATTACAATTATTGCTTGTGATTCGATATAATTTTTCTGATTTGTCAAATCATCAAATGGTCTATTATAGCAACAGTTATCTAAATATAATTTTAGCATTAAAATGTCCTCTCTTTCTATTATACTATATTTTTCTAAATTTATCTATATTTTAAAAAATTTATAAAAGAAATGTGATAATGTCTTAAGTAAAGAAATGAGAAAATGTCCCAACCAAAAAATATTTAATTATATTCTTGTATATTTTTACTTTCTCCTGTTAAATCAAGCAATTCTTCATTATTTTTTCTATAGAAAATAACCATAAATCCATTTTTTCTAATTTCGAATTTTACTTTGACATTTGCTTTTTCGCATTCTTCTGTAATTATTCTAAAACCAGAACCCTATTTTTCAATATCTTTTGATAAGTATAAAGTATTTGCAATTAATGGATTCCTTGGAATAGAACTTGCATCTTCTATAAAATCTTCTGGCTTATATCCTTCTGGAAATTCTCCAGGATTAAATATCTCCACTCTGTCTTTATATATTGCAACTTCATTACTTTTTGGATTTTTAAAATCTCTGTGAATAAGCGAATTTATTATTGCCTCTCTTATAGCTTCTAAAGGTATTTCTGGTATTTCAACCCTTTCCATACTTCCACTTTTAAAATTAACAGGCCATTTAATATTTTTTCTTATATAACTTTCTCCAGTTTCTATTAATTCAAAAACATTTCCAAAAACCTGATCTATATCTAAAAATGTTAGTTTTGTTTCAGTTGCAAAAATAGTCATTTGCATTTCAAGCTTTGACTCTTTTGCAAATAAAATACTGGATATATTTTAGGCTCTATATTTTCTGATATTGCCTTTGAAACTTCTCTTATAGTTTTACTTGATACATCTTGTCCAACTATTTCTCCATTATCTTTTATGCCAAAATATAGCTTTCCACTTTGATGTTTATTTAATATAGATACTATAGAAATTATTGCTTCTTTTAGTTCTCCTGTTGTTTTCTTAAATTCAATAACTTCGTTTTCTAAAAAATTTATATTTGACATTAGCATTATCTCCTATAAAAAATTAATTTTACTGGATTATATCACAAAAACAATGAAAATTAAATATACTCTTTTATCAAATTCCATTTTTTTACATTTCTGGTTAATCTTCTATTTGGAAGCGAAAAACTTTCAACCCGACCATTTATATACCACATATCGGTCAGTGGTTAACTTTCTATTTATTATTGCTACTTTTATTATTCAAATAAGTCTAAAATATCTTCCTTAGATAATTTGTTAATAAATGTTTCTTCTGTTGATAGTATATCTTTTGAAAGTTTTTCTTTTCTTTCTTGCATTTTATTTATTTTTTCTTCTATTGAATCGCTTGTAATAAGTTTATATACTTGAACACTATTTTTTTGTCCTATTCTATATGCTCTATCTGTTGCTTGATTTTCACTTGATACGTTCCACCATGGATCATAGTGAATTACAACATCTGCTGAAGTTAAATTTAGTCCTGTTCCACCTGCTTTTAAAGAAATTAAAAATACTTTTACAAATTCGTTATTGTTAAACTCATCTACCATTTCAATTCTTTTGCTTACTGGTGTATCTCCTACTAATTTAAAGTATTGTATATTTAGCTTATTAAATTCATTTTCAATTATGTCAAACATAGAAGTATAACTTGAAAATATTAGTATTTTATGACCTGATTCTATTGCATCTTTTACTAAGTCTAAGCATTGGTCTAGTTTTCCACTGCCACCATTATAATTTTCTATAAATAAACTTGGGTGACAGCATATTTGTCTTAGCCTTGTAAGTAGCATAAGTATTTTAAATTTGCTTTTTTCAAAACTGTTACCATTTAGTTCTTGTGCTACTTCTTTTTTGGTTTGAAGCAAGTATGACAAATATATTTTTTGCTGTTCACTTTCCATTTCGTTTTTCATTATTGTTATATTTTTTTCTGGTAGTTCTGTTAAAACATCTTTTTTTACTCTTCTTAATATGAATGGACTTATTAGTTTTTTAAGTCTATTTAATGCTTCTTTATCTTCTAATTTTAATATTGGTTCTTCAAATTTTTTCTTAAATTTATTGTAATTATATAAGTAACCTGGCATTATAAAGTCAAATATAGACCAAAGTTCTGCTACTGAGTTTTCTATTGGTGTACCGGTTAATGCAAACTTTATTTCACCTTTTAAGCTTTTTAAAGATGTTGCATTTTGAGTGCTTGAATTTTTAATGTATTGTGCTTCATCTGCTATTATGTATTTGAAGTCCTTGTCTTCGTAGTTTTCTATATCTCTTTTTAATAGGTCATACGATGTAATTAATAAGTTATAGTCTTTATAATTATTTATTTTCTCTTTTCTTTCTTCTGCTGTTCCATTAATTATTAATACTTTTATAGAATTGCACCATTTTTCAACTTCGGCTTTCCAGTTAAGTACTAGTGTGCTTGGGCATACTACAATTGATGTGCTTTTGCTATTTTTTTCTATTTCTGATTTTATTACTGCTATAATTTGAATTGTTTTTCCAAGACCCATATCATCTGCTAAAATTCCACCAAATTTATATTTTTCTAATGTTTTTAGCCATTTGTATCCTACTTTTTGGTAATCTCTAAGTTTTTGTTCAAAGCTTTTATCTATTTCAATGTTCATTTCGGAGTTTGCTATGGAGTCAACTAATTCTGTATATTTTTCATTTTTAGATATATTTATGTTTTTTTGGTTGCTTATTAATCTTTCTAAGTAAAAGCTTCTATTTATAGGAATATTAACTAGTCCTTTTTCCATTTTACTATAATCTATATCAAGAGTTGTGCTTAGTTCTTCTAGTAAATTCAAATCTTCATTATTGCTTAAGTCTATAAAGTCTCCATTTTTTAATTTATAATATTTTTTCTTAATTGTATAATCTTTTAAAATATTTTTTATTTCATTAATGTCTATGTTTATTTTTGAAATATCTAATTCTAATAGTCCATTGTCTATTTTTATTCCAATATTTGAAATTTTAGGTTGCCTTATTTGTTTATTTTTAAATTTATCTGTTACTAAAACTTCAAAGTCGTTCATATATCCTTGAATTTTTTGTGACAAAAATTCATAAATATCATCTGTGTTTTTCATTAAGAAGTGTGTTCTGCCATTAATAGGTTCAAATCCGTCAAAAAATATTCTTTTTATAACTTCGGTTTCTGCTGGTATGTCTCTTACAATGTTATTTTGTTTAACATATTCTTTGTGATTTTTTTCTAATATGTTAAATTCATAGTTTGAATAGCAAAATTTAAGTTCTAGCATAATGTTTCCTTGGTCATCTGCATCTAATAGAACTTTTGATGCTAGCTTATCAACTATTAGGCCTTCTTTTGCTACTTCTGCTGGTAGATTATCAGTTCTCATATTTATTTTTGGCATAACAAATTTAGTAAATTCATCTAGTTTATCTTCTGGAATTAGCACATAATTATCACGTTCTAATGTCCTTAATAGTTTAAGAAGATTACCTTCCTTTGCTTTTTTATATATTTTATTTTCGTAAAGAATGTATATATTTTGGTTTGTATAAAACATAATATAATTAGAAATATTCATTCTTAATACGTATTCTTCAGATATTTTTTCATGTTCATTATCCCAATAATAGTAACTATATGTTTTTATTTTTTCTTTTTGAATAGTACATGAAATTTCTAGTTCTTCATCTGTAATTGTGCATACTTCGTTTTCTTTTTTATAATTGTCTTCATAGCAATTAAATAATATTTTTTTATCTGGAATTAAATTAAAAAATTCATCTATTTTGTCGCCTTTAATGTAAATTTCTTTTTCTAGGAAATTGTTTCCACCATACTTATCAAGGCTATCATAGTAGTTCACCATTTGGGCATATTGTATAATATAGTCAAATAGCCATTTTGAATCTTCAGCGAAGTTTTCTCTTTTAGGAATAAATCTTAATTGTTTCCCATAGTATATTTCTGTGCCATTTTTGTATGCTTCATATAAACTGCTAATGCTATTTAATACATACATACGGCTTTGACCTATTTTTAATTTAATTGCTAATGTTTCGTCATCATATAGTTCTGCTGTAAATTCTAATTTTATATTAGTTGCAAGTTCTGATGGTTGCGTATGTTTGGCAATTAAGGTTTCATCATATAGTTCTGATAAATTAATTGTATCTGCATTTTGGTTATATCTATTATTTGTTTTATATATGCCTATCATATAAAGGCCACTACTGTATTTATCTTGATATTCACGTTGTTTTCTTTCTTGTTCTTGCCTGATTCTAGCTTCTTCTAGCCTTCTTTTTCTCTCTTCTTCCTCTTTTTCGGCTAGCTTTTTTTGTCCTTGTAAAGTGCTAGCATAATGCGGATTTATTGCTTCCATAGAAGTAGCAATTATATGTTTGCACAAATTGCCTTTGTAATAATCTTGACAAGTACAAGTGCATTCTGTAATAATATTACCACTTATTGTTAATGTTGTAGAATAGTTATCGTAATTCCCTTGTACTTCTCCTTCTATGTAATAATTATTTTCATCAATTTTATTAACTTCTTTAATTTCTGCAAATCCTCTTCTAAATATTTCTCTTCCTCGTGAAAGTCTTTCTTGTGTATAGCTTCTTGTAAATTGAAGCTTTTCTAAATTTAAATCTACTACGTCAATAATCATATTTTTTAGTTCTCCTATTAATATATTTAAAATTTTAAAACTTTTATGAATAATATAGCTGTTCACATAATATTTATATATTATTGCATATAATTCAAAAATAGTCAACTTTTTAAGTGTTTTTTTCGTATAATATGTAATTATATAAAATTATAATAGCAATAAGTATTTTCCATTTTTTATTTTTTGTATTACATTTAGTTTAATAAATTCTTTGAAAGCTTTGTTAACAGTATATATTGAAATTTTTAAGGTAGTTGCGATTTCGTTTTGTGTTTTTAGTATAAACTTTTCTTCATTTGAAATTTGTAGTAAATACGCTATAATTTTATATTGATTTGCTTTATTGCTTTGTAATAAGTTTAAAAATTTTTTTATTTCTGATAATGAAATGTTGTTTTCATTTTCTTTCATTTTTATTTTTTTGAAGGCATTGTATGAATATTTATGGGCTGTTTTATTTGATTTTCTTGAAATCCATTGTAATTCAAAATGTGAGTTTTCTTTATTTAATTTTGTTTTTACTTTGTGATAAGATTTTTTTATATCACTTAATAATTTTATATTGTTATTAAATAATTTTGTATTATTATTTTTTTTAAATATTGGTATTGCAACATTGCAATCTGTTCTTATATAAAATTTTTGAGCTATATTACTTTTTATTAAATTAGAGTTTATTAAATTTAGTACTTGAAATATTGCAAATATTTCACATTCTGTTGAATTTTCTAATTTAATTTTGCACTTTTTGCCAAATGCTTTAATAATTTTGTTTTCTTGTGTAATAACAATAGCATAAGTTCCTATTTTAGTTTTATCATCAAAACTTGCATCTGTGTAGATTTTGAATGCTTTATTATAGTCCATTAACATCGCTTCCTTTTTTAAAACTTTTGTTCGATTATAAAACATTATTATTTACTTGTCAATACTTTTTTACTATTTAATTTATTTTATTCCTTAATTTATTGCAAAATATTTACCAATTAGTCTCTTTGAACTTTTTAAAATAAATGTTATATATTACTTATAAATAAATATGGAGGGGAAAAAATATGGCGCTTGATTATACAATTATTGGTCAAAGATTAAAAAAAGCTAGAATTGATAAAAAAATGACTCAAGAAAATTTAGCTGAAAAACTAGATGTTTCAATTGCTTTTTTAAGTAGAATTGAAAGAGGTAGTTCACATGTTAATTTAAAAAGATTAACTGAAATTTGTGATATTTTAGGAGTTTCTGAAGGTTTTATTTTAAATGGTGTTTCTAGTAACTCTAGTAATTATTTAACTTCAGAATTTAATGATATTTTATCTTCTGTTTCTCCTGAAAAGCAAAAGTTAATTTATAAAATTGCAAAGGTGATTAGTGAAGAAGAATAGTTTTTATTGATTATGGTTATATTAAAAGTAAGAATTTTATTTCTTACTTTTATTTTTTTGCATTATAATATTACTTGTTAATGATTTTAAAGCTCGAATAGCACTATTACTATAAAAATAATTATATTTTAAAAATTATTGCGAATTAAAATGCACTATGATATTATATGTAGGATGCGTTTTTATATTCATTCAAATTATTTAAAATAAAGTAAGAAACATCTTATAATTAGCAAAGCTACTGTCACTTAGGCTTTGTTATATAAAATTTTAAAAAATACTTAAGGAAAGGAAAAAGTGTATTATTATACGAAGGTATTGTTATATGAATTTTGAACAATGGAATGGTTTTAATAAATTAGGTGAATGGACTAAAGAAATAGACGTTAGAAGCTTTATTCAAGCAAATTACACGCCTTATGAAGGAGATAGTTCATTTTTAGTAGGTCCAACTGAAAAAACTTCTAAGTTATGGAACGAGGTTTTGGACCTTTATAAAAAAGAAAAAGAAAACAATAATGTTTTAGATGTAGATACGAAAACACCATCTGGAATTAATCGTTTTGCTCCTGGATATATTGACAAAGATTTAGAGGAAATTGTTGGTTTTCAAACAGATAAGCCTTTAAAAAGAGCAATTATGCCAAATGGTGGTATTAGAATAGTAGAAAAATCTTGTGAAAGCTATGGGTATGAAATAGATAAAGATATTTCTCATATTTATCATAATTTAAGAAGAACTCATAATGACGGTGTTTTTTCAGTTTATACACCTGAAATAAGAGCTGCTAGAAGTTCACATTTAATTACAGGTCTTCCAGATGGATACGGTCGTGGAAGAATTATTGGTGATTATAGAAGAGTTGCTTTATATGGTGTGGATGTTTTAATTGCATATAAACAAGATGAATTTGCTACTACAGATTCTGATGAAATGACAGATGAAATTATTCGTATGCGAGAGGAAATTCACGACCAAATAGTAGCTTTAAATGAATTAAAAGAAATGGCTGCAAGTTATGGTTTTGATATTTCAAATCCTGCAAAAAATGCCAAAGAGGCTTTTCAATGGTTATATTTTGGCTATTTAGGTGCTATTAAAGATCAAAATGGTGCTGCTATGAGCTTAGGTAGAACTTCTACATTTTTAGATATATATATTGAAAGAGATATTAAAAATGGTATTTTAACAGAAGAATTTGCTCAAGAATTAGTGGATCAGTTCGTTATGAAATTAAGAATGGTTAGATTTTTGCGTGCTCCAGAATACAATGAATTATTTAGCGGAGACCCTGTTTGGGTTACAGAAAGCATTGGCGGTATGGGTATTGATGGTAGAACTTTAGTTACTAAAAATTCTTTTAGAATTCTTAATACTTTAGTTAACTTAGGTCCTGCACCAGAGCCAAATTTAACTGTATTATGGTCTAAAAATTTACCAGAAGGATTTAAAAAATTCTGTGCTGAAATTTCTATAAAAACATCTTCTATTCAATATGAAAATGATGATTTAATGAGGGCAACTTTAGGAGATGATTATGCTATTGCTTGCTGTGTTTCTGCTATGAAGGTTGGCAAGCAGATGCAATTTTTTGGTGCAAGAGCAAATTTAGCAAAAGCACTTTTATACGCTATTAATGGCGGTAGAGATGAAAAAACTGGAAAACAAGTTACTCCACGTTTTGAGCCTATTACTTCTGAATATTTAGATTATGATGAAGTTATGGCTAAGTTTGATAATATGATGGAATATTTAGCAAAAATTTATATTAAAGCTCTTAATATGATTCATTATATGCATGATAAATATTCTTATGAGGCTCTAGAAATGGCTTTGCATGATTGGCAAAGGGATGTTTTAAGAACTATGGCTTGTGGAATTGCTGGTTTATCTGTTGTTGTGGATTCTTTATCTGCTATAAAATACGCAAAAGTAAAAGTTATACGCGATGATACAGGCTTAGCAGTTAATTATGAAGTTGAAGGAGATTTTCCTAAATACGGAAATGATGATGACAGAGTTGATGATATTGCAGTTAATTTAATAAAAACTTTTATGAAAAAATTAGAAAAACACCATACTTATAGAAATTCAAGAGCTACCCTTTCTATTTTAACTATTACTTCTAATGTAGTGTATGGTAAAAATACAGGTAATACTCCTGATGGAAGAAAAGATGGTGAACCTTTTGGACCAGGTGCTAATCCTCTTCATGGCAGAGATACTAACGGAGCTTTGGCAGTTATGAATACTATTGCAAAACTTCCTTACGAATATTCAGAAGATGGTATTTCTTATACTTTTTCTATAACACCTGCTACTTTAGGTAAGGATGATGCTTCAAAAGTAAATAATTTAGTTACTATGTTAGATGGCTTTTTTACTCAAACCGGACATCATATTAATGTTAATGTTTTTGATAGGCAATTGCTATTAGATGCAATGGATCATCCTGAAAAGTATCCACAGCTTACTATTCGTGTTTCTGGCTATGCTGTTAACTTTACCAAATTAACTAGAGAACAACAGCTAGACGTTATTAATAGAACAATTCACGAGTCGATTTAGGAATTGTCGCTTTGGAGACGTTTCTTCACGCGACAACTTGTAGTTTTTGGGACAGATGTTTCTTTTTTATGTCAAGCTAAAGTATAATACATCTTGTGCCTTGCTTGTCGCAGCCAATCCAATGATTGGTAGGCTGCTCCACTCGCGCTCCGCACCAATGCTTGGTGCTCTCGCTTAATCGCTGCGCGGCAACTGCGATTGTATTATACTTTAGTTTGACAAATATATAAAATTTTATATTTAAAAATGTGTCCCCAAGGCGACAAGTTGTCGCGTGAAGAAACGTCACAAAAGCGACAGAAAGGTAAAAAATGGAAAGTTTAAAAGCTAGAATTCACTCATTTGAATCTTTTGGAACTGTTGACGGGCCTGGAATAAGGTTCGTAATATTTATGCAAGGATGTAGCTTAAAATGTAAATATTGTCATAATAGAGATACATGGGATTTATGTGGTGGTACAGAGTATTCATTAGAAGAAGTGTTAGAAAAAATAGAAAAATATAAAAACTATTTTATGCCGTCAGGTGGTGGTGTTACTGTTAGTGGTGGCGAGCCTTTGTTGCAATTGGGTTTTGTTACTGAACTTTTTAACATTTTAAAAGAAAAAAATATTCATACTGCTGTTGATACTTCTGGTAATTTTTTTATTACTGAGGATATTAAAAAATTAGTTGATTTAACTGATTTGTTTTTGTTGGATATTAAATGTATTAATGATGAAATTTGTAAAAGTTTAACTGGTGTTTCTAATAAGCTGGAACTTAACTTTGCTAGATATTTAAGTAGTATAAAAAAAGATATGTGGATTAGGCAAGTTATAGTTCCGGGAATAACTGATAAGGAAGAAGATTTGCTTAAATTAAGGGAGTTTATTAATTCTTTAGATAATGTTCGAAATGTAGAGTTTTTGCCTTATCATGATATGGGTCGCTATAAGTGGGAAAACTTAGGGCTAAAGTATCCATTAGATGGTATTAAACCAGCTAATATAGATGATGTTAAAAGGGCAAGAAAAATTGTTTTAGAATAATAAGAAAATCGTTTGCTTCGCAAACAACTGCCACGTGCTTCGCACGGGCAAACATAGGTAGATTAACCTTGTTTTCTAGGAAAATGCATTTTAAAAATGCATTTTCCTAGAAAATAAAAAAGCCTAGCAATGTTAGTTAACATATCGCTAGGCTTTTTTTGTGTTAAGCAGTCTTTCTCACTTTCTTGTGATGGCGGACCGCCCTCCACTTGCCGTTAGGCAGCTGCTCGACAAATCCTTCGATTTCTACCCAGCCACTGCTGGCGGGGTGTGCATCGCGGATTGCTTGCAGGGTTTTAAGGGCATCGCCCTTAGTTTCCTTTTGGTACGGAGACTCAAATATCTCCTCGTAGTCTTTTTCATTGTTGCTATACATTTTAAAATCTCCTTCCAAAAAATAATATAATTAGGTATAATTATATTATACTACTTTTACGGGTTAAAATCAAATTAAGCTTTTGTTTAAATAACAATAAAAAAGGTTATTTGAACAAAAGCTTTGTATTTTTTTTACTCTTTTACTAGTTTTCTTAGCCCAAATGTTATAAAGTAAATTGCTCCTGAAATTAATACAATCATTGGTCCTGTAGGTATATTCCAGTAATAAGATATAATTAAACCAGCTATTCCAGAAAATAAAGAAAATATTACCGAAAATAAATGATAGCTTCTCATACTTTTGGCAATGTTTCTACTAGATGCAGCTGGTAAAATAAGTAATGAATTAATTAATAATATTCCTATCCAGCGAATTGATATCATAACAATAATTGCAATTAATACTACAAAAACATTATCTATTAATTTTGTGTTAACTCCCCTACTTTTTGCAAGTGCCTCGTTTACACTAAGCACATTTAATTTGTTAAATGTAAAATACCAAAATACGAATACTGCAATAAATGCTAAAAATAAGTATAATATTTCTGTGTTGCTAATGCTTAGTATGTCGCCTACAAGATAGCTAGAATATTTATTAAAGTTTCCGCCGTGTGGCAAGCATTGCTAAGCCTAAAGCAATTGCGATTGATGAAAATACACTAATAATTGTATCTGCTCCATAAGTGGTTTTGTTTTTTACAAAATTTAATAATAATGCAAAAACAACTGCAAAGAAAATCATAGAAATATTCATATTAGTTATTCCAAGTACCATTCCAATTGCAATTCCTGTTAATGCTGAATGACCTAATGCATCTGAGAAAAATGCCATTTTGTTATTTACAATCATAGTTCCTAATATTGCAAAAATTGGTGTTGATAGAATTATGGCAATTAGTGCATTTTTCATAAATGTATATTGCATAAAATCAAATGGTAAAATTGTTTCTAATAAATTATATATTAATTCCATTGTTCTCACTTCCAAAACGTTTTTTAAATTCTAAGCTATTAAATACCTCTTCTGGAGTGCCTTCTTTAATAACTTCTTTATCTAATAAAATTACTTTATCTGCATATTTTTTAGCTAATTCAAAATCGTGTGATACTAGTAAAATAGACATATCATAGTTTGTTTTTAGGTTATTTACTAGTTCATAAAAATCTCTTGTGCCATTTTTATCTATGCCTGAAACAGGTTCATCTAATATTAATAGGTTAGGAGCTGGTTTTGTAGCAATTGCTAATAATACTCTTTGAAGCTCTCCACCTGATAGATCTCCTATGCTTTTATCTATTAATTTTTCTGCTCCAAATATTTTTAGCTGTTCTTTTATTTCTTGATATATTTTTTTGTCCTTTTTTAAAAATACTGGTACATAGCAAATGCATGATGCAAATAAGTCATATACTGTGGTTGGCATATGCTTTTCTATATTAATTGATTGTGGTACATAGCCAATTTTTATTCTTTTGGTAATATTTTCTTTTATGTCCATAAAAGTTATGTTTCCTGTGTGTTCTACTTCTCCTAAAATAGCTTTTAGTAATGTAGATTTACCGGCACCATTTCTACCAATAATTACGGTTAACTCTCCACAGTGAATGTGAATATTTACATTTTTTAATACAACTTCTTTTCCAAACTTCACACTTATATTATTTATTTTCGTGCAGTGAAGTCCACAAGCTACTGATTTTTCCATTATTTTTTCACCTAGTTTCTTTTTTATTATAATTTTAAATTTAGTTTAATTTTTTCTATGCCTATCCCTTTGTTGTTTTGACTTTTATTGCTTAGCTTTTTATTAGTTTTATTTGTAATTGGCTTAATATTTTATTGATTTAGCTTTTCGTTTGCTTAGCTCTTTATTAATTGAACTTTTCGTTGGCTTAGTTCATTTAAAATTCCATTCCTTTCTCGCTTCGCTCGCAAGGCACACATAGTTATGAAATATTATGTTCTTTCAAACTAATTCTTGCCCTATTAATTTACGCTTAGTTTGCTTAAAATTTCTAAGTTTTCTGCCATTTTATTTAAGTATTCGTTTTTGTTAAATTCACCTGATAATAATGAATTTAATTTTATAATTTGTGCTCCTGTTTCATTTGCTAAAGTTTGTGCATTGTTTAAGTTATTTTCTTCACCTATAAAAATTAATTTTATATTTTCTTTGTTCATTTTTTCTATTATGTTTTTCATAGTATCTGCTGATAGTGTGCTTTCTTCGTGGTTTGTTTCAATATATGTAACATCCATTTTTATACTATTTGCTAAGTATACTAAAGCTTCATCTAGGCAAATTACTTTTTGTGAATTTAGCTTTGCTAATTGTTCTGTATAATTTGAATTTAACTCATTTAAAGCCTGTACATATTTTTCACAATTTGCTGTATAAATAGAGCTATTTTCAGGATTGTATTCACATAACTTTTGTGAAATTGTTTCTACTTGATTTATATAATTTTTAATATCTGTCCATATATGAGGATTTACATTTTCATTATTTTGCAAAGTATTTGTAATATTTATACTACTATCAATTATTTTTAAATTTTGATTTGCCTGTAATATTTTGTCCATAAATTCTTCTAATCCTAAACCATTTTGTATAAAAATATTCGCTTTTTCTATTTTTCGCATATCTAAAGTAGAAAGTGTGTAATCATGCAAGCATCCTACGTCATTTTGTGTTAAACATACATTTTCTATATTTTGCGCACCTTCTACTAAGTTCATAGTTATTATATGAATTGGATAAAATGAACTTACTATTTTTAAATTATTGTTTTCCTCTTTTGGCTTATTTTTTTGAATGGCAAATACGGCCATTAGTATAATTATAATAAGTAATATAGTAAAAGTAATTTTTACTTTTTTATTCAATGTACTTTCCCCTTTTCTACATTAATTTCATTTAATAATAACATAATATTTAATGTTTTTCAATATGTAACATTTTTTAAAATTTGACTTTTTTTGCTAATTACTGTATAATCAAAATAAATTTTTTATAAAGGATGTGTTAATATGCTTTCCGCACAGGTATGTTCTAATTGTGAATATTGTACAGACTGTTCTAAGCGGAAAGTCTGTGCAATAAGAAAAATGTTCTATTCGGATTCTGAATATGCAAAATGGAGAAAGGAAGCTATAGATTCTGCTAATGCATTATCTAGTTTAGTATTTCCAGGTTCTCTTTATTATGAAGTTACTCAAGTAGCTCGAATAGAATTACAAGCTATGGATGCAAGAAGAAAGCAAGAACTTAAGCTTCATCCTACTTATTCGCAAGACTAACATTTCCTATTGCCATTTATAGTATGTTTGGCAAATCATAGAGGGTGTCCTAAAATAGGGTCCCTCTTTTCATTTCACAAAAAAACTACTAACTCTTTTTTGGTTAGTAGTTTTTTTAATTATTCTTGTGTATATGGAAGGATAGCTATTTGTCTAGCTCTTTTTACTGCTAGAGTAATATCTCTTTGATGAATTGCACATGCACCAGTTGCTCTTCTTGGAAGTATTTTTCCTTTATCATTAATGAATTTTTTTAATTGGTCTGCATTTTTATAATCTAATTTTAAGTTTTTGTCTGCACATAATGGGCATACTTTTTTTCTAACTTTTCTAAATTTAGGATTATAATCTTCATCATTATTTCTAGTATTTCTTTTATTGTTTTTCTTATCTGACATTTTATTTACCCCCTATCTTTTTGGTTTTCCATTTTCTATAGCTTAATTTACAATAAAATTGTTTTTTACTCAGAATGGTAAATCATCTCCTGATGAAATTTCAAAGTCTGAACCAGAGTTAGCATTAGGCATTGTTCCAAATGTTGCATCAAAGCTTGCTGAGCCTGAGTCACCATCTCTTTTGCTATCTGCAAAATATGCTTCTTCTGCTACCACCTCTGTAACATAGTGTTTTTGTCCTTGGTCATCATCCCAGTTTCTAGTTTGTATTCTACCAATTATACCAACTTGTTGACCTTTTTTAAAATATTTACTGCAAAATTCTCCAAGTTTGCTCCAAGCAACAATATTTATAAAGTCTGCTTGTCTTTCTTCGCCTTGTCTAACAAATCTACGATTTACTGCTAAACTAAAAGAGGCTACTAGAGTATTATTTGTTTGTGTGTATCTTACTTCTGGATCTCTTGTTAAACGACCCATTAAAATTACTTTGTTCATTTTTTTAACCTTACCTTTCTATTAATTAAGCCCCGTATTTATCTTTTTGTTTTGCCAAAGTATTTTTAACTACTCTGCTTTTACAGTAATGAATTTAATTACTTCATCAATGATTCTGTAATTTCTTTCTAGTTCTGCAATTAAACTTGGGTTTGCTTCAAAGTTTATTACTACATAGTAGCCTTCTTTGTTTTTCTTAACTTCATAAGCAAGTTTCTTTTTGCCAAGTTCTTCTACTTTTTCTACTTTTCCGTCATGATTGATTATTTCTGTGAATTTTTGAGATAAGTCTTTAACTTTTTCTTCTTCTACAGATGGATCAATAATGACAACACTTTCGTATTTGTTCATTATATTTCACCTCCTTATGGATATAAACCTGCAATTTATTTGCAAGTAAGGAATTTATTTCCTTTTTCAACGTTACTATTTTACCATAGTTTTGGCTAAAGTGCAAGAGAAATTTTAAACAATTTTTCGTAAACTAATTTGTACTTTTCAGCTATTATTCCTAAATAAGTTTTATTCATTTGTTTGAAGCTTTTTTATTTCTTCTTCTGATAAGCCTGTTACATTCATAATAACGTCTATTTCTATTTTTCTTTCTAGCATTTTCTTTGCAATCTCTAATTTACCGCTCTAATTTACCTTCTAGCTTTCCATCTCGCTTTGCTTCATATAATAATTGTTCTTGGTCCATTCTTTCTAGTTCTGCTTTTAATGCCATTCTCCTTAATATATCATCTTGACTTATTTTTTCTAATTCATCTTTTGCTTCTTTTATATTCTCATTGTTTTCCATAATTTTAGCCACCTCCTTATTTTCAGGGTTTTCTAGAAACATCATCCATTGAAGTACTTCATTTTGTTTGTTATTTTCGTATTCTTTTATAGCCTTTGGTAGTTCAATTATATCAATTTGTAAATATGGAGTCAATAGTTTAGTTAAATATTCTTCTTCTCGTATTTGCCATTTCGTATGGCTTTTTGTTATTTCTTTAAAATCTTCTATTTCATCATCTAATATTATTATACTTATTGTCTTTTTTAAACAACTATATTTATTTCCTATTTGTAAATTTGCTGCATACATTTTTGACCAATAGTATAAAAATCTTTCTAACATTTTTTCATGTGAACTTAGCTGTATTTCTATATCACATTCTATGTTATCATTTATTACTGCCCTTAAGTCTAGTCTGCCATTTTTATCTTCTGTATTGTCATTTAATAAATCTTTGCTTTTGTCTAATTCTAGGCTATGTACTTTTATATTTAGTATGTCTTCTATTAATGCCTTAGTTATACTTTCTTTTCCCCTTGTAAATAACGCTTGAAATACTACATCATTTTTTGGTTGTAATATTCCATTTTCTTCTTTTGTTTCTTCTGTTAATTGTTTTTTTGTCATAATTTGTTTTCCTTCCTTTCGCATATTGCATAAAAACTGAATAATATTTTTGGGTCTTAAAATATTACTTGGTTTTTTATGCTTTTTTTAAATTTTATATTATTAGCTAGAAGGCTTGTTTTTTTATAGTGCTTTTATAATTTGCTTTTAATTCTTTTTTAATATTTTTATTTGGATTTTTAATATTAAGATATACTAAATTATTTTTGATTTTAATATTAAGATATACCTAAATCACTTTTGATTTTTTAAATATTTTAAATTATTTTAATAACTAAGTAGCCTATAAATTTTCATAAATTGACTTTAATTTTAATTTAACATATTTTTCGCAGTTTTGAGAGGCCTTTGACTTACACATTTTTCCTTAAACTTGCTTACTTTGGTGGGCATTTGAAAAACAAGAAAACTAGTATTATTTAAGTTTTAACGTAATTATAATTATTATGTAGTAACCATATTCTAAGATTAAATAAAGTTTTATTTTAAAAGCATATAATAAATTTGATAAAAATAGCTTGCCTTTCGGCTAAGAATATAATACTTTAATTATATAGCATTTTTTCTATTTTGCAACATTTTTCGTATGACAAATTTCGACATTCACACTTTTTGCAAATATTCTGCAAAATCTTTTAGTTCTTGTTCTTTTGCATCGTTTGTTCTTTTTGCTACCTCTTTTGCCATATCTAATATTCCACCTTCACCTAGCACTAGTGTTATAGTTACACCTGCTAGTATTAGCAAGACTACTATGGTTACAACTAACGCTATTAACGTAATTCCGCTTGTTTCACTTTTTTTCATTCTCCTATTTCCTCCTCTTATGTTTTTTATTCTTTCTTCTCTTCTATTTTTTTCTCATACATAACTTTTTTCACATTGACAGTTTTTATGAATTTAATTATTTATTTTTCAATGTGCTGTAAGTTATGTTTTTAGCTATATGAACTAAATATAGAAAATAATAAAGTGTTAACACTTACAAGTTTACCACAAAAAAATATTAAAATCAATATAATAAATAAAAAATTATGGGGTGGTAAATATGTCATTGATTACAAAATATAATGGTAATATGAATGTAACTGGAAGATTACTAAAAAATTACAGAATAAAAAAGTCTTTATCTTATGAAAAATTATCTGCTAAGTTAGAACTTATGGGAATTAGTATTCACAAGCAAAGTTTATATGATATTGAGAATAATAAAAGAACTGTAAAGGACTATGAATTATTTGCTATTGCATATATTTTAGGAATAGATGTTAATGATTTGTTTGCAGATATAAAAAAAAAGTATAAATAAAAACTACTACCAACACATTAGTTAGTAATAGCTTTTACATTATAAGTCTATCATACATGCTTCATATATTTTCTTTTTCATAGTATATTGTTTTTCATTTTTTATAACTAAGAACCATAAGTACATAAGTATTATTATAAAGGCTATGTTATGTATGCGTAAAATAACGATGCTTGTTATTATTGTTAGTATTATTACTGTGATTTTTGATACTTTATTTGTTATTCTATAGGCTTCATGTTTTCCTTTTTGAATATGCACTATTTCGTGCAAAAATCTTCCGCCATCTAATGGGTAAATTGGTAATAAATTAAATATTGCAAGTAATAAGTTTGTGTATATTATTATTGCTAAGTTTTTATAATGTGATGCTATTAATAAGCAAATAATTGCAATAAATAAATTTGTTACTGGTCCTGCTAATGCAATTATTATTTTTTTAATGCAAAGTTTGTTTCCATTTTTTATTTTTTTATTATAGTCGTTAGTGTTTATTTTAAAATGGATTTGAAAGCCAAATGGGGTTATTTTAATGTTGTTTGGTTTAAATCCAAGTACTAGTCCGAATGAATAGGTGGCCTAATTCATGTATTAATGCAAATATCATTAATATGGCATAGATTTTAATTTGTGATGTTAACCAAAACAAAATAATAAATAAAAATATTTTTAAGTCTATTTTTATACTCATGCTTTTCTCCTATTAATTAGTAACTTTTATTACTTATAAAGTTTAAACTTATAAATAATAGAAAACCTAAATTTATAACTGCGTATAAATATATATTATATAACTTTACTAGGTCCAACTTAATATTAATTCTGGGTCTACGGTTCTTTCGCTTCTTCTTATTTCAAAGTGCAAATGTGGTCCTGTTGTATTTCCTGTATTGCCAGATAAGGCTATTTTTTGCCCTTTTTTTACTTTATCTCCTTCTTTTACTAGAATTTTACTGCAATGTGCATAAATAGTTGTAACATCTTTATTTACTATTTTTACATGTGTTCCGTAGTCTCCAACATTTGAAACTACTGATACAGTTCCTTCCATTGCAGCAACTACTGGTGTTCCTACTACTACGCCAATGTCTATTCCTTGGTGATTTTCTGATACTATTTCTGTTGGTTCTCTTTTTCCATAGGGTGATGTGATTTTAGCTTTTGCTGGAAGGGTCATACTGAAGTTTTGCTTTATATATTCTGCATCTATTTGCATTTGAGTTTTTTGAGTTGTATCTTTTGCTGATACTTGTACTGTTTTTACATCTTCATTGCTTCCGCCTATGCCAATTTCTTCATTATTTGTAGAAGCTTGCTTACTTTCGCTGTTTTCATTTTCCAAATTTTGTGCTTGCTCATTATTTTGCTGATTACTGTCACTTTGATTGTTTTCACTATTTTGCTGGTTTTGATTGTTTTCTTCACTATTTTCTTCACTATTTTCGTTACTATTTTGCTGAGTATTTTCTCCTTCTTCATTTTGGTTTGCATTTTCTTCTGTATTATTTTCGCTTTGATTATTTTCTTCTTTGTTTTCAGAAGTTTCTTCTTTGTTCCATAGTTTTGTTAAAAATCCGAATTTATCTTGATTATTTTGAAAAAATTCTCCTACAGAACTCGATATTTGTGCAAAGTTAATGTCTGTGCTTAAAAATTCTTTGGTTTTATTTAAAACACTTTCAGAGAATATGTAATTGGTTTCTTTTATAAGTGAAAATATAAGATAAATAAATACACAAATTAATATTTGTAAAATCATTTTTTTGTACAGAGAAAACTGCCTATTTTCTCTTCCTTGTTTTACTTGAGAACTAGGCATTCTAACATTGTTATTATTTAATTTTCTACGATAATATATTTCCTCTGCTCTTTTTATTCTTTCTTCTGGAGAAATTATTTTTTCCACAAAAATACACCTCTTCCTTTGTAGCAATCTTTTTTTTAATGTATATGTTTTTAAGAGGTGTTTTATTCTTAAAATTTTTATAATTTTTTGTTTAATTTTTAGCTTTTTGTTCTTTGCTATATAAGAGCTTAAATAGTACTATTTTTCGCAGTTTTGAGAGGTCCCGTTCTGAGTTACTTCTATGAACTGGCTCCTGCAACGGGCAATTTGAAAAACAAGAAAACTAGTACTATTTAAGCTAATAACTCTTTTCAATCAAAATCTTTACATTTATAACTATATTATAAACTGAATTATAGCAATAAGTATTAAACCCGCTACTAATATATGGTTTACAGTTTTTAATTTTTTACATTTCTTTTTTAATGTTTGAATAGATTGATTTTCCATTTTGTTTTTATTTTCAATTTTAGATATATAGTCTGATATTAACATTTGAGCTTCTTTTATAATGTAATCTTTTGACTTTTGCTCTTGTTCTTCTATGTTTTTAGCTTGATCTCGCTCTTTACTTTGCTTTTTTGATTTATCTATTAACTCTAGTTTTTGTATTTTTTGATTTTCTTTTAACACTACAATTGCCTCTTCTACTATGTTAGATGGCAAATCTTTTAACACAACAATATTTTTCAAACTACTTGTATCCATTTTAAATTCCCTCCACTTTTTATTTCTATTAATAAAATTTTTTCCAGTTTTTATTTTTTTATACAATATTTTTAATACAAGTAATTTTTATTTTATTGTGCAATATTCTTTATTAAGCAATTTAAATGTTTTAATTAAAATTGTAGTCTTTAATATAATTTGATACTTTTTCTGCAAGCATATCAATTTTTTGTATATTCCAGTTTGGTAAATAGTTTTGGGCTCCTATTACAGTTTTTATATTTAAACTAGCTGGAAAGTAAAACCCGCTTCCATAGGCGTTTCCTATTTTTATGCCCCCTAATGTTACAAAGCTTTTACCAATATGTTCCCTTTTTCCAAATGCAGAATCTATTAATATTATTTGATTGTTATTATACTTTTTTAAATGGCGACTTAGAATTTGTGCATTTTTTAAATGCACAGGAAATTCCATTGTGCCATATATTTTTACATTGGAGTATGTTTGTAATTTGCTTTTTAATTTTTGCCCAACTCTTGGGCCAAATGAGTCTGTTAAGATTTTATTTGTTCCTATACAGACAAATATATATTCTTCCACTAATTTTGCTTACCTTCTTATATATAATTTAGATTTTTTTTAATTGGATATACCTATAAAACCATTCTAATTTTTATATATTTATCTGTATTAATCTTTATTAAAAGAAATGACTATTTTTACATTTTTATTGTTTTTATATTTTTTTATAATATCTTCTGAAAAGCCTGCCACTTCGTTTGAAATTATAATTGTATCATAGTTTTGTTTTATTAAGTTTTTCATCGTTTCATCTGTTTTTTCTAAATCAGATAAAGAAAAAACATCAAATCCTAAAGCTTGTGGCAAACGAAAACTTTTGTTATCTTTTTCATATTTTATCCAAGATATTTTCATTTTTACCATTAGTCCTTTTAGTTACAAATTTGCTTAAAAAGTTTTTAAGCATCGTAACTAAGCTTAGTTTTTGATGTTTTTATAATTTTTATTCACTTTTATTATTCTTATTCACTATTGTTTTATATTATTTTTTGCTGGTTTTAGCACTCTCTTCTAAGTGTGTAAAGCAATTAATGTTTTCTTTTCATTTTTCTTAAATTATCTTTTACACTTTTTTCAATTCTATAAGATTCTATCATTTTCTGCAAGGCTTTATTGTATGTAAAATCATCTAAACTATTTTTATTTAAAAGTTCCATTACTTTTTTAGGGTATTTGTTATATGCTTCTGCTATTGCCCAAGCTACTGCCATTTTTACATAGTAGCCTTCATTTTTTGTTTTATTATAAATTTTTAACACTCTATCTATGTACTGGTCTTCTAGGTAATAGTCCATTAGCATTATTATTGCAAAGCGAAGTTCAAATTCTTTATTAGATGAAATATATTTTTGTAAATAATTCCACATTTCTTCTAGATTGTTTTGTACAAATTTAAAAGTAGATACAGTGCAATCACATACTGCCCAGTTATCAATCATTGGTACAAATTTATCTAAATATTTTATTTTTTCTTCTAAGGGTGCTTTCATATAGCCTATTACGAAGCCATATAGCATTTTTTCTTCATAAAATTCTATTTTTTTATGCTTTAAAAATTCTTCTGCATTTTCTTTTGCTATTTGTTTTGCTATTTTTCTTAAAATAGGAATACGCACTCCTATAATGTTATTTGTGTTTGGGCATAAACTGTTTTGAAATTTTTGATAGTCTTTGTCTTGTAGTTCAAAAAGGTTTTTTCTTACTAAGTCCATATTTTGCTCCTGTTATATTTTTTATTTGCATATTGTTCAAAGAATTTTTTTGCTATATAGGTATATTTTTTATTCTTCTTTTGGTGGGTTTAAAATAGCTTGAACATCTGCATCTTGCAATAAATCGTTTGATGATATATAGTCTTTGGCTCTTTTGTCTTGTGAAATTGCTGCTAATACTATTTCTTTATCTTTTCTTAGGCGGTTACTTGCATATTTTAAAATTAAGCCTTTATTTTTAACCGCTTCATATACTACTTCTTTATCATCTCTTAATTCTTTTGATGCATAATATAAAATTTGCCCATCTACTTTTACTCCAGATAGCATTATTTCTTTATTATCTCTAAGTTTTTCACTTGCATAACAAGCTGTCCACCCTACTTTTTGTACAGAACTGCCTACTACTTCTTTATCATTTTTTAAATTGTCACTTACAAATTCTAGTGATACTGGGTTTTGGTTAATTGCAGTCATTGCAATTTCCTTATCATTTTTTAAATTATCTGATGCAAATTCTAAGTTTTTGCCATCTTGTTGTACCATTTTTAGTACATATTCTCTATTATCTGCTTCATTTAAATTAAATTCTTCCATTTTTTATATTCCTTTTATAATTATGGTTTTTATATTCCATTTTATATATTTATAATTCGTTACTAATTAATGATTTTATGGCTAACCTACTTGAATAGTACTATTTTTCGCAGTTTTGAGAGGTTTCGTTCTGACTTTGCTTCTTTGAATTTGCATCTAGCAACGGGCATTTGAAAAACAAGAAAACTAGTACTATTCAAGCTTTAACGTAAATTTTTATATGCTATTTTTAAATTGCAAGTGAAGCATATCCAATTCCCTCATTTTTCATTGTTTTTAGCATTTTCATAAGCTCTTGCTGTTTATTTTCTTTTAGTAAACTTTGCGAAATATATGTAATATGTCCACCATTTGTATAAGCATGATAAGGAGCTTCTAATTTTATTTTATTTTCCACAGAAATTTTGGTGTTTTCTGGTATGTAAAAAGAATTAGTATAGTGCTCTTTATCTGTAATGCCCTTCCTTTTTCCATAAATTGCCCTATCTAACTTTACAAACTTGCTTGCTAATTTTTCTGATTCAGTAGCAATTAAAGTGAAGTTCAAGTTATACTTTTTAGAGTATTCATCACATTTTTGTTTCATAAATTTTACTATTTTTAAACCTAATTTTTGTGTTTCTTCGCTTTCTGTATTAGTTTTACCAGTTAATGCTTTTAAACATTCTGCTAAACCTATAAAGCCAATAGATAAAGTTCCATGTTTTAATACTTTTTTTAAATTGTCTGTATCTTTTAGTTTTTCACTATCTATCCACACAAATTGCCCTAGTAAAAATGGAAAATTTGATGATTTTTTCTTGCACTGAATTTCAAATCTTTCTATGAGCTGATCTTTTACTAAATCTAACTTTTCTTCTAGCTCTTCAAAAAATTCATTTATTCCTAGTTTTTCATTAGCAGTATTTCCATGCTTAATTCCTATTCTTGGAAGATTAATTGTAGTATATGATAAGTTGCCCCTTCCTGATGTTACTACTTTATTAGTGTCTACAATATTTTCTAGCACTCTAATTGAGTTTCCCATGTATGCAACTTCTGTATCGTAATTATTGGCTTCGCAATATTTTTTATTAAATGGTGCATCTAAAAAGCTAAATCGTGGCAACATTCTTTTTACTGAAACATTGCAGGCAAGCTGTAAAAGGTCGTAGTTTGGATCGTTTTCATTATAGTTTACGCCTTCCTTGATTTTAAAAATAGATATAGGAAATATTGCTGGTTCGTGATTTCCTAGCCCTGCTTCTGTTGCTTTTAAGAAATTTTTTGTTACCATTCTTCCTTCTGGAGAGGTATCTGTTCCAAAATTTACAGATGAAAAAGGAACTGCCCCGCCCGCTCTAGAATGTATTGTGTTTAAGTTATGAATAAATGCTTCCATTGCTTGATATGTAGCACTATCAGTTTTTTGCATAGCTTTTTCGTAGCATATTCTAAACATTCTTTTTAGTTCTTCTGATTCTCTACAATATTTATCAAATATGCTTATATTAAATTCTATTGTACTAATTTTTTCTATTTCTCTTTCTATTCCATTGATAGCAATGAATTTATCAAAATCTGTTAACTCTAAGTAGTCAAAAACTATTTGTTTAAACTGCTTTTTAAATGTTTTTAAAACTCCTGGCGCCATATAATAGTCAAAAGCAGGAATTCCTTGTTCTCCATGTTGATCATTTTGATTTGATTGTATGGCTATTGCAGCAAGCGTTGCATAAGACATAATGTCATTTGGATTTCTTATAAAGCCATTGCCTACTACGAAACCATCTTCATATAATTTATTAAGGTTAATTTGGCAACAGGTTGTAGTTCCCATTGGTAAAAAGTCTATATCGTGAATGTAAATATCTCCATTTTCATGTGCTTCTGAAAATTTTTTCTTTATTAAATATGTCATTGCAAATTGCCTAGAAATAGTGCTTCCATATTGAAACATTGTGCTCATTGGTGTATTTTTATCTTCTTCTTTTGTTTTGCTTTCTTCTTCGTGTGCAGATTTTAAGCCTAAATTTTCTAAGGCTTTTAAAAATTTGTGTTGCTTTTTTTCATCAAAAAATAGCTGCCTTGATTGTGCTCTTTTTTCACGATAGCTAGAAAAAGCCTCATATACATCTTGGTAGCCATTGTTTTTTAGTTCTTCCTCTATTAAGTCTTGAATTTCTTCAATTTTAATTCTTTCGCCTTCTAATTTTTCTATTCTTGAAAGAACTTTGCTATATACTTTATTAACATCTGTTTCATCATATTTTGTTGTAGTAGGTGCTAATTCTATAACATCTCCAAAACCTTTTTGAATTGCAAGTGCAATTTTTGCACCATCAAATTCTACTTTTTTGCCATCTCTTTTTACGACTGTTTTTTGTGCTACTTTTTCTGGTACTTCAATGAACATTTATATGACCATTCCTTTCTTTAGGCAAAATTGTAAATCCTTTTTATATGAATTGTAATTGTTTTTTACTTCATTTTTCTTATGATTATTATATATTTATGATTTAACTTAGTCAATATGTTGTAAATAAGAATTTATTGCATTTGTTATTAACTGTTACAATTCACAGCTAATTATAAATTTTAGAGTAGCCACTTGCTTCATTATATATGTTTTTTCGTGCTTTAGCCCTAGAAAAAACATACATAATACGTTGGGTGCGTGGCGGATAATTTTAAGGCTGTGAATAGTAACTATTAACTTTATAGCTAATAGCTTAACTAGTACTATTTAAGCGGGTTAATTATAAGACCGTTAACTAGTAACTAGAAAAGCAGGTGGCAAATATGTCACCTACTTTAAGTCCTCTCCTTTGATATTAACTTTTTTTCTTCAGGCTACTCCCTCTAAGCCTACAAGCTGAGGTAAAGTGATTCCGTCTTGGCAATACATATTAAGATAACGGACATTTTCTTCTTCACCATAAATGATGTGAATAAGTCTTCTTGCCCATGGCTTAGATATTCTCTGTAAAACATCTCTAAAATAATATGAATTGCTGAAAAAGTAACCATCACCATATTTTACATATGGATTTCCAAACACATAAAATACGGTGGCCAGGATAGTTTCTTCACAATCCAAAACTAAATCCTTAATTTTGAATTTAGGCTTTCTGCAATCTTTATATGCAGAATAGTCAAAGCTCTCCAGAATTTTTTTCAAAGCTTCCACATTTTTTTCCTGCATCAGCTTTGGAACACCAGCTTTTTTAAGCTGGTCTATTTGGCTACGTGCATGTGCCACAAGTTCTTGCCGATTCAATTAAATATCATCTCCTATAGTTATTTGAATTAGTTAAATAGGTTTTGAGAGGACTTTCTAACTAATTCATATTTATATTATAATACGTTTTAAACTTTATGTCAATTTCTTCTAATTTTCCTTGCTCTAACATAGCAAACTAAAAAAATACCCAAAATATTTTAATTTTAGGTATTTTTCATTTATTTTATGCACTTTTTAGTTCTAAGCGAAGTTTATCTGCTATCATTGCAATAAATTCACTGTTTGTAGGTTTTCCTTTAGCTGCTGAAACTGTGTAACCAAATATGTTTTCTACTGTGCCTTGTTCTCCGTCTACCCCATGCAACTTCAATTGCGTGGCGAATTGCACGTTCTACTCTTGATGGAGTAGTGTGATACTTAGTTGCAATTTCTGGATAAAGCTGTTTTGTAATTTGGTTGATTACATCGGTATCTTTTACCACCATCATAATAGCTTCTCTTAAATATTGATAACCTTTAATATGAGCTGGTACTCCTACTTCGTGTATAACGTTTGTAACTAATGCTTCTAAATTTTCTTGATTTTTCTTTTTATCTGGTGCTATATCTATATATTGGCTTTTTATTTCTCTACTTATAAAATTATTTTTTAGTTGTGTTGGTTGATAATTTTTTAATTCTTTCATTCTTTTTATTAGTACATTAATATCAAAAGGTTTTACAATATAGTACTGTGCTCCTAGGCTAATAGCCCTTTGTGTAATTTTGTCTTGCCCAACAGCTGATAAAATGATGCATAATGGCTTTTTATCTAAATCTGTTTCAAATATTTTTTCTAATACTCCTAAGCCGTCTAAATGTGGCATTATAATATCTAGTAGAAGGATGTCTGGCTTTAGTTCCAAAGCCATGCTATAAGCTTCATTTCCATCTTTTGCAATTCCTACGATTTGAATATCTTCCTCCTTTTCTAAATAACTAGATAATGTCATTGTAAAGTCATTATTGTCATCAGCTACTAATACTGTAATTTTTTCGTTCAAAATTCTTTCCTCCTATTCAATAATATTTGTAAAATTTTTTCATTTCTTACGTTTGAAATTATATTAAATTTGGAAATAAATTGCAATAGTTTTTGGAAATTTTTTCCATTTTATTTTGTTTTTATTCATTTTTCAATGTTTTCTCATCATATTTTTATTTTTGGTATGAATTTTTTGTTTTATACACATACTTTTTTGATATACTTTTCTTGCAAAAGTTCTATATTTTGTACATTAAGTTGTTTTTTATCTATTTGAGTTAATAATTGGTCTTTTTCGTTAAAAGTTAATTCTATATTACAACATATTAATTCATTAAATTCTGTTTGTATAATATTTATTTGATTTAGGCTACAATAATGCTTAAAAAGTTCAAAATCTTGATATGATAATGTTACTTTCACTTCTATTCCGCAAATATTCTTCTACAAAATTTGCACTTTGTATTGATTTTTTAGTAACTTCTGAATAGGCTCTAACTAAGCCTCCTGTTCCTAAAAGTATGCCTCCAAAGTACCTTGTTACTACTGCTAAGCAGTTTGTAAGATTGTTTTTAGCAAGCAAGTTTAACATAGGTGCACCTGCCGTACCTGATGGTTCTCCGTCATCACTTGATTTTTCTAATATTCCATTTTTATTTTGTAACCTATATGCAAAACAGTGGTGCTTAGCATCATAATATTTTTTGCGAATTTTTTGCAAACTTTCTTCTACTTCTTTTTCAGAACTGACATAAATTAAATCACAAATGAATTTGGATTTTTTTTCTACAATTTGCTCTGTTACATTTTCACTAATTGTTTTCAATTTTGCTTTCCTACTTTCTGCTTTATTTATGTGTTTTACTGCCGTTATTAGTTTATGTGTTTTACTACTGTTATTTTAATGCTACTATTTTAATGTTACTATTTTAATTCTAATATTTTAACGTCATTATTTTTACACTGTTATTATTACACTGTTTTTTACGTTGCTACTTGTTTTCTCCTGCTACATAACCTGTGGAATATGCAATTTGCAAATTAAAGCCTCCTGTATATGCATCTACATCTATTATTTCTCCTGCAAAATATAGACCACTAACTATTTTAGATTCCATTGTTTTAGGGTTTATTTCTTTTATAGAAATACCACCAGATGTAATTATAGCCTCTTCGATTGGTCTAAAACCAGATATAGTTATTTCTAAGTTTTTAAGAACATTTACTAGGCTTTTTCTTTCTTCTTTTGTAATAGAATTTACTTTCTTTTCTTCATTTATTTTAGATAGCTGTATTACTGTTTCTATCATTCTTTGAGGTAGTAAGTCATTTAAACTATTTTTATATTCTTTGTTCTTTTCTTTTTCGAAGTCTCGTAATATTCTTTGTTCTAGTTGCTTTTCTGTTAAAGCTGGTTTTAAATCTAAAGTAATACAAATTTTTTCTTCTTGTAGTAATTTTTCTACGTTTGGATATCTAAGTAAATGAGCTGAACCACTTAATATTATTGGGCCTGAGACTCCAAAATGTGTGAATAGCATTTCGCCAAAATCTTCGTATATATTTTTATTGTTTTCTACATCTTTTATTTTTATTGCAACATTTTTTAGGCTTAAGCCCTGCATTTGCCTGCATATTTGAAGTGAAGAACTGCTAGCTGTTAGTGGTACTAGCGATGGTTTTATTTCTTTAATAGTATGTCCTAGTTTTTGTGCTAGTAAGTATCCATCTCCTGTTGAACCTGTGGCTGGATAGCTTTTTCCACCTGTTGCTAAAATAATTTTATCTGCTAATATTGTTTGCCTTTTATCACAAAAAAGGCATTGCACACCAACTGCTTTGCCTTCTTTTACAATTATTTCTTCTACCTTTGTATTTGTTTGAATTTTAACATTTTGCTTTTTTAATAATTTTATAAATACATTTAATACATCTTTTGCATTATCAGTAACAGGGAAAATGCGGTGGCCTCTTTCTTCTTTTACTTTTAGGCCTTCATTTTCTAACATATTAATTATATCTTGATTTGTAAATTTATTAAAGCTACTATAAAGAAACATACCATTTCCTGGTACGTTTTGAATAAATTCTTCTATTGGAAGACTACTTGTAATATTGCATCTACCTTTGCCAGTAATTAATAGCTTTTTTCCAATAGACTCCATTTTTTCTAATATTGTTACATCGTTTCCGCATTTACTAGCATTCAAGGCTGCCATTATTCCAGCAGGCCCACCACCTATTACAATTACTTTCATTATCTACCTCTTGTTTCTCAATTATTTTGTATTTTAAAAATTAATTAGTTTGAAAAAGAATTAGTATTTATATCCTTAATTATCTAGTTTAAAAAAGAATTAGTATTTATATCCTTAATTATCTAGTTTGAAAAAGAATTAGTATTTATATCCTCTTAATTATCTAGTTAAAAAAGAAACGAGTATTGCTAGGAAAGCTAGGCAAATAACCGGAAATGTACTTTTTGTACATTGAGGATTATTTGTCCGACGCTTGACAACGCAAGACGAAGTTTATTTTTTAACTAATGTTTTGTACAGCTTTAAGAACCCCCAACTTCCCATACTCATAAGTAAGTCCACCTTGAAGGAAAGCTGTGTAAGGCTCTCTAATTGGCGCATCGCAAGAAAGTTCTATTGATGAACCTTGCGTAAATGCTCCTGCCGCCATTATAACTTTATCGGTATAGCCTGGCATATCCCATGGCTCTGGAATTGAGTTACTATCAATTGGAGAACCCATTTGTATACCTTGACAAAATTTAATTAATTTTTGCTCGTTATGAAATGTAATAGTTTGTACAATATCTGATCTTTTTTCATTATATTTTGGACTTGGGTCATAGCCTAATTCTTCTAATAATTTGCTTGCGAATATAGCTGTTTTTAAACTACTTGCTACTACTGCTGGCGCCATATATAGACCTTGCAAAATTTGCTTATTTATTCCAAGGGTTGGTCCTACTTCTTTTCCAAGCCCTGGTGCAGTTAGTCTTTGTGCTGCTAAATCAACTAATTCTTTTTTTCCTGCAATGTAGGCTCCATTTGGTGCTATTCCACCACCTAAATTTTTTATTAAAGACCCTACTATAATATCTGCTCCTAAGTCACTTGGTTCTATGGTTTCTACCATTTCTCCGTAGCAGTTATCTACCATTATAATAACAGTTTTATTAACTTTGCGAATTGTATTTATTACTTTTTCTATTTTATCTAGAGTGATGCTTTTTCTTAAACTATAGCCTCTAGAACGCTGTATTTCAATTAATTTAATATCATTTTTTTCTACTCTTTTTTGTATTTTTTCGTAGTCGAAGTCATCTTGAAGCATATCTATTTGCTCATATTTTACATTATGGGCTTTTAAAGAACTTGGATTATCTACAATGCCAATTACTTCATCTAAAGTATCATATGGCTTACCACAAATGCTTAAAAATGTATCTCCTGGTCTTAAAAATGCAAATAATGCAACTGTTAATGCATGAGTACCAGAAATAAACTGGCTTCTTACTAGGCTATCTTCTGTGTGAAGTACTTCTGCAAATACTTTTTCAATTGTGTCTCTGCCAATATCTGAATAGCCATAACCTGTGGTGCTATTAAAGTGAATATCTGAAATATTGTATTTTTGAAATGCGTTTAAAACTTTTAAACTATTGTATTCACATAGTTTATTTATTTTTTTAAATTCTTCTTTAACAGATTCTTCTACTTTGTCTGCTAATTCTAATAAATTTTCACTTATTCCAAATTCTTTGTACATTTTTAAATTCATTCCCCTCTTACTTTGTTTGATATGAAATCCATGCTTTCTCTGTTTAAAAGGCACATAATTATGAGGATTCATACTTACTTTGCTCAAAAGGCACATACAATTCATACTTGCATTTTTGGAAAGGCACTTATATTTATGAAGGAGTACATTGTTTATAAGCCACTATACTTCGTCACTACTGTATCTTGCTTCTGTGTACCATGCATTGACTTTATAGTATTTTCCTAAAAAGCTTGGTTGATACCAATCTAGTTCATAAGTTGGCTCTTGAACTACCTCTCCGTTTTGATTTATTACTCCCCATTTGCCATCATCTTTTATACCTGCAAATCCATATTCGTTAAAATCTGTAATCATTTCATAGTTTGCTTGTACTTTTATATTTCCTTCTCTATCAACAAATACCCATTTATTATTTATATTTTTTGCTAAAAGGGTATTGTTTGGAAATACATCTTTTGCTTCTAATTTGTTTCCGTTTTCATCATAGTATAAAAAATTATTTTCTGACGCTAACATAATGTATTTTTTAGGATTTATGCTAGAAGCCTTATATTCTCCAATTACTGCATTATTCATACTAGCTACTTTTTCTATTTTCATATTGTATAGCTCAATAGTTTTTGTATCTGACATTTCTGCTTGAATTAAATTTGTGTCATTAAATTTAAAAATACTTGTGTATTTAATTTCTACTACAACTTCACCTTTACTATTAATAATTCCATTTTTTCCTTCTTTAGCAACTATAAAATAGTTTCCTGGTAAGTATCCAATGTATGAATAGTTGTCATCTATAATTTTATTTCCGCTAGCATCTACCACAGTATATATATCGTTTTTATCTATTGCAATATAATAATTTGGATTATCTGTTTGTGTTATACTAATACTTTCAGTTTGTATTTGATTTCCTTGTAAGTCAAACATAAGGCTTTCATCACCTTTAATAGCATTTAAGTAAATTCCTCCAGATAGAATTCTATCATATTCTGAATGTAAAATTGTTTGGCCTTCTTTTTTAACAACTCCTTGCTTTCCATTACGTGTTGTAATGAAAATATCGTCAACAGCATAATAAGAAATTTCTTGGTATTCATAATTTAATATTACTTGTTTGTTTTTTAATAATCCAGCTTGTCCTTCTTTATAGGCTATAAAATAAATGTCTTTTTCACTAGGAATTTGTGTAACTCTTTTTAGCTGAGTATATTCTGTATTTAGTATGGTATGTCCGCGAAAATCTATATAACCATATCTAAATCCGTTTTCTGTTTTTTTGCTTACAATGAAGCCTGTTGTTTTATTTTTAGTGGTTTCATTATAGTAATTATCAGAAGTGATTGTTTCGTATTCATTTTTGATAATTACTTTTCCTTTCATATTAATAACTCCAGCTTTTCCATCTTTTTTAACTAAAAATGTTCCTTCTTTATAATTAATACTGCTTATTTCATCATAAATTGGTTTTGTTACAACTTTTCCTTCTAAAGTAATTAAACCATATTTTCCATCTTTTTGATATGATAGTACACTTTTTTCATAAGGGCTAGAATCTATGTTAGTGCTAATAGATATTGCTTGTACTCCTTCATAATCTGTAAATATTTGTGTGCCACTATCGTTAAATACTGTTGTTTCGTAAGTTTTGTTTTCTTGGTTATAGCTACTTACACATATAAAAACTGGTTTAGAAGGGTTTGGAATTTGAATAGCTATATAATTAGGCTCAATAATAACATTTCCGTTTTTATCAATAACGCCATACTTAGATTTTTCAGTAAGTACAAAATAGTTATATTCTTTAATTTCTTCTATGTCATATTGCATACTTAATTCGTTTATTACTATAATAGCTGTAACTACTGCTATTAGTAGAATAATAACTGCTAAAATAATCCATTTTAATTTTCCCTTCATACCCTTTTTCTTCCTTTCATTTTTTATATATTTCTTTTGTTTATTCTTCAGGTTCTTCTATTTTTTCTTGTCCGTTTTTACATATTTTAACCCATTGTATTCTTTTATCTTCATATTTTTCAATGTGATATGTTAATTGCTCATCTTCAATGGTAGGATTTTCATTTTCTTCAGGTAATCTGCCTAGTTTATCTATTAAATACCCTGATAGTGTTTCATAGTCTCCTTCTGGAATTTTTATATCTAAAATTCTTTCTAATTCATAAAGGCTCATATTTCCTTCTACTAAGTATGTGTTGTTATCAATTTTTTTGTATTCTACTTCTACTTCATCGTACTCATCAAATATATTGCCTACTAGTTCTTCTAAAATGTCTTCCATTGTAAGTAAACCAGAAGTTCCGCCATATTCATCTACAACTATTGCCATTTGCATTTTATTAGTTTGTAGTTCTTTAAATATTTCATCTATTGGTTTTGTTTCTGGAACAAAATATGCTTCTCTTAAAATGTTTTTTATTTCAATTTTTTCTCCTGAACTAACAAATTTTAAAATATCTTTTAAAAATAAAATGCCTTTAATATCGTCTATTGTTTCTTCATATACGGGTATTCTGCTATATTTGTATTCATCTATTTCATCTAGAATTTCATATAAATTTTGATTTATTTCAATTGCATACATTTCTGTACGGTGTGTCATAATTTCTGAAGCAACAATGTCATTTAATTCGAATACATTGTTAATTAATTCTTTTTCTGCTTCTTCTATTGAGCCTTTTTCTTCACCTTCATCTACCATCATTTTTATTTCTTCTTCAGTAACAACTTCTTCATCTTGTTCACTTACTCCAAATATTTTAGAAATTACAGTAGTTGCACTTGTTAATAATTTTACAAAAGGTGCTGTTAAAATAGATATTGTTCTAATAGCTCCAACTGTACCAAATGAAATTTTTTCATAATATTTCATTGCTAATCTTTTAGGAACAAGTTCACCGAATACAAGTGTAAAAAATGAAAGTATTAATGTAATAATTACTATTGAAATGCTTCTCCATATTGAAATACTTAAAAATGGCATTAAATTATTTAATGCTGGTGCTAATACATCTGCAAATGCATCTGATGCAAAAGCACTTGATAAAAATCCTGCTAAGGTAATTCCTATTTGGATTGTTGCTAAAAATTTGCTTGGGTTTTTTAGCATTTTTTGAATTTGTTTTGCTTTTTTATTTCCTTCCCTAACTTGTTTTTCTATTTTGGCATCATTTAATGATATAAAAGCGATTTCTGTTGCTGCAAAATAGGCATTAAGTAAGATTAAAATTGCTAAAAAAAGTATTTGTGAAATCATATATTCTCCTTTTTGGTTTGTGACCGCATTATATGGAATAATTATATATTTTCTCTGCTTGTATGTCAATAAATGTGCCATATTTTAATTAAGAAACCGTACTAGTTAATAGTCATAATTATATTAACGCTCGAATAGTACTATTTTTCGCAGTTTTGAGAGGTCCCGTTCTGACTTTACTTCTCTGAGCCTACTACTGCAACGGGCAATTTGAAAAACAAGAAAACTAGTACTATTCGAGCGGCTTAGCTATAAATCCATTAATTAGTAACTAGAAAACGTTACTAGTTAGTGTTTTTACCCGAATAGTACTATTCGAGCTTTAATATAATTAACTTATATACTAACTTAAAAGCCTGTTGCAGGAAGTCTCTTATTGCTAAAATGCTGTTCTTTAGGTTCTTCTGGAACTACTTTTTCTCCTTCGTCTATAAAATTATCTACCTTAATTTCTACTATTTCTTGATTAGTAGTATCTACTTTAATTAATTCATTGTATCCATAATAACCGTTTGGAGCAATTGCTTCTTCTAGATAGTATGTTCCAGGTGCAAGGCCTGAAATTTCTATAATGCCTTCTTTATTTGTTATTAATTCAGAATAAAGTATGGATTTATTTTGGTCTAATAAATTAAATACTGCTCCTTGCAATGGTTTTTGGCTATCTCCATCTTGTTTTAAAACTTTTATTTTTGTTGTATTTATTTCATAATTTTGATTATAAATGCCTTCTACTTTTTCATATTCTCCTGCTGTAATAGCGTAATCTTCATATTTGCCTTCTAAATCTTTTGCATGATAGATTGGATATGTTTGCAAAGAAGATGTTGCATGAATAGCAAATTCCCCAGAAATAGGTAAACTTGATACAGGTATTACAATTTTAAATTTTTCGTTTGGTAAAAAGTCAGGATCTGATACATTATTCATTCTTCTTGCTTCAACTTTTGAAAGATTTTTTCCTGTAAGGCAAATTTCATAGTTTTTGTTTGGCGCTGATGAAGTTACAGTATAAGTTTTGCTAACATAATTTCCATCTACATCATCTACTTTCCACTTTGAAGCTTCTTTAATTTCTAAGGTTCCTATTGTTTTAGATTTTTCGGCTTTTCTAGCTTTTTCAATAATTGATTTTGCAGCAGCTACAGTAGATGCATCTTCTTCATTTACCTGAGTTAATTTTTTTAAATCATAATTATAATAAGCATCATATACTGCTATTTGCGTTGCTGCATAGGCTCTTTCTATTGTGCTACAGCCTAAATCTTCTGCACTCACAAAAGGATATCCATTAGTAATTGCTCTCCAAACTTTTTGATTAGTTACTAAGCCATCTATTCTTACTTTATAGTCGTTAGATTCTGAAAAACCAGTTTTTTCTTTATTTAAGCCGTAGGCTGGATATTCAATATCTTTTTTATAAAAAACAAGTTCCATTTCAATTGGGCTACCTTTATATTTAAAGTATGTAGCTTGTCCTTTAGAATATAAATCTGGGTCGTCATCTGGTAGTACAGTAGCATTTGTTTTACTTTGCCATAAGAAAATTGAAAAATTAGCTATTATCATTGTTATTATCATTAGTATGTATATTATTTTTTTTGTTTTAAACATTTTTTTCCTCCTTGTATATGTTTTCTATTTTTTTAGTAATTTTTTCATAAATTACTTTTATTTTTTAACATATTTTTTTATTTTATTATATTATTTGCAACTTCTACTGCTTGCACGCATCTTCTGTAATCTTTTCTATTTTCTTCACAAGTAATTAAAGTAATGCGGTTATCTTTTGTACTTTGCAAATAACTCCAATCGGTTTGCAGAATAACTTTGTTAGTTTGTACTTTATACACTCTTTTATTATTTGCAGTAGTATAAATTATTTCATCTCCTATTTCTAGATTTTTTATATCTTGAAAAAAGTTACATTTATAGCCTCTGTTATGTGCTGCTAAGCCTACATTTCCTTGCCATTTGCTAGTTTCTTCAAAATGCCCAATAGATGTTAATAAAACTGATGATGTAATTCCTTCTGATATATGTGCATCTAAGTTTATTTTAGGTATTTGAATTCTCCAAGTTTTTTCTTTATTTTCTTCAAGCACCTGTGTTTGAGTTTTTTCGTTTGTGTTTTGTTCTAAATTTGGCTCTTGCGAAGAATTTGATTGTAAATTATTTTCTTCTAAAGTAGTTTGATTTGTGTTAAATTCTTTGCTAGGTTCATTTGCATTATTTGTGTTATTTTGATTAATATTTTCAATATTAGTAGTGTTTTGTGTTAAAGTATTTGTAGAATTTTTATTAGATTTTTCTAATAATTTTGTTGATAATTTTAAAGTATTTTCACTAGTGTTTAATAAAGCTACATTTAGCTTGTTTTTTAATAGAAAATCGTTTTGAGTATTGTTTTCAGAATTTTCGTTATAATAGTTTGGAACTTTTATTGAATAATTTGAAATTACTCTAGTATACAAATTATTATCTGGATTTTTTTCTTTTGAATTTTGAAAATATGAATAAATAATACAAAATGATACAAACAAAGTTAGAGCCAGAACAAAGCTTAAAAAGCTTACATTTCTTTTTGTATAATTAATCACATATACTGCACCTGCCTTTTTTAATATTGAATTTAGTTTTGAAATTTAATTTAAGAAATTAATTTTTCATATTTAGAATAATAATGTAAGTTATTGCTGAATTAATTTTTTATGCTTAAAATAATAATGCTTAAAATTATTAAGGATTTAATTTTATAATAAAAATGCCTTTGATAAAATTTTATTGATATAAGGTAAATTAATATTGCTTAATATGAATAATTTTGAACTTTCTTATAAATTAAAAAAATTGCAATTTTTAAAACTGCAATTATAATACACCAATTTTATTAATTTGTAAAGAACTTTTCATCGACTTATTTCGACATTTGATACTGTATAATATGCATAATTAATTGCATTATGGCTTGAATAGTACTATTTTTCGCAGTTTTGAAAGGTCCCGTTCTGAACCTTCTTCTTTGAACTTTACTCCTGCAACGGGCATTTGAAAAACAAGAAAACTAGTACTATTCAAGCTATTAACTATAAAACCATTAATTATTAACTGACTTTTGCTAATTAATTGCTTGCATAGTACTATTTTTCGCAGTTTTGAGAGGTCCCGTTCTGAACCTTCTTCTTTGAACTTTACTCCTGCAACGGGCATTTGAAAAACAAGAAAACTAGTACTATTCAAGCTATTAACTATAAAGCCATTAATTATTAACTGACATTTGCTAATTAATTGCTCAAATTAATATCAAAATAAAATTCTACACCATTTTCCTTATTTGATACCCCATAACCATTTTTATAATTAGTTTGAATTGCTTTTACAATAGAAAGCCCTATTCCGCTTCCGCCATTTTCTCTATTTCTAGAGCCATCAACTTTGTAAAATCTACCCCAAACTCTATCTAAATCATCTTTGTCAATATTTTTTCCAGTATTAAATACAAATGCTCTTGCTTTATCGCCATTTTTCTCTATTCTAATTTGAATTTGTTTTTTTCCATCTGTGGTGCTTTCCGCATTTTTTATTGCATTTGTAAAGTAATTTGTTACAATTTGGTCAATGTAAAAGTCATCTGCATATACATAAACAGGCTCAGTTTGATTAAAAATAACTTCTATGCTATTTTCTTCAAGCATAACATTACATTTTCTAATTACTTCTTTTATTAGTTCATTTAAATCAAATTTTTTATCATTAAACTCTCTTTTACCATATTCTAGTTTCATTAATTCTAAAAGTTGTTTTACTAGCTGATCCATTTTATTAGATTCATCTAAAATTACTTCTGCATAAAATTTTCTAGATTCTTCATCTTTGTTTACATTTTCTATTAAGCCTTCTGCATAGCCTTGTATTAAAGCTATTGGAGTTTTTAGCTCATGCGATACATCTGAAATAAATTGTTTCCTCATTTCATCAATTTTAGATTTTTCTTCAATATCCTTTTCTAGCTCTTTATTGTTTTCTTTTAATTGATTAATGGTAGATTCTAGCTTATCTGACATAGTATTAATATTTTTTCCAAGCTCGTTTATTTCATCATCTGAATCTGTAATTCTATATTTTTTGCTAAAGTCTAGCCTTGCCATTTGATTTGTAATTTCGCTCAGCTGTGATATAGGGTTTGTAAATTTGCGTGTAATAAATGATATTGCAAAAGATGCTATAATAATAGTAAGAAGTCCTATTAAAATTAATGCTTCATTAGATATTCTAACGCTTTCTTCTATTGGTGCTATTGGAATTCTAATATATAGGTTATATTCATTTACAAGCTTTCCGCTTAATAATATGTAATTTAAGTTATTTGTAGAATCTGTTATTTTTGTAATTTGCATATTTTCATCTTTATAAATTAAATTTGGACCTTTTATTTGTTCTTGCATATTTAGCAAATTAGTAATTTTTTCTACATTTTCTAGTAAGTCTCTATTAGTTGAAAACACTATTAAATTTGTATCTGCTTGTATTAAAATATCAAAATTATTTTTATATGCAATTTTTTTAAGCTCGGTTTCTAAATTTTTGTCCAAGCTTGGATTTGCATAATAATCATTAATTTTTTGATATACTTCTTTAATAGTTTTTGTTTTGCTATACATATAAAAATTTTCTAGTACTAGCCTATTTATAGCAATTAAACAAAATACTAAAAACATAATAAAAATACAAAACGTAATAAATAGCTTAAATCTTACTGACTTAAATTTTTCTTTTATTTTTTTCATATTTTTGTTCATTCCTTTTTTTGTATTAGATTATTTTTTACATATTTTTGCACTCTAATTATTGTTTTTTATTTTATTTCAAATTTATATCCTACACCTCTCATGGTTTCTATGTATTTGCCTTTTTTACCTAGTTTATGCCTAATTTTTTTAATATGGCTATCTATGGTTCTTGAATCTCCATAATAATCATAGTTCCACACATTATTTAAAATTTTATCTCTAGATAGTGCGATGCCCTGGTTATCTACTAAATATTTTAGTAATTCATACTCACGAAGACTCATTTCAACTTGTTTGCCATCTACTTTTACAGTTCTTCCATCTGAATCTATGGTAATTCCGCCATATTCTTGTACATCTTTTCTGTTTCCCATACTTCTTTTTAATATAGCTTCTACTCTTGCTACTAAAATTTTAGGGCTAACTGGTTTTGAAATATATTCATCTACTCCTAGCTCAAAGCCAAATAATTCATCTTGCTCTTCTCCTCTTGCAGTTAGCATAACAATAGGAACTTTTGAAGTTTGCCTAATTTGGCGAAGCACAGACCAACCATCTAATTTTGGCATCATAACATCTAATAAAATTAAGTTTATTTTGCTTTGATTTTCTTCAAATACTTTTAAAGCTTCTTCACCATCTGCCGCTTCTAAAATAGAATAGCCCTTTTGCATTAAAAAATCCTTAATTAGCTTTCTCATTCTAGATTCATCATCCACAACTAATATTGTAATATCGTTCATTTCATACTCCTTTTCAAAAGCATATTTTTTATTCACATTCATTATACATTATAACTATCAATTATGTCTAGAGTGTGAAGAATTTGTTAATAGTTAATAGTTATAATTGAATTTTTTATACAATATATTTAATTTCATTACTTGGAAAGTATTTTTGCATAAGGTCTCTTAAATAAATTTCTGCTTCTGCCCTTACTTCTTTATTGTAGGTATATTTTCCTTTACCTCTACCTGTCATAATATTAGGGTCGTATAAGTTAAGCAAAGTTGGAAAAGCCTCTTCGTTTATTTTGCGATGTATATAACTATATGTCATAAAAATAATTTCAAAAAATACTTCTTCTTTTACTTTTTTACTTAAGTTTTCTGCTAAATACTCTACTAACTCTTTATACTTTTCTCGCCAGTTTTCAACTAATATGATAGGAGCTATTAAAATTCCTATTTTATAGTCTGCATCTGCTAATTTGTTAATTGCCTGTACTCGTTTTTCTAAGGGAGATGTGCCTATTTCAATTGTTCTAATTATTTCTTTTGGATTTACACTCATACGTACAATTATTTTCCCGTTATGTTTTAAAGGCAAAATTGGGTCCACCATATCAAATTTAGTTGGGAATGTTAAAAACCCTTTTTCATTATTACAAAAATTTTCTATTGTCCAGTTTAAGTTGCCTGTAATTGTGTTTTCTAAAATCAAGTCACTATTGCTTCCTATTTCAAAAGTTAGGTTTTTTTCGGCTTTATTTGCTACTTTTATAATCTTTTCTAGCATTTGTTCTCTATTTACAAATAGTCTTAAATATGCACATTTGTTATAGTTACAAACTAAATAGCAATAAAGGCACATTGCAATACAGCCAGATGATGTATATGGTACTAAAAAATCAGAAGTTTTATGGTTTGGAACAAAATTATGTGTTTTTCTAATTCCTATAATTAAGTTTTGCTTCATATTTGGAAATTCACTATTTTGCTTTTTTCGCATTTCTTCTATATTGTTATGGTTTTCTATTTCTATACAAGGAATGTTTTTTTCTCTATACTCCTGTAATAGCTTTTTTCCAAGTTCATAATTTTCGCTTTGCTTTTCATAATAAACTGATTTAGGCAAAAACATAAGTAATTTCTCCTTTCGAATTTACTTATATTCTTGCCTATTTAAGCTTTATTATTCAGACTTTTTATTTTATAAAATTTATTTTTTAAATATGTTTATTTTAACTTAAAAAAGGAATTGTTCCTATCAATGCTTTTATTTTTATTCCTTGTTCTTTAAACATTTTTTCATGTTCTGTTTCAATATTTTCCCAGAAATTCGGTTCATTTTCTAAATTTCGTGTTATTTTACTAATTTCAAAGCCTGCTTCTTTAAAATAGTTTATGCTTTCTTCAAATAAATTATCATCATCTGTTTTAAAATAAATATTTGCTCCTGGCTTTAAAAATTTTTTATAATGTTCTAACTGTTTAGTATGAGTTAGCCTTTTTTTATGATGTTTTCCTCTTGTCCATGGATTGCAAAAATTAATGTAAATTCCATCTACGCTATCTTGCTCATTTAATATAAGTAAAATACGTTCTATATCAAAACGTGTTATAAGTACATTGTTTATTTGCTTTTTTTGCTCATTGTAAACTTCTTCTATTTTTCTTTTTGCTAAGCCTAGCATTGGGTCAACTAGGTCTATTGCTAAGTAATTATTTTGCGGATTATTAACTGCCTTTTGTGCAATAAAGCTTCCTTTTCCGCAGCCAAGCTCTACAAAAAATGGATGGCTAGGATTTATAAATTCTTGCCTCCATTTTCCAATTAATTCTTCTGGATGTTCTCTATAAAAAGGGCTTTCTTCTAATTCTTTTCTTGCCCAAGGTTTGTATCTAATTCTCATAATTTCCTCTTATTTTTCTGACCTGTCCCTAATTACCCAAAAAGGGAAAAAGGGACTGTCCCCTACATATGTTTTCTTGTCATTTCTAAAAGGTCTAGTGGCGTAAAACCAACAACTTGTGTTTTTGAACGATCTTTTTTTAATGCTTCTTCCAAAATTTTTTGTATTTTTTGTTTGGTTTCTTCTTTTTCCATATCAATGTAGTCTATTATAATAATTCCGCCAATGTCACGAAGTCTTAGTTGTTTTGCAATTTCAATGCTTGCTTCTTTATTTACTGTATATACGGTTTGTTCTAAGTCTTTTGTTCCTACATATTTGCCTGAGTTTACATCAATTGCGGTTAAGGCTTCTGTTTTATCTATGGTAATAAAGCCACCGCATTTTAGCCATATTTTGCGATTACTTGCTTTTTCTATTTGTTCTTCAATATCATATATTTTAAGTACATCTTCATTTTTAAGTTCTAGTTTTACTTTTTCAGTTAAGCCTGTTTCTTCTAGAAATTTTTTAACGTAGCTATGAATTCCTGCATTATTTGTAGTAATTTTCATTAGGTCGTTATCTACTAAATCTGTAAGTATTTTACCAACTATTCCATCGTTTTTATATAGTAATGTTGGACTAACATTTTTATTATTTTGCAATTCTTTGAATTTTTTTAGCACTTTTTCATATTGTTCTAAAACTCTTGCTATATCATTCTTTATTAGTTCTTCTGGTTTTCCTTCTGCTGATGTTCTAATAATTACTCCATAGCCTTTTGGCAAGTTCTCTTTTACAATTTTTATTAGTCTATTTTTTTCTTGCTCTTTTTCTATTTTTTTAGAAACAGTAATGAATTCTGTTTCAGGCATTAGTACTATAAATCTTCCTGGCATAGTAATATGGCTTGATACTCTTGCACCTTTTTTGTTTGTACTATCTCTTTTAACTTGAACTAAAATTGGCATTCCTGTATGAATATAATTTTTTATGTCATATTTACTTAGGTCTTCATTTTTATTTCCTGTTTCATTACTAATTTTAGGAATAATGTCTTTTACATGAATAAATGTATTTTTTTCTGTTCCTATATCTATAAATGCTGCTTGCATACCGAACCAAAACGTTTTCTACTTTTCCTAAGTATATGTTTCCTTCTAGTCTTTCTTTTTCTTCATTTTCTTCATACTTTTCTACAAGTTTTCCATTTTCTACTACTGCAACTATTTTTTTTAAGTCGTTTTCTTGTTTTATGATAATTTCTTGCATTTTTATTAATATTCCTTCCTTAAGTATAAATATAGTTAAAATTGTAATTATTTTTTTAGCCTTTTGCACTTTTTAATTGTACTTATTCATTGTATTATCAATGCCACTTTTTAAAAATTCTGTTACTGCTTCGCTTGCTTTTTCAATTCCTTGCTCTAATTTTTGATAAACATCTTCTTCTAAAGGTCCTATAACATAATCTATTGCATCATATTCATCTACTGGTTTTCCAATTCCTACACGAATTCTTGGAAAATCTTCTGATGAAAGCTCATGTACAACGGATTTTGCTCCATTATGAGTTCCTGGTCCACCTTTTTTTCTGATTTTAATGGTTCCAATTTCAATATCCATATCGTCATAAATGACTAAAACATTTTGTATTGGAATTTTGTAAAAGCTTACAAAGGCTTCTATACTTTGTCCACTTAGGTTCATAAATGTTTGTGGCTTTAAAAGTATTACTTTTTGGTTTTCTATTACAGCATTTGCATATATTCCATTAAATTTTGTTCTTGTTAGTTCTATTTCATATTTTTTTGCTATTTTATTAATTACATCAAATCCCATATTGTGCCTAGTTTTACTATATTCTGGCTCTGGGTTTCCTAAACCTACTATTAAATACATTTTTAATTTTTTTCTCTTTCTTTATATTTTATACTTTATATTGTGCTATTTGTTTATAGTATTGTTCTAAAAGTTCTACACTTTTATCCCAATTAAATTTTTTTGCTGTTTCTTCTGCATTTTTGGCAAGCTTTTTTCTGTATTCTTCATTTTTAATTAATTCTTCTACTTTTTCTATAATATCTTCTACACTGTTCTTTTTTACAATAAGTCCATTTTCTTTATCTTTTACGAAGTCTGAAATTCCACCATTATTTGTTGTAACAACAGTAGCTCCGCAAGTCATAGCTTCTAAAACTGGAAGTCCAAATGATTCATAATCAGACGCACATATATAAATATCTGTATTTCTAAGAGTATTTCCAATTTCTATTTGTGGTGGATTTACAACTGCCGTTTCTAAATGTTTTTTAGGCTCACTTTGGCTTATCCAATGAAAAACAATATTTGGATATTTTTGTTTTAATATAGAAACTGCTTTTATGATATTATCTACATGTTTAAATTCAAATTCTTCTGGACCTATTGTTGTAATATCAATTGTATTTTTTGGCTTTTCATTATCATTTCTTTGGAAAAATATATTTGAGTCAACTGCATTTGGAACTACAAAGGCATCTCTTTGATATTCTTTTTGTATTATTTCTTTTGCATAGTTTGAAACTGTGTATATAAAAGAAACATTTTTTATACGATTTTCAACTATTTCCTTTTTTGTTTTATCTAAATTAGCTGTGTCAAAAATATGTCCTCCACCTTGTTCAAAATATACTACTGGTGCACGGTTTGCTTTCATTGCACTATATATGTTTTTCCAACTTGTTGCTACTACTAAATCACAATTTGGAATGTTATCTTCCATTTTTTGCTGTGGATTTAACTTAATAAATTCTATTTTTTCATCTAAATTAAACCAACTTGGCTTTTGATCATAAGTAATAATTGTAATTTTATGTCCTAATTTTGCTAATCTGTTAGTATATTCTAAAATTATTTTACTGCCACCACAGGTTTTAGTCCATACCATTAAATATACAATATTAAGTTTTTGTTTAGATGAAGTTTGTTTTTTTAAGTTTTGCTCAGGTGTTTTTTCTGTTCTTTCCAATTCAATTTTTTCAATATCTTGTATTGTCATTTAATTACATATAATTCAATTATTAAAATATTATATAAGATTATTGAATTATTTCTCCTTTCTATTAATATTTTATATGAAATTATATTTTTATTAAATAGTATATTTTTTATATTCACCATTTTTTAAGGTTTCGCTTTCGCCTCTATTATTAGAAAAATATTGTTCTACCATTAAAGCGATACAGGCATGGGTTACTATTAATATATTACTACAATTTTTATATTTACTAGTTAACTCATTTAAAAAATCGTATACTCTGTGTTGTAAGTTTTCTAATGTTTCAATTTGAAATTCTTCTACTCTACTTTCATAATTTTCAATGCTATATTTGCCTTCTAATTTTCCAAAGCTTCTTTCTGTTAGTCTATTATCCACTATTATTTCAGAATTCGTTACAATTTTAGCTGTTTGCAAAGCCCTTTTTAATGGAGATGAAAATATAAAATCAAATTTTATATTTTTTAATTCTTGTGCTGCTTTTTGGGCTTGTTCTACTCCTTTAGCATTTATTGCTATATCTACTTGCCCTTGAAATTTTCCTTGTAAATTATAATCTGTTAATCCATGTCTTAATACATATATATTCAATTGTTCACATCCTTAAAAACATATTTTTCTCTTAAAAAAATTAACCTTTTTTTAGGTCAACTTTTTTAAATTTTGTTTGCTCTTTTTAATATCGCACTAGCAACTTCTTTGGCCATTTTTGGCAAAGATTGCCAAGACTGTGAATTATTATCTATTCTTCCTATATATATTTCTTGTATTTCTATGTTGTTATTTATCATATCTAATAATAAGCCTATGTCTACACCATAGTCTTTTTCAAATTCTATTTTATCAAAGGCTTGTTTAGTTCCTGCTATAATTCCACTTAATGGTTGTCCAAAATTTTGTATGTTTGGAAAAAGTAATTCTAATAGTGGTTTTGCTACTAGTTCTGTAACTCTGCCACCTTCTCTACTAAAAGTTGACTTTGTAAATTCGGCCTTTTTTTCTATAATTGGACTTACCATTAGGCTAATTATATCATCTACATAAATTCCAAGGTCTCCATCTATAAATGTAATAATATCTCCTGTTGCATATTTAATGCCTGCTTCCATTGCATAGCCTTTTCCTCTATTTTCACAATATACAGTTTTTACATTTTTTTGTTTTGCAATTTCTTCTGTTCTATCTGTTGAGCAATTATTTACTACTATTATTTCTGTTTTTATCGCACTTTCTCTAACTTTATCTATAACTTGTCCTATTGTTGCTTCTTCATTATATGCTGGTATAATAACACTTACATTACTCATAATCTTCTCCTTACTTAGAAGTAATTTTTACTTGTCAATTATAGCAAATATTGTTGCTTTTGTCAAAAATAAATGGTAACCACATTTTATAAAACTTTTCTACTTAAAATTATATTGTTACTATATAGCAAATTGCTTTAATATAATTATTATATAGTAACATTATATTACATCATAATTTAATATTTCTTTGTAATATTTATCTATTTCTTGCATAGTCATATTCCAAGAAAATTTTTCATTTATTTTAGAAGCATTGTTAGCAATTGTTTCTCTTAAATTAGTATCTTTTAGTAATTGTTCAATTTTCTTTACTAAATCATTTATATCATCTTTTTTTACTACTAAAGCATTTTTTCCGTTTTCCACAAAGTCCATGTTTCCACCATTATTTGTGGTAATAACTGCTGCTCCGCAAGTCATTGCTTCTAAAACTGGCAAGCAAAATGACTCATAAATTGAGGCACAAATATAAATATCTGTATTGCGTAAAGTATTGCCTATTATAATTTGCTTTGGATTTACAATTACATTTCCTACTGGATTAATAGGTTCAGTAGGAGTAATCCAGTTTAAATTAATTTTATATCCTTTACTTTTTATTATTTTTATAGCTTCAAGTATATTATTAATTCTTTTAAATTCTGCTTGTTCTGCTCCAATTATAGTAATATTTGTATTTTCATTTTTCTTATGAGGTTCATAATAAAATATATTGTTATCTACTGCATTTGGTATTACTTTTGATTCTACATTGTAAATTTCTTTTAATTTTTCTTTAGCAAAGCTAGAAACAGTATAAATAAATTTTACTGTTTTTAATTGCTTATTTATATATTCAAATGTTCTATTATCTAGTTGTTTTAAGTCGAATAAATGAAAGTCCCCTTGTTCAAAGTATACAACTGGTGCAATTTTCTGCTGTACACATTCATAAATTTCTCTCCAATAAGTTGCAATAATTATGTCACATTTTGGTATGCTTTCACATAAAATTTTTTCCCAAGGTACTTGAATAAAATTTATTTTTTCGTCTAGAGGAAACCATACTGGCTTTTGGAAATGGGAAATTAAATTTACTTCATGACCTAATTTTACTAATCTATTAGCATGTTCTAATATAATTTTAGTTCCACCACATACTTCTGTCCATGTCATAACATAAGTAATTTTTAAGCTCTGTTTATTTTTTGGATTGTAAACTAATTGTTGTGGAATTGCATTTTTTAATTCTTTTTCTCTTTGTTCAAATTCAATTTTTCTTAATTCTTCTATATTTTCCAATCACATTACCTCATAATTATTTTTAAATAGCTGTGTTAATGGCATAACTTCTAACGTAGCTATGGTTATATTTTTTTAAGCTTGTTCCAAATTTCATTTGTTTTTAAGTACTCTTCATAATGTTTTTTTACGTTTTTGTCGTATTTATTTAAGTCATCTATTAAAATGTTACAGTCTTCTCCGCCAAACAGCTTATTAACTTCGGGAATGCCATTTTCTAGTTTTTTATGAGTTTCTGCCATTTTTATTTTATAATTTTCTTTATCTGTAATATATTGATATAATGGCTTATATTTAACCCATCCTCTAGAAGCTTGTATAAATCTTTTAGCAATTTGTTCATCTTCTATTTTTATTTTTCTTAAAGTTTTTGGGTACTTTTCTCTTAAAATGTTTGTATATTTTAAAAATCCGTCATGGAAATGGTACACAGGTACTTTTATGACCTTTGCTTTATCTAATAAAGTGGAAAAGAATGTGTCTTCACCTCTTGCTCCTTCTGGATTATAAAATGCTGGAATTTTGCTTATATGTCTTAAATTTAAGCATAAAGTAGAACCTGCAACCCATTTTCCACCATTTTGTTTTTTTATTTCATAGGCTCCTTCTCCACTCGCAATTTCTTGTTTAGCATATGTAATTCCATTATCCTTTATAAATTTATTCCTAATAGAGTCCCATGAAATAATATCATTACTAATAGCTTCTATATAGTCTTGAAAAAGCCCTTCATCTACTTCTTCATTTAGCTCTACATAAGGGATTGGTGAAATATACCCACAATGATAACCAATAGTTACATCTGCATTGTGAATATATTCATAATGTTTTAGAATATTATCTTGTTTTTGCCATATAATTTCTTTTGTTTCACTATTTTTTATGCAAGCTACAGGATATTCATCATCATCCCAAAATAAAAGATAGTCCATATCTCTAATAAGGGCATAATACATTAATGTATTTCTTCCTTTAGCATGTCCGTGTCCAAAAAATAGTTCTGCTTCATCTTTTGTAAGCTTTCCTCTTCCAACTAATCTTTTTTTCATTTCTTCAATGTCTTCTGGTGTAATATATTTTATTTTAATATTTTTATAAACATTTGGCATTAAGCCGTAAAAATCTACTCTTGTTGTATATTGATAGCCTAAATCGAAAAGAATAAATATAGTTAGTTCTATTTTATCTTCTATATTTTTAAATTGATTTAATAATTGCTCATAAGTATCGTTTATAATTTTGCATACATTAGGTCTACCCGCTACAAATCCCAAGCCGAATTGAACTGTTTTGCTCATTGTTCTCTCCTTTGCGCTTTTTAAGAATATAAATTAATTACTAGATTATATCATATTTAGTTTATCATAAATTACATAATTTTTCAATTACTGTAAATCTTAAAGTTTTATTAAAATAAGCTAATCGTACAAATTGCATTTACTTTACAGAATTGCATTTAACTTTTCACTTGACGTATTAAAATAAGTTTTCTAATTTGTATTCTTTTTCTAACTTTTCATTAAAATATAATTTACTTACTAAGTTTAGCTCTTGCAAGTTTTCATCTGATATTTGAAATGAAAAAATCTTTTTTGCATCTGCTAACATTATGTATCTAATTGCTGTAACTGTAGAATTTGAAATTTGAATTGCGCTTTTATCTACTTTGCCACAGGATGCGCATTTAAAGCCATTATCTTTTATGCTAAAATAACTTAAATTTTCTTCTTGCTTGCAAGTTACACAATGTTTAATTTGTGGCGAAAATCCTAAAAGTGTTAGAAGTCTTATTTTAAATACTGAAAGTATAAAATCTAAGTTTCTTTCTGTTTCTGAAATCATATACAATGTATTTAAATAAAGTTGCAAGATTTTATAAGTATTTTGGTTTTCGTAAGTAACATCATTTATAATTTTAGATGCGTGTGCTGCATATTTTAGTTTGTCTAAATCTGTTCTAATTGGATAAAAAAGTTCTATTGTGTCACATGAGTTAATATGGTATGTGCTTGCGCTTTCATAAATTAAATATTCCCCAAAGCATAAAAATTGAGTGCCTGCCATTAAAAGGCTTTTCGGTTTTCTAGCCCCTTTTGCACAGCACCCAATTTTACCATTGGGAGTAAGTATTGTTACCATTTTGTCAAAGTCATTCATATTACTTTCCGAAAGGATTATTCCTTTGGTTTTGATAAGTCCCATATTGCATTTCCTCTATATTTTTTAGTTTTATTTGTGGTTTAGATTTTGTTATATTTTCTACTTGCATTAGTTCCATAAATGTATTTATATTACCTGTTTGTTTAAAAGTATTCCATGCTAAATTTTTAATTTGTTTTTCCATCATGTGTGTATCAGCGCTCCTGTTCTAGAAGATTTTTATAGGTTTATCCTATTTTTGCTTCTTTTCTTATGTTTTGCTTTTTTTGGATTTTTATTCTTGTTTCGTATTAACACAATTTGCCAATTTTTTGGTTTTGGTTAATTTTTATGCTTGCAAATTGTAATGTTTATAGGCCGTAAGAAGTTTTACTGCTTACAAATTGTAATATTTATATGATGTAAGATGTTTTACTGCTTATAAATTGTAATATTTATATGCCGTAAGATGTTTTACTGCTGTAAATTGTAATGCTTTTTTTGTGACAACTTTTTTAGCCAATTTTTAATCTGTGGTTTTGAATTTTTTTACAATTTGGTCATTGTTAATCCAATCTTCTTTTACTTTTACCCATAATTTTAGGTTTACTTTTTCTTCTAATTCTTTTTCTAAGTCTTCTCGTGCATATGTTCCTATTCTTTTTAGCATTTGACCGTTTTTTCCTATAATAATACCTTTATGTGAATTTTTTAAGCAGTATATTGTTGCTTCTATATTAAATATTGGTTCATTTTCCCTTGTTTTGGATTTTTTCATCTTTTCTATTTCTACAAAAATTCCATGTGGTACTTCTTCTTGAAGAAGTTTTAATGCTTTTTCACGAATTGTTTCTGATGCTATATCTCTTAAAGTTTGATCTGTGTATTCTTCGGTGCTATAATAAGCAGGGCCTTCTTTTAAGTTCTTTTCTATTTCTTCTAATATAATTCCTACTTCTTGCTTTTTTATGGCAGATGTTGGAATTATTGCTTTAAAATGATATTGGTCTTTGTAAGTTTCAATTAAATTTAATATTTGTTCTTTAGTTACCAAATCAATTTTATTTATAATTAAAATTGTAGGCCTATTTGCTTCTTTTATTTTTTCTAAAATCATTTGGTCACCTTTTCCAATTTCGCTTGATGTTGCTTCTACCACAAATAAAATAACATCTGCATCTGGAATAGATGCCCACGCAGTATCATTCATTGTTATGCCAAGCTTTGATTTTGGCTTATGTATGCCTGGAGTGTCTGTAAAAATGATTTGTGAATTTGGTCTATTTAATATGGCTTTTATTGTGCTTCTTGTAGTTTGTGGCTTGTTTACAACTACTGCTATTTTTTGCCCTGCTATGTTATTTAAAATACTTGATTTTCCTACGTTTGTTCTGCCTATTATTGCTACAAACCCAGATTTAAAATTTTCCATTAAGTACTCCTTTATACTTTTAATATTGTAAATTGTTTTACTTTTTATTACTGTATGATAGTTATTTTTGCCTATTGTAATATTTGATTATTGCTTGTTGTTTTATAACTATTGCGCAATTTGTTTGTTAACTGTTATTTAATAACTATTTTACTACTGCCATTTTATATTTTTTGTAGAATTTTGTAAAAAAATTTTTACTTTTTTTCTACTAATTTTGCTTGACTACTTAAATTCTATATTTTGGTTTTGCTTCATAATGTGTATGTAATATTTCATGTGCTAAATGTCCGCCAGGTTCCCCTAAATATTCTTTATATATTTTTTGTAAAGCTGGATTTTCATGTGATTTTCTAACTTTGCTTCTTTCATCTATTGTGTACATAGCATCTGCACGTTTCTTTTGGACATTTACAGTAGCCCTAATTTTAGAGCTTTTTATTGGCTGGCCTCCACCCATAATGCAGCCGCCTGGGCAAGCCATTATTTCTACAAATTGATAATCTGCTTTTCCTTGTTTTATTTCTTCCATAATTTTTCTTGCATTTCCAAGTCCATTTGCAACAACTACTTTTATTTCTTCTTTGCCTATTTTTACAGTTGCCCTTTTTATTCCTTTTTGTCCTCTTACTTCTTCAAAATTAATTTTTTCTAGTTCTTTTCCTGTAAGTAGCTCAGATACACTTCTTAGAGCTGCTTCCATAACTCCGCCAGTTACACCAAAAATTGCTCCTGCTCCTGTTGCTTCTCCCATTGGGTCATCAAAAGTGCTATCTTCTAATTCTGTAAAGTTAATGTTGGCTTGTTTTATCATTTTAGCAAGTTCTCTTGTTGTAATAACTGCATCAACGTCATATAGTCCATTTTCTTTCATTTCTTCTCTTTGTCTTTCAAATTTTTTAGCTATACATGGCATTACAGATACTACATAGATTTTTTCTGGGTTTATTTTGTTTTTAGCTGCATAATATGTTTTTATAATTGCTCCAAACATTTCGTGTGGAGATTTGCAACTAGATAAGTGAGGAAGATTTTCTGGATAATTCATTTCAATGTATTTTACCCAACCAGGGCTACAAGATGTGATCATTGGTAGATTATCTTTTTCTTTGAAACGTTTTATAAATTCTGTTCCTTCTTCCATAATTGTAAAATCTGCACCTGTGTTTGTATCAAATACTTTATCAAATCCTAAATTTTTTAGGGCTGTTACCATTTTTCCTGTTACATTTGTACCTATTGGCATTCCAAATTCTTCTCCAAGTGCAACTCTAACTGCTGGAGCTGTTTGAACTACTACATAAGTATTTTCATCTTTTAATTTTTTCCATACTTCATTCATAGAATATTTTTCATGAAGTGCTCCTGTTGGGCAGCTTTCTATACATTGACCACAGAAAGTGCAGTTTACATCATCTAAGCTATTGTTTCCTACTGTTGATATGCAAGATGAAAATCCTCTACCTGTTGCAGATATTGCGCCTATATCTTGAACTTTTTTACAAGTTGCTACACATCTTCTGCATAAAATGCATTTATTAAAATCTCTAACAATTGATGGAGATTTGTCATCTACTTCATATTCATTTTTTACACCATCAAAGCGTACATCAGTCATATTTAGCTTTTCTGCTAAGCTTTGCAATTCGCAGTTTCCGTTTCTTACGCAAGTTAGGCAGTCTCTGTGATGATTAGATAAAATTAAATCTAATATTGTTTTTCTAGCTTCAACAACTGCTGGTGAATTAGTATGTACTACCATTCCTTCTTCTACTTTTTGAATACAAGAAGTGGCAAAGCCACGTCTTCCTTCTACTTCTGTAATACACATTCTGCAATCTCCAACTTCATTTATATCTTTTAAAAAGCAAAGTGTTGGAATATCTATATTTACTTTTCTTGCTGCTTCTAAAATAGTAGTTCCTTCTGGTACGCTTACTTTTTTATTATCAATTATTAAATTTACCATGTTCTGGTCTCCTTTATTATTATTTTCATTTTGTTTTAGCTAGTAACTACTCTAAAGTTTATAATTAAGTGTGAATTGTAACTATAAAACAAATCAAAAACGAGTAGTACTAGGAAGGTAAAGAAAAATTTTTGAGATTATACATTTAGTATATCGAAAAAATTTTTCTGAAACCTGACAACGTAATACGAAGTTTTTCATTTGTTTTAGCCGATAGCGTGGAATGGGCAAACCGAAATACAAGTCCCACATTTAATGCATTTTGCCTCATCTATATGATGAACCTTTCCTGGTTCGCCACTTATTGCTTCTACTGGGCAGTTTCTTTTACACATTCCACAACCTTTGCATTTATCCTCATGTATTTGAATTTTAGCTAAGGCCTTACATTCTCCTGTTTTACATACTTTTTCGTTTACATGTTCTAAATATTC
>CANQCT010000003.1 GCA_947589835.1 uncultured Clostridia bacterium
TATACAAAAATATATTCAGGTGGAGTTCCTGAATTTAAAGAAAACGACATATTTACAACAATTATACCTTTAAATGCCACTGTAAATGCACCTGTAAATGAGCCTGTAAATGCACTTGTAAAATTAAATAATACTCAAAAATTGATTATTAAATTAATGAGGGAAAATAATCAAATTACACAAATAGAATTATCAAGAGCATTAAAAGTAAATGAATCAACAATAAAAAGAAATATTAGTAAATTAAGAAATAAAGGGATGTTAAGAAGAATTGGGTCAGATAAAAACGGATATTGGGAAGTATCTAGTGAAAAATGAATAAGTTGATTTGAAGAAGGCGAAAGATTTTTAATTTTACCAAGAGAATTGTATAAATAAAAAGCTATTCGTTATGAATAGCTTTTTGCGACGCTCAGCGTCTACACGGGTTTGGTCCTTGTGAGACCAAGTAAATAATATTATTTATAATATATATTATTCATCTTTATAATTAAATTATACACTAAATTTTATTTTTTATTTTTTAAAAAAATTTTAATATACCAATTGCAGAGAATAAAAACAAATGATAAAATAAAAGTTGACAAAACATTACAAAAGATAGGGGGAAAATTAAAATGTTAATAATATGTAGCGAATGTGGTAAAGAGTATTCAGACCAAGCAAAGAGCAAATAGCAAGTGCAACAACAATTGATTATAGAACTTTATACAAAGGTGCAAATACACTAAAGGGTAAGTTCTATAAAATAACAGGTGAATCGCTTGGCAATTATACATATACTGCTGTTCTAGGAAACAATAATACAGTTCCATATTTAAGGGTTTATGCAGAAAACCTAAAAGTTATTGGACATACAGATTAACAATAACTCAAATAATATTATAATACGTGGCCACTGCCACCAATCGAGTAGAGAATAAATAATTATTTTATTTATTCCCTCTCACACCACCGTACGTGCCGTTCGGCATACGGCGGTTCAATTTATATTTCAACATGTACTTTTGCATATTGGTCTGATAGAAATATCAGACCTCTTTTTCTTAGTCTGTCATTATTTATTGCAAATTTGAGCCATTCTGTTTTTGCTACTAACTGATAGCCTTTACCTGTATATGCTAAGCCATATGCTATATCTGGTCTTACTCCTAGTTGTCTTAATGCTTTCTCTTTTCTTTGTGGTTTCTTCCATTGCTTCCATATTATTACTCTTATTCTTGTTCTTAGATGCTCATCTATTGTTTGTATGGCATTTTTCATGTTGGCTATTCTAAAGTAGTTTATCCAACCTCTTACTAAGTAGTTTATCTGTTTTATTCTATTGTCTAAGCTTATACTCCAGCTCCTCTTTGTTAATGCTTTTAGTTTTCTTTTTAGTTTCTGATATGCCTTAATGTGTGGTTTTGGTTTCCACCTTCCTTTATTGTCTTTCCAAAAACTAAAGCTTAAATATTTGGTCTGTGTTGGTCTTGTTACTTTGCTCTTCTCTGCATTTACTTTCAAACCTAATTTCTTTTCAATAAATTTTGTTATTGAACCTAAAACTCGGTTCGCTGCTTTTTCACTCTTAACCATTATTATACAGTCGTCCGCATAGCGGACGAACTGTAAGCCACGTGCTTCTAATTCTTTATCTAGTTCATTTAACATTATATTTGATAGTAGTGGACTTAGGTTGCCTCCTTGTGGTGTTCCTTTGTCAGTTGCTCTTATTACTCCATTTTCCATTACTCCTGCACTTAGATATTTTCTTATCAATGATACTACATCTCCGTCTTTTATTGTCCTCATTATGATATTGATTAGTCTATCTTGGTCTACTGTATCGAAAAACTTCTCTAGGTCTATATCTACTATCCACTCATATCCGTCATTTAGATATTCTAACGCTTTTATTACTGCCTGTTCACAACTTCTTTTTGGTCTAAACCCATAACTATTATCACTAAATTGCTCTTCAAATATTGGGCTTAATATTTGCACCATTGCTTGTTGTATTATTCTATCAAATACTGTTGGTATTCCTAGATTTCTCATTTTGCCATTTTCTTTTGGTATTTGCACTCTTTTTACTGGTTGTGGCTTGTATTTCCTTTTACGTATTTGGTTTAGCAGTTTTTCTTTGTTTCCCTTTATGTATTCATCTACTTCGTTCACTGTTATTCCGTCTACTCCTGCTACTCCTTTGTTTGCTACAACCTTCTTGTATGCTTGGTTAAGATTTTCTTTTGCTAAGATTTGCTCTAAAAGTTCCATGTTTGTTTCTCCTTCTCCTTTCTCGATGACGAATAAATGATTGATTTTGAATATTCTTTGGAATACGTCCATACCATTTTCATTAACACATTCTAATTATTATTCGCCCCTAATTTTGGTGTTTGAAACACTACAAATTGTTCAACCCTTCGAAAAAATTTTTTCCTACTATGGTATCTGCTGACTTCTTGCGATAAACCTTTTTCGACCATTATTTCTAATGTCCGCAAGACCTCACGGGGTAAGTCGTTTAATTTTCCTCTTTTACTCACTTGATTTACTTGATAAGGTTACGTACATCTTTTGGGCTTTAACTTCATACGTAGTCTTACCCTCTTATCAAGCCTTATTATCAAGTTTTTGTTCATTGAGCCAAGATTTTGCTACACACTTCCTCCACGTCACACCTCACGATGGAACGCTTGTGTTTCACTATGTGGTTGGCGATGTATACCTCCACTTCGGACTTTCACCGATTAACTAAACGACATGCCCGTCGCACATAAAAAACGCTTATATCTCGAATTCTTGATATAAGCGTTTTTAGCAAATTTACCTTTTGTGAACTTGCTTAAAGTAAATTGCAGCCCTTTAAAATGCAATCCTATTCAGCTCTTCTTTCACTCTTAGTGCCTCCGCACAACTTTTCATACTCCTTGCACTTTATTTTATATTCTAATTGCTGTGTTAAATATCTGTAATACATATATGCTTGTTCATATTGCATAACAGGGTTAAACATAGAATTATCTCCCATCATAGGATCATAATAATTATCATAATTCATATTCATATATGGGGGAAAATTAGGATCATTTTTTTCCATAATAAAACCAAATCCTTGCAAACGTATTTAGGTTTTTATAAGGCTACCTATAAACCTTTGTAGCATATTAAATATAAAACATTTTATTCTATAACTAAAAAAATTATGCTAATAAATTAATAAAAAAATTGCGTGAATAATTGCATTAAAAATATAAATAAAGCACTAATTAAGCTTATGCTACAAAATCATACAAAAGCTATAAACTGAAGTGCAATTAATGTATAAAGTGCTGCAAATACACCCTGAATAATCTTTCCAAAAAAGTAAGTTTTAATAGATAAGCCTGACTTGCTAACTATACTAAAAACTTGTAACAAAACTGATATTCCACCAAAGCCTAGTAAAAAGGCGCATAAAATAATTTTTATATTCATTAAGCTTACTCCGCTAATTGTAGCTACTAAACTAACACCATTTGTTAATTCCACAATTCCAGATATTAAAGAAGCTCCGAATTCAGCAGGAATATTAAAAATTGACAAAATAGGTGATACAATAATGGAAACAAAATTTATAATTCCACTTTGATTTAATATAGATATAATTACAGAAAATATAACTACAAAACCACCAATTAAAAAAATGGTAGATGTGGCATTAGTAATGCTTTTTCCTAAAGTATCACCTAAAGAAGAAAAGCTAACCTCTTTATTATTAGAATTTTGCAAATTATTTGATTTATCTATGTTTCTAGTATTTTTATAAAGCATTTTATTTCTATAATGCCTATTTAAATTGGTGTTTTCAGAACTAATTGGATGAAGGTTATAGTTGTTACTATGTCTACTAGCTAGCTTTTCATTATTCTTAAAATGTGAAATAACATTAAGCAAAATTCCAACAGTAATAGAACTAAACAAATGAGTAACAAAAAGTAAAATTCCAATTTTGCTATTTCCAAATAAACTTACACCAACAGTGCCTATAATAAATAAAGGTCCAGAATTATTAGTAAAAGCAATCATTCTTTCTGCTTCTTCTTTAGTGCAAATTCCATTTTCCTTAAAACTACTAACAATTTTAGCTCCAACAGGGTAACCGCTAATTAGCCCCATTAAAAATGCAAAGCTTGCCTCACCAGGTACGCCAAATAAAGGGCGCATTATAAAGTTAAAATATTTGCCCAAAATTGAAATTATATTAGTTTGGCTTAATAATTCTGTTGCAACAAAAAATGGAAAAAGTGAAGGTACAACAGCAGTTGCCCATAATATAAGACCGTTTTTTGCAGCGGTTAAATTGCTAGCAGAAAACAGAACTAAGCAAATAGAAAATAAGCAAAATACAATAGAAATAGCATTCTTACGTATGGAATAAATGAATATTTTTACTTTATTTTTAGAGGCTCTTTCACTTACTGTATGGATGTAGGCATTTTCTAAAGTAGTGGAAAAATCTTTTGCCATATTTTAATTCCTCACATAATATATTTAGGTTTTTAAAAGGCTACCAATAAACCTTTACACATAAAATATATATGCCTACAATTGTTGAAAAATTCAAAAAAATGCTGTATAATAAATATATTAGCATTTCGCTATAATTTATTATTAAGGAGGAAACTTAATGGAATACTATGACTCTATTGCTGAACGTGCCAAAGAAATCGGGCGGTACACTGTAGAAAACAATACCACTTTAAGACAGACCGCCAAAAAATTTGGGATAAGTAAGTCTACATGTCACAAAGACCTTACTGAAAGGTTACCAAAGTACGACGCGGAACTGGCCGAAGAAGTAAAAAAAGTTCTTATGAGCAATAAGGCTATGTCTACCATTAAAGGAGGTCAAGCAACCCAAAAAAAGTATGAAGAAAATATGAACGTTTATGTGCGTGCACAAAAAATAGGGCGGTACTTTGTAGAACACAGAGCCACCGTAAAGGAGGTTTCAAAAAAATTTGGATTAAGCGATTCTACATGCTACCTAGATCTTACTAAAAGGTTACCCAAGTACGACGCAAAATTGGCCGAAGAAGTAAAAAAAGTTCTTATGAACAATAGGGCTATGTCTGCCATTAAAGGAAGCCAAGCAACCAAAAGAAAGTATGAGGCAAATAGGCAAAGTAAAAAATAACATTAAGTAATAATCCTAAAGCAATCCTTAATAGGAAACTAAAAAAGGGCAATCAAATTGATTGACTGAATTTACAAAAATACTCTACTTAAAATGTAGGGTATTTTTGTAGTTTAGTAAAAATTAGTTTTAAATTTTACTAATCTGTGTTATAATAGTAAAGTAAAAATTCAAACAAGGAACTAAAAATGTATGAATTTTCTAGTAAATGCATTAGAGCAAAATCAAAAATTTAAAGAACTTTTAAGTGAAATAAAAAACTCAAAAGGTCCGGTAGCAATATCGGGCCTAGTTGACGTAGAAAAATCACACTACATAAACGGAATAAGTAACAGTATAAAAAGGCCAATATGTGTTATTACATACAATGAGTTGCAAGCTAAAAAATTATGCCAGGACTTAAAAAGTTTTGGACTTAAAGCAATGTATTTCCCTAAAAGAGAAATAGCAAGCTATGACTATGTCGCAGAAAGCAAGGACTTGCCTTATGAAAGAATAGCAATTTTAAATAAAATTATTCTTGCAGAAAATAATACAGAAAGTAATAAATTAGTAATCACTAAGGAAACATTAAACCAAAATGTAAAAGAAAGAGTAATATTAGTAAGTACTAAGGAAACATCAAACCAAAATAAAAAAGAAAGAGTAATAAACGAAGAAAATATAAATTCAGCTCCAATTATAATAGTAACTACAATAGAGGCTGTAATGCAAAAAATGATTACTAAAGAAGAACTTTACAAAAATAAAATAGAATTCAAAGTAGGAAGTACACATTCTTTAGATGAATTAAAAGAAACTTTTGTAAAACTTGGCTATGAAAGAAGCGAACTAATTGAAAATCAAGGGCAATTTAGTATACGTGGTGGAATTGTAGATGTTGGCCTTTCTGAAACAATTGGTGTTAGAATAGAATTTTGGGGAGATGAGGTGGATTCTATTAGATATTTTCGCATTTCTTCTCAAAGGTCAACAGAAATGTTAAAAGAAATTACTATATTTCCAGCACACGAGTTCATTGTAGAAGATAAAATAAAAACTTTGAAAAAAATAGAAGAAAAATACCCAGAACAAACAGAAGATATAGAACTAATAAAAAGTGGAGATTATATTAGCAAAATAGATAAATATTTTAATGAATTTTATGAAAATCAAGCATATTTTTTAGATTATTTATCAAAAGACTACATTATATTTTTAGATGAAGACTTAAAAATAAAACAAAGACAAGAAAATATAATATTAGATAATAACAATTTAATTAATTCTTTAATAGAAAAAGAAAGATTTGTGCCAGAAGCAATTAAAGAAATTAGTAATTTTGAATATAACTTTAATTATAAGCAAATAATATACTTAGAACAAACTGATGCTATAAAAAATATGCCTAAATACTATTTTGAAACAAGAGAATTAAACTTTTATAAATCAGAATTAGAAATGTTAATTTCTGATTTAAAAACATACCAAAAATCGAAAAAGAAAGTAGTACTATTTAATGCAAATGAGGCTTCTAGCAACAAAATATGCGAAATTTTAAAACAAAATGAAATAAGCTACAAATATGAAGAAAATCCACAAAACTTAAAAGATGGAGAAATATTAGTTACAATAGGTGCATTTTCTTCAGGTTTTGAAAACTATGATTTGAACTTAATAGCAGTTAGTATGCAGCAAGGAATAGAAGAAACTGTTAAAAAGAAAAGAAAATTTAGTAATGAATTTAAGCAAGGCGAAAAAATAGTTTTTGCAGACTTAAAACAGGGAGATTTTGTAGTACATCAAACTCATGGAATAGGTGAGTTTCTAGGAGTTAATACAATTACAGCAGATAATATAACTAAAGATTATATTAAAATAAAATATAGAAATGATGATATTTTATATGTTCCAACTACAAATTTAGATAGTGTAAGAAAATATATAGGTGGAGGAGAAGCAGCTCCAAGACTTAATAAGCTAGGTGGAAAAGAGTGGAGTGCTACTACTAGCAAAGTAAAAAAACAATTAGAAGAAGTTGCAAAAGATTTAATAGAATTATATGCAAAAAGAAAAAAAATTAAAGGTTTTGCATTTTCAAAAGATACACCTTGGCAAAAGCAGTTTGAGGATAGCTTTCCATACACAGAAACGGAAGACCAATTAAGATGTATTGAAGAAGTAAAACATGATATGGAAAAGCCATTTCCTATGGATAGATTGCTTTGTGGAGATGTTGGATATGGAAAAACAGAAGTAGCAATTAGAGCAGCCTTTAAAGCTGTAATGGACCAAAAGCAAGTGGCATATTTAGTACCAACTACAATTTTAGCAAATCAGCAGTATGAAGAATTTAAAAATAGAATGAGCGAATTTGCTATGAAAGTAGAGCTGTTAAACAGATTTAGAACCAAAAAAGAACAAGATGAAATTATTAAAAAATTAAAGCTAGGAGAGGTAGATGTTGTAATAGGCACACACCGATTACTTAGTAAAGATGTAGGATTTAAAGACTTAGGTTTACTTATAATTGATGAAGAGCATCGTTTTGGTGTTAAAGATAAAGAAAAAATAAAACAATTAAAAAATAGTGTAGATGTATTTACTATGACAGCAACACCAATTCCAAGAACGCTTCATATGTCTATTGTTGGAGTTCGTGATATGTCTGTTATATATGAGCCACCGCATAACCGTAAACCTGTTCAAACCTATGTATTAGAATATGATAAAGAAGTTATAACAGAGGCAATTACAAAAGAAATAGAAAGAAATGGACAGGTATTCTACTTGTACAATCAGGTAGAAAACATACAAAAAAAGGCAAATGAAATTTCACAGCTTGTACCAGAAGCAAAAGTTGCATTCGCACACGGAAAGATGTCTGGAAAAGAACTAGAAGAAATAATGCAAATGTTTGTAAAGCACGAAATAAACGTACTTGTATGTACAACAATTTTAGAATCTGGCATAGATATTCCAAATGCTAATACCATTATTGTAGAAAATGCAGATAGACTAGGATTAGCACAACTTTATCAAATAAGAGGTAGGGTAGGAAGAAGTGATAAACAGGCATATTGTTATATTACTTACAGAAGAGATAAACTACTTTCGGAAGTAGCAGACAAAAGACTAAAAGCTATTAAAGAATTTACAGAGTTTGGTTCTGGCTTTAAAATAGCTATGCGTGATTTAGAAATTCGTGGAGCCGGAAGTATGCTTGGCGAAATGCAACATGGGCATATAGAACAAGTTGGATATGATACTTATTGTAAATTATTAGATGATGTTATGAAAGAAATGCAAGGAACTGAAGTACAAGAAGAACAAGATATTCAAATAGATTTATCTGTATCTAGTTATATACCAGATAGCTTTATTGAAAGTAGCAGTCAAAAGATTGAAATTTATCAAAATATAGCGCTTAGCAGAACAGAAGAAGACATACAAAATGTAATAGATGAAGTAATAGACCGTTATGGAAAACTACCAAAAGAACTTGAAAACTTAGTAGAAGTAACTAGAATTAAGGAACTTGCAAGAAAAGTAGGAGTTATTAAAATTACACAAAGACCTGATTCAATAGTATTTTACTTCCAAAAAGAAAGAATGCCAGTAGAAAAGGTAGATAGTTTATTAAAAGAATATGGGGTTCAAATTAGGTTTTCAGAAGGAGTTAATCCATATGTTACATTTAAAATTGGAAAAAAACAAGATAAGGAATTGCTAGCAAAAGTTAAAGAATTTTTAAAATTAGTTGAGTAATGTCGAAAATTGTCATACGAAAGTAGAATGAAAATGCATAAAATATATTGACTTAAAAATGAAGTTTATTTATACTAATAAGTATAGATGAGATAGTATAGAGGAACTGTGGTTGCCATCACCTATTCAAAAGATGAGGAGGTGATGTGGTATGATAGAAGTATTAGCAATGTTTTTACATATGTTTATTTTCACCACTGTATTTTTATTAATAACCGTGTTTACCTTAATTATATTTATTATAATTATGATTAGTAAATAGTAATCGCGCCTCTAACTGGACATTGAGGTGCAATTTTTTCCCTCGATGGCAACCACAATTTCAAAGTGGTATCTCATCTTTGTACTTTTATTATAACACAAATTAGTAAAATGTAAATATATAAATTAAAATTTTTGAAAGGAAAATGGGTATGCAAATTATTTCAAGTAAAGATAATGAGCAAATTAAAGCTATTAAAAAATTAAAAGAAAAAAAGTACCGTGATGAAACAAACGAATACATTGTAGAAGGAATTAAACTAGTAAAAGAAGCAATAGAAGAAAAAGTAAATATAAAAATGATTGTTATTTGTGAAGATTGCGAAGAAGAAAGCTTAAAAAATGCAAGCAAGCCAAATACTAATCAAATTGAACAAGGTTTGCTATATGAAATAGCCAAATATGAGTGCATTTACGTTACTAAAAAAATATTTAATATACTTTCAGAGGTGCAAACTCCACAGGGAATTTTAGCAGTAGTAGAAAAAGGAGATAGTATAGAAAATATTAATTATTCAGAAGATATTATTTTAGCATTAGATGGAATTCAAGACCCAGGAAATTTAGGAACAATATTAAGAACAGCAGATAGTGCTAATTTAAAGCAAATTATTTTATCTGAAAATTCAGCAGATCCATATAATCCAAAAGTAGTACGTTCTACAATGGGAGCTATATTCAGAATGAACATTATAAAAACAGAAAACCTAGCCAAAACTTTGCAAATGATTAAAAAGCATAAATTTGAAATAGTTGCCACTTCCTTAGACACAGAAAAATCTATTTACAGTATAAATTATAATAAAAAAGTAATTGTAATTGGAAATGAAGCAAATGGTGTTTCAAAGGAAATACAAGACTTATCAGATGAGAAAGTTAAAATACCAATGCTTGGTAAAACAGAAAGCCTAAATGCTTCTGTTGCAGCAAGTATTTTAATATATGAGTATGTACGAGAAAAATTGATGTAGCTTTTAATATAAATAATAATAACAAACCAAATATATTATGATTCTTTGCGCCTTGCTTGTCGCAGCCAATCCAATGATTGGTAGGCTGCTCCACTCGCGCTCCGCTCCCTTTGGGAGCTCTCGCTTAGTAGCTAGAGCGGCGCTATCGAATTCATAATATATTTTGTTTGTTTATTAAAATTTGTTTATTAAAATAAATTAAAATTCGCAATTTTTTGGTGTTCTTGGGAATGGAAGCACATCACGAATATTTTGCATACCAGTTAAATACATCATCATTCTTTCAAAACCTAATCCAAAACCACTATGAACACAGCTTCCATATTTTCTTAAATCTAAGTACCAAGAATAATCTTCTTCTTTTAAGCCAAGTTCGTTAATACGAGCTTTTAATTTACCAAAATCATCTTCCCTTTGGCTACCACCAATAATTTCTCCAATACCAGGAACTAAAAGGTCAGAAGCTGCAACTGTTTTTCCATCTGGGTTTTGTTTCATATAAAATGCTTTAATTTCCTTTGGATAATCTGTTACAAAAACAGGTTTACCAAATATTTTTTCAGTTATATATCTTTCATGTTCTGTTTGAATATCTGTACCCCAATGAACTGGATATTCAAACTGGTCATTAACTTTTTCAAGTTCTTTTATAGCATCTGTGTAAGTAATTCTACCAAAATCAGAATTCAATACATTATGAAGTCTATCTAAAAGTGAAGTATCTACAAATTGGTTAAAGAATTCCATTTCTTCTGGAGCATTTTCTAAAACATAAGAAATAATATATTTAATCATTTCTTCTGCTAAATCCATATCATCTTGTAAATCTGCAAAACAAATTTCAGGTTCAATCATCCAAAATTCTGCAGCATGTTTTACAGTGTTAGAATTTTCTGCTCTAAAAGTAGGACCAAATGTATATACATTACGAAATGCATGTGCATATGTTTCAACATCTAATTGCCCACTAACAGTTAAATGAGATTCTTTTCCAAAAAAGTCTTGAGTATAGTCAGGCTTTCCATCTTCTGTTTTAGGCATATTTTCCATATCCATAGTAGTTACTCTAAACATTTCTCCTGCACCTTCACAGTCACTACCAGTAATAATAGGGGTGTGAACATAAACAAATCCCTTTTCTTGGAAAAATTTATGAATTGCAAAAGATAGAACACTACGAACACGAAAAACAGCATTAAAAGTGTTAGTTCTAGGGCGTAAATGCGCAATAGTTCTTAAATATTCAAAAGAATGTCTTTTCTTTTGAAGCGGATATTCTAAATCTGCTTGATTAAATATTTTAACTTCTGTTGCTTTTATTTCAAAAGGTTGCTTAGCATTTTCAGTTTTAACAACTTCACCTGTAACTATAATTGAAGAACTAATTGAAAGTTTTCTAACTTCTTCAAAATTAGAAAGTGCTGTGTCAAATACAATTTGCACATTTTTAAAAAAGCTACCATCATTAAGCTCAATAAAACCAAAATTTTTAGAATCACGAATAGTTCTAACCCAACCTGAAACTTGTAAGCTTTTACCTACATAATTTTCAGTATTTTTATATAAATCTTTTACTAATACATTTTCCATTTTGTATCCCTTCCTTTTAACGAAAATCTTTCTTAATTAATAGAATACCCTAATTATATAAGATAATACAACAAAATTCAATATGTTTTAATAATTTGTTAAAGTAATAAGTAATAATTACAATAAAGCTTGAAAAGTACTATTTTTCGCAGTTTTGAGAGGTCCCGTTCTGATTTGCTTCTTTGAACTTACAACTGCAACGGGCATTTGAAAAACAAGAAAACTAGTACTTTTCAAGCAATAAGTTATAAAACCATTAACTAATAGTATTAATTTAAAATTTTATACACCTATTGTCTATAAATTAAAATAGGTGTATAATGTTTAAGAAAAAACAAGGTAAAATGCTAATTTCTAATGTATTAATTAAACATTAGTTAAGAAAGGACAATAAAAATGTATAGAGATAATAATTGTGGAGAATTAAATATAAAAAATGTAGGACAAGAAGTAAATTTAGCAGGATGGGTACAAAAAATTAGAAACTTAGGCTCAATGGTATTTATAGATTTACGTGATCAATTTGGAATTACACAAATAGTTGTATCTGCAGATAATAAGTCAATTGATAAAAGCGTATTAAATAACATTGTAACAGAATGTGTTATAGGTGTTAAAGGAACCGTAATAGAGCGTTCTAACAAAAATCCTAAAATGCCTACTGGCGAAATTGAAATAGATGCTAAAGAAATTAAAATTTTAGGAAAATGTAAAAACGTATTACCATTTGAAATTAATTCAGAAAAAGCAGGAGAAGTAAAAGAAGATTTAAGACTAGAATACCGCTTTTTAGATTTAAGAAATGATAAATTACACAAAACTATTTTACTTCGTAGTGAAATAATGAAAACACTTAGAAAGAAAATGGATGAACTAGGCTTTACAGAAATTCAAACTCCAATTTTGGCAAATTCATCACCAGAAGGTGCAAGAGATTATTTAGTACCAAGTAGGTTGCACCCAGGCGAGTTTTATGCACTACCACAAGCACCACAACAATTTAAACAACTTTTAATGGTATCTGGATTTGATAAATACTATCAAATAGCACCATGCTTCCGTGACGAAGACCCTAGAGCAGATAGAGCACCTGGCGAGTTTTACCAACTAGACTTTGAAATGAGTTTTGCAGAACAAGAAGATGTTTTAAAAGTATTAGCAGAAATATTTACCACTGTTTTCAAAACACACACTAATTGGAAAGTAGATGAAGCACCATTTATTAAAATTCCATACTTAGAAGCTATGGAAAAATACGGTAGTGACAAACCAGACCTAAGAAATCCACTTATTATTCAAGATGTAACAAAAATATTTGAAAATGTAGATTTTAATGCATTTAAAGGAAAAGTAGTTAAAGCTATTGTAGTAGAAAATGGAGGTTTGCAGGGCAGAAAATTCTTTGATTCAATGACAGAATTTGCAGTAAATGAAGCGGGGGCAAAAGGCTTAGCATGGCTTAAAGTAGACGAGCAAAATACAGTTTCTGGCGGAATTGCAAAATTTATTACCGAAGATGTACAAAAAGCTTTAGAAGAGCAAATTGGAATGAAAGAAAACTCAGCAGTTTTCTTTATGGCAGATGAACTAAAACAAGTGCAAAAAATAGCAGGAGCAATTAGAATAGAACTAGGAAATAGACTAGACTTATTAGAAAAAAATGTATATCGTTTATGCTATATTGTAGACTTTCCAATGTATGAATTATCAGATGAAGGAAAAATAGACTTTAACCATAATCCATTCTCAATGCCACAAGGTGGAATGGAAACATTACTTAACAAAAATCCACTTGATATTTTAGCATATCAATATGATGTTGTATGTAATGGTTACGAAGTTGCATCAGGAGCTGTTAGAAACCACGATCCAGAGCTTATGGTAAAAGCATTTGAAATAGCAGGTTATAGCGAAGAAGAAGTTGAAACAAGATTTGGTGCACTATATAATGCCTTCCAATATGGAACACCTCCACATGCAGGCGCAGCACCTGGCTTAGATAGAATGGTAATGCTAGTTGCAGATAGCAAAAATATTCGTGAAGTAATAGCATTTCCTAAAAATAAAAAGGCAAGAGATTTACTTATGAGAGCACCAAGCAAAGTAAAAGAAGAACAATTAAAAGATGTTCATATAAAAATAGTTGAGGAAAAAGAATAATTATATAAACTAATTTAAAAACAGTATAAAACTTATGAAATCTACTACAAAACATATAATTTATTAAAACAATAAAAGTTAAAAAATATAAAATTAAGGGGAATACTTATGAAAAAGAAAATATTATTTTTTGTAGCATTTATGTTATTTTTATTATTAGCATGCTCTAATCAATCACAAGCAACATTCACAAAACAAAATTACACAATAGATGCTATTGTGCTTCAAAATGGTGATATGTATGTAGAAGAAACCATACAATATAAAACCGATGAAAGTAAAAATGGAGTAACCAGAACAATAAAATTAAGAAATCCAGGAAATACTACAAACTCAGCAACAGGTTTTGAACTAGAAGATGTTTTAGTTGATTATGAAAGTTGTATAAGAGTACAGTCAGCAGTAAATGGACAAGACAAAGTTTATGAATATTCTTATGATGGGGATGAAGCTTATATAAAACTATATACTCCATTTAGATATCAAGGAAAAACAGTAAAGTATATTTATACTTTAAAAAATGTTGCCGTAAAATATAATGACATAGCAGAAATTTATTGGAATTTTATAGGAAATGATTCTACTGATAGAACAGAAAACTTAACTATAAATATTGCTCTTCCATACGAGGCTTCACAAGATACAATATATGTTTATGGACATGGCTCAGATAATGGAACGTTCAAAAAAAATAGAAACTACATTACATTAACAGCACAAGATATTGCAGAAAAGCAAGCTATTGATGCAAGAGTTTTATTTTCTAAAGATGCAATATCAACTACAAAAATTGTAAATAAAAATGTACTTCAAAATTATCGTAATGTAGAAGAAGGAATGAACAACAAAACCCTAGTTTTTGGAGTAGATATAAATATAATTGCTACAATTTGTATAGTTATAATTTTGGTAGCTTTTGTTATAATTTATAAAAAATATCACAGAAGATTTAAAAAAATAGATGGTTATGTAAGAGAATTACCTTATGGCTTAGATCCCGAAATTTTACAATATGTCTACTATGGCAAAATTCAAAAAAATACATTTTGGGTTACCTTTCTAAACTTAGTAAAAAAAGGGATTTTTAGCATTGAAAAAACTACAAATAAAGTAGGAAAAGAAACTTATGCTATTGTATATAAAGATGATAAACAAAAATTGCCAGATTATGAAGAAAAGGCAACTGAGTTAATTCTAAATTGTATGTCAGATGAAAACGAGCAAGACAAAAAGCAAATAGAACTTAAAAGATTAAAAGCAAAGCTTAAAACTAGTCAAGCCAATGAAGACTATGAACAATTTTGTGAAAGTATAGAAAAAGAAATAGATGAAATATTTGAAGAAGATAAAAAATCAAAAAAAATAAGAACGATAATAATTATTGTAATGACTTTATTTATATTATTTATAGCAAGTTTAATACTAATAATAAATGGTCAATTAAAATTAGCAATACCATCTATGATACTTTTAGGAATTACTACTGTTCTTTTTGGTATGATTTTTACTTCAATAGAAAAAGATGAAGCAACAATATGGCTTTTTGGATTGCTTCATTGTGCAGTATTTCAGGTAGCAGATTTTGGAGTGCTATTCAAGAGTGGAGTGGGATTATTTTATATTCCTTATCTAATGTTATTTATACTTATGATTTATTGCTGTAGGTTAAAAATAGAATCAGATAAAAAACAAGAAGTAAGGGGAATGGTAAAATCATTGAGAAATTATATAAAAGACTATTCTATGCTACAAGAAAAAGGAGTAGAAGACATTGTACTTTGGGGAGAATATCTTATAATGGCAGTAGCTTTAGGACTTAATAAAAATACTATTAATTATTTCTATGATGGATGTATACAAAATAATAATAGTCTAGGAACAAGCTTAGTAATTGTAGGAAATTACAGCACATTTTATAGTGGATTTGGCACTACATTTAATTCTGTTAGAGGTTACTCTAGCAGTAGTTCAGGAGGATATTCTGGAAGTAGTGGAGATTTCTCTGGAGGAAGTGACTCTGGCGGCGGTGGCCGGAGGCGGCGGAGGCACTGGCTCATTTTAATATTATAATAAATTAAAGCTTAAATAGTACTATTTAAGCGGATTAACTATAAAAATAAGTTAGGAATTAAAATATGGAACAGATAAAAACCAATAAAAAAGTATTATTAGGAATGAGCGGTGGAGTAGATAGCTCCACCTCAGCAATTTTACTAAAAAATGCAGGATATGAAGTAATAGGTGCAACTATGAAACTATGGGAAGATAAGCAGTGCCCAGAAGTAGAAGGTAGTTGCTGTTCTTTCAGCAGCGTATATGATGCCAAAAGAGTATGTGATAAAATAGGCATTCCGCACTATACACTAAACTGCGAAGAAGAATTTCAAAAATATGTTATAGATGATTTTGTTAATTGCTATAAAAATTGCAAAACTCCTAACCCTTGTATAGAATGTAACAAATATTTAAAATTTGGAATATTTTATCAAAAAGCCATGGAATTAGGCTGTGAGTATATTTCAACAGGGCATTATGCAAAAGTAGAATATTCAGAAAAATATAAAACTTATGTGCTTAAAAAATCTGAATCTGATAAAAAAGATCAAACTTACTTTTTATATAGCATACCAAAAGAAGTATTACCTAAAATGCTATTTCCTTTAGAAGGCTTTAAAACAAAGGAAGAAGTAAGAAAAATTGCAGAAGAATATGAACTAAAAGTAGCACATAAAAAAGATAGCCAAGAAGTATGCTTTATACCAGATAATGACTACGGAAATTTTTTAACTAAAAAAGCAGATTTAAAGCCAAAACAGGGAAATATAGTTATGCAAGATGGTACAATTTTAGGAAAGCATAATGGACTAATTTTCTATACAGTAGGACAAAGAAAAGGCTTAGGAATTGCATACAAGGAGCCTTTATATGTTTTAAAATTAAATAAAGAAAAAAATGAAGTAATTGTAGGTTCAGAAACAGAACTTTACACAAATGAACTTTATGCAAATGAACTAAACTTTTTACTTGACATAGACTTATCAAAGCCAATTGATATAATGGCAAAAGTGCGTTACCGTGCAAAAGAAGCAAAAGCTAGGTTAGAATTAATTAATAGTAATCGGAAATGAAATGGCAAAAGTAACTTTTGAAGAGCCTCAAAGAGCAATTACACCTCGGACAATCAGTTGTATTTTATATAGGTGATGTTGTACTAGGTGGTGGAAAAATTTTATAAATATTAAAAAAACTATTGACAATTGCAAAACAAAAGTTTTATAATACTACTATGTTAATTCAAAAAAAGTTAGGTAAGTCTTTTTAATTTATTTCGGCAGTTATTTTCAATTTATTTCAAAAAAATTTTTTAATATAAGGGGTGAGAAGTATGCTAAATGATGGTAAAATTGAAGAGTTTTTTAAAGAAGTAAATGAACTATTAAATGAAATAAAAAATGAACAAGCAAAACTAACAGAAAATGTAGAACAATATCACAAAATTAATATGAAAAATTTTGAAAAACTTAAAGACTTTAACGAAATTTGTGATATGACAAACCAAATTTTTGAAACAAGAATTTCAAACATAGAACAAATATTAAAAGAAAAGCTAATGAACAACTAAATGAACTAAATTAATGGCTTAAGCCATTTACAAAACATTAAATAATAAATAGCCAGAGCAATAAAAAAACTCTGGTTATTTTATTGCTATATAATATTTATAATTATATTAAAGCTCGAATAGTACTATTTTTCTTGTTTTTCAAATTGCCCGTTGCAGGAGAAAGTTCAAAGAAGTAAAGTCAGAACGGGACCTCTCAAAACTGCGAAAAAATAGTACTATTCGAGCGTGTTATCTATAAAATCATTAATTATTATATAAAATAACTCAATACACTTGCTAAAACTAAAAATTAAGGGTAGAATAAGAAAGTAAAAAACTAAAAGGGGTTGAAATTTTTTATGAACCAGAAAAAAACATTAAGATTTTATATTACACTTTGGATTGCAAAACTTTCATCATTTGCATTAAAAATTTTAAGAAGAAATGCAACATATTTTCCGGGTAAAGTGGCATTAACACTATGCCCAGATTTTATGGGAATGTTAGATAAGCCAAAAACAATAATTGGAGTAACAGGAACAAACGGAAAAACTACAACATGCAATATGATTAACAACATATTAGAGCAAAACGGTTTTGACTTTATAAATAACAAATATGGCTCTAATATAGATGGCGGAATTGCAACTACTTTAATTCAAGGAGTAAATTTTTTAGGAAAATCTAAAAAGGACTTAGCAGTATTAGAAATAGATGAAAGAAGTGCAAATAAAATATTTCCATATTTAACACCAACATATTTAATATGTACAAACCTATTTAGAGATTCTTTAATGAGAAATGCACATACAGAATTTATATCAGATATTTTAAATACATATATTCCAAAAGAAACAATTATGATAGAAAATGCAGATGACATTATATGTAGCCACATTGCAGAAGATAACAAAAAAATTTATTTTAGTATAGATAAACTTGAAACAGATACAAAAAATAGTGAAAACATTACAAGAGATATTAGAGTATGTCCAAAATGTTTAACAGAATTAAAGTATGACTATGTTAGATACCACCATATTGGAAAAGCATATTGCCCAAATTGTGACTACAAATGTCCAGAAAATGCAGATTACCGCATAACCAATATAGACTTTAAAAATATGCAAATAACAGTAAAATCAAAAAACGAAGAAGAAATATATGACATAGTAAATAATAACATTATAAACATTTACAATATGTTAGCAGTTATAACTGTATTAAAACAGCTAAAACTAACTGCAAAGCAAATAAATGACTCTTTTGCAAACATAAAAATTGTAGAAACAAGATACAGTGAAGAAACATATAAAAACTATAAAATTGTTACACAACTAGCAAAAGGAATGAACCCAATAGCCTGCTCAATAGCATTTAATTATACTAGAAAAGAGCCAGGAAATAAAGCAGTAATTATGATTTTAGATGACCTACATGAAGAAGCAAACGGCTCAGAAAACACAGCTTGGCATTATGATGCAGACTATGAATTTTTAAATGATGAATCTATTAAGCAAATTATTATTGCTGGGCCACGCTACTTAGATTCATATATACGTCTTTTAATGGCAGATATAAATCCAGAAAAAATAGTTCACGAAAAAGATTTAATAGATGCTACAAGTAAACTAAAATTAGATGGAATAGAAAAAATATTCATCTTACATGATTTGTATTCTATTGAAGAAACAAAACAAATAAAGCAAAAAGTAAAAGAAATTATTGATGAGAAAATACCTGAAGAAAAATAATTTGGTTATAGGTAAACCTAAAATTAAAAACCTAAATATATTATAAAAGGTAAAAACAATGAAAGTAGAAATTTTGTATCCAGAGTTTTGCAACTTAAATGGAGATATGGGAAATGTTAAATACTTAAAAAAATGCTTGCCAGAAGCGGAATTTATAGAAACTTCTATAAATAAGCAGCCAGCCTTTTGCACACAAGAAGACATTTCTCTTATATATATGGGAACTTTATCAGAACGCTCACAAGAAATAGTAATAAGGAAATTAAAGCCATATAAGCAAAGAATAGAAGATCTTATAGATAAAGGACAAGTATTTTTATTTACAGGAAATAGCGTAGAAGTATTAGGAGAATACATTGTAAATGAAGACAAAAGCAAAATAGAAGCACTTGGCATTTTTAACATACATGCTAAAAGAGATATGCTACATAGACACAATAGTTTCTTTTTAGGAAAGTATGAAGATATAGAATTATTGGGCTTTAAAAGCCAATTTACAATGCTATATGGAGATAACTCTAACGAATATTTTGCAAAAGTAGAAATGGGAATAGGAATTAATAAAGAAAGTAAATTAGAAGGAATTAAAAAGAATAATTTTATAGGAACATATATAATAGGGCCAGTTCTTATACTAAACCCAAAATTTACTTTAAAATTACTAAGCCTTATGGGAGTAAAAGAGCCAAAGCTAGCCTTTGAAAAAGAAGTGCTAGAAGCATATGAAGTAAGATACAAAAAATTTAAAGAATTAGCAGCAAAAGGAAAATAATTTTTATAAATAAAACTAAGTTAAGTGGCTATGCCACTTGCAAATCATTATATATTAAAATAAATGGGAGCTTTTGCCCCCATTTATTTTACGAAAGATTTTTATTACAGTATTAGGGATTTTCGCTATCATTCTTTTTCTTTTTAATAGATTTAAAGTGCAAAATAATACATATAACGAAAAGAAAAAGAGCTATTGAATCGGCAATCGCAAAAGATGCAGCTGCAATTTGACTTTTAATATACTTTGAATAGTCTTCATCACTAGAAAAATCTGGATTTCTAGAAATAATATGAAAATCGCTTGATAATTTTAAAGTCATATTAACTCTAGAAGGAGAAATAAATGAATTAGTTTTGTTCGTAACTGAATAAGTAATTATAATATTACCATTCTGTTCCTTTTTGTCATAGTCATCAATTTTAGCTGCCACTTCTTTGTTAATTCCAACTCCTTCTATTACTAAATTATCAGCTATTTCATTTAACTGCTTATAGGCATCTTCTGGGTAAACGTCGAGCTTGTATTCATGCATAGACACAGTTAAAGCAATGTAAGTGATGGCAAAAATAGTAGCTATACCAATTATTATTGCCAACAAAATTTTAACAACGCTTGTGGTAAAAAAATTGAAATAGTCGCAAAAATACCGCTTTTCTTCCTTTTCTACTTTCTCTTTCATAAAATTAAGCCTCCTTAAAATAATAATTTTACAAATGTAGTATATATAAAACCTGAAAAACAGGAGTAAAAAAGGTTAAATGTTAGCATAAGCCAACACAATTAACATAATTATAACAGAAAATTACACAAAAAACAACAAACTTTTGCAAACTATTGAAAAAAAAATTCAACTATGATATAAATTAAATGGAAAAAGTATATATGAAAATAAATAAACATAAAAAAAGTTAGCAAAATTTACTTAAAAAATAAATAAAAAAGAAGGATATTTTTTAGAAAATAAATATGAAAAATATAAAAGAATATAATTTGGAAGAATTAAAGCAAGAACTTATTTCCCTAGGAGAAAAGCCATATAGGGCAGAACAAATATGGAACTGGCTATACAAAGAAAAAGTTAAAGAAATAGATGATATGACAAATATTTCTTTAGAACTAAGGGAAAAGTTAAAACAAAATTATACTATGTGCAATTTTAAAATATTAAAAAAGCAAGAATCATCAGATGGAACAAAAAAATATTTATTTGATGTATTAGACGGAAATGCCATTGAAACAGTATTAATGCAGTATCATCATGGAAAAACAATTTGTGTTTCTTCACAAATAGGGTGTAAAATGGGGTGCAAATTCTGTGCATCTACAGGAATTGCATTTGTTAGAAATTTAACGGCAGGAGAAATTGTAGAACAAATATTAGCAGTAGAACAAGATATAGGCGAAAGCATTTCTAACATTGTTTTTATGGGAATAGGAGAGCCATTTGATAATTATAACAATGTTATGAAAGCAATTCGAATTTTAAATAATCCAAAGGGTTTAAATATTGGTGCAAGGCATATAAGTGTTTCTACATCTGGCGTAGTACCTAAAATTTATGACTTTGCAAATGAAGACTTGCAATGCACATTATCTATTTCACTTCACGCAACGAACAATGAAAAAAGAAGTAAAATGATGCCAGTAAATAATGCATACCCAATAGAAGAACTTATGAAAGCATGTAAACATTACATTGCAAAAACAAATAAAAGAATTTCTTTTGAATACGCATTAGCAAAAGACAACAACGATAACTTAGAAGATGCAAAAGCATTAGTAAACTTGTTAAAAGGAATGATTTGCCATGTAAATTTAATTCCTATTAACAAAATAGAAAATGGAAGCTTTGTAAAAAGTAGTAATGAAAACATTATTAAATTTAGAGATTACTTAAATGATCATGGAATTGTAGCAACAATTAGAAGAGAACTAGGAAGCGATATAGAAGCAGCCTGTGGACAACTTAGAAGGAAAAATTTAAAAGATTAAAAGCTTATAAAATAAATTTTGAAGTATAATATGAAGTCATAATGCAAAAATATTTAATAGAATTGAAATAAAAAATAGTTAAAATAAATAAAATAGGAGGAAATTGTGAATGAGAGGTTTTGCTAAAACAGATATTGGCAAAGCAAGAGAAATGAACCAAGATTATTACTATGTTTCAAGTCCAGAAAGTAATGTGCAACTATATATTTTAGCAGATGGAATGGGTGGCTATAACGGAGGAGATGTTGCAAGCAAACTTGCAGTAGAAACTGTAAAAAATTACATAGAAAATAATTTTAACAAAATAGAACCACAAAAAGAGCAAATATTACAATTAGTAAAAAGTGCAGCAGAGTATGCAAACACTGCAGTTTATGAAAAATCAAAAACATCAGAAGATTTACAAGGAATGGGTACTACTTTAGATATTTGTCTCATATATAATAATAAAGTATATATTGGACACGTTGGAGATAGTAGAATATATCTTATTAGAAAAGACATAATTCGTAAGCTAACCAAAGATCATAGTTATGTACAAAAGTTACTTGAAGATGGGAAAATAACACGTGAAGAAGCAAATCATCATCCTAAAAAGAATATGTTAATAAAAGCACTTGGCTGTACAGAATATGTAGAGCCAGATATTAGAGCAAGAAATATTGAAAAACAAGATATTTTATTAATGTGCTCAGATGGTTTAACAAATATGGTGGAAGAAAGTGTTATTTACAAATTGGTAAAAGAAAATCCACAAACAGCACCAGAAAAACTGGTGGATTTAGCAAATGAAGCTGGGGGATATGACAATATAACTGTTATAACAATAATATAGGGGAGATAAATATATGAATATAGTAGGTAAAGTAATAGGGAATAGATATGAAATATTAGAAAAAATTGGAGAAGGTGGAATGGCAACTGTTTATAGGGCAAAAGATAATGTTCTTAAAAGATATGTTGCTGTAAAAGTATTAAGAGATGAATTTATAACAGATGAAGAATTTATTAGAAGATTTAATACAGAAGCACAATCGGCAGCAAGCCTTACACATCCTAACATAGTTTCTATTTTTGATGTAGGGCATGAAGAAAACATATATTATATAGTTATGGAGCTAGTACAAGGAAAAACTTTAAAAGAAATAATAAACGAAGATGGAGTGCTACCTTGGAAATGGTCTGTAAACATTGCAATACAAGTAGCATCAGCCTTAGAAACAGCACACAAAAACAATATTATTCATAGAGATATAAAACCACATAACATTATAATTACAGAAGATGGAATTGCTAAAGTAACAGATTTTGGAATAGCAAAGGCAGTTTCAAATTCTACTATTACAGCATTTGGAACAACAATTGGTTCTGTTCATTACTTTTCACCAGAGCATGCACGTGGTGGATTTACAGATGCAAAATCAGATATTTACTCTTTAGGAGTAGTTATGTATGAAATGCTAACAGGCAGAGTTCCATTTGATGCAGATACTCCAGTATCAATTGCACTAAAACATATGCAAGAAAAGCCTGTAGAACCAATAAAATTAAATCCTTCAATACCATATTCAATTAATAAAATTATTATGAAAGCAATGGAAAAAGATATTAGCTTAAGATATCAAAATGCAACAGAGCTATTAAAAGATTTAAGTATGGCACTAAAAAATCCAGAAGGAAACTTTGTTAAAAGTAATGCAGAAAGTATGCAATATACTCAAAGAGTTCCAACCATAGGAGATGAAGTAAATATGGAAAGTGATGATAAAAAAGAATATAAAGAAAAAACAGGTGGGCATGTTTCAAAACATCCAAAAGCTAAAAAAATATGGATAACAGTTATTATAGTTTGCATTATTGCATTAATTCCTGTTATAGGGTTTTTTGGAACACAGCTACTTTTAGAGGCAGGCCAACCAAAGGATGTAAACTTGCCAAACTTAGTAGGCAAAACATTAAATGAAGCAAAAGCATTACTAAGCAATACACAAATAACTATTGAAACAGAAGAAGAATACAACGAAGAAGTTGAAGAAGGTCAAATCTTTTATCAAGAGCCTCCATATATAGAAGGATACCAAGTAAAAGAAAATAGTAGCATTAAAGTAAAAATTAGCAAAGGTACCGAAATGGTAACAATGAAAAAAGTAGTTGGTATGAAATTTGAAGAAGCAGAAGCACTAATAGAAAATGAACTACACTTAAAAATAGAGAAAAAAGAAGAAACAAGCAAAACAGTAGAAGCAGGTGTTGTAATAAAACAAACTCCAGAAGAAGGAGAAGAAGTAAAAGTTGGCTCCACAGTAGAAGTTACTGTAAGCACAGGTACAGGAATAAAACAATTATCAGTACCTTATGTAATAGGAGATACAGAAGCAGATGCTAAGAAAAAGCTTCAAGGCTTAGATGTAACTATTGTTTATGAAGAAGATACAACAAAAGTAGATGGAAGAGTATTAAAACAAAGCATAGAAGCAGGAACAACAGTTGATGAAAAAACAAAAATTAATATTACAGTAAATAGAATAGAAGCTATTAAAACAGGAATTATTAACTTAAACTTAAAATCATTATTAGGAGCTAATGCACAAATAGATGTAGATGAAGAAGGAAATGAAATAAATCCAACAGTAGGATTAAAAATAACAGTAAATGATGAAGTAGTATATTCTTCTACTCATCGTAAAGATGAAACAAATATTACAGCAAATGTTTCAGGAAAAGGAACTGTTACAATTAAAATCTTAGTAGATGATGTAAGAATAGATATGAAACAATTTGACTTAAGTGTAGAAAATCCAGTACTTACTATTGATTAAGTCTATGACTAACAGCTTTAAAATTATCCGCCACGCGCTAAACGTACGATATATGTTTTTTATTATCTAAAACACAAAAAAATATATAATCGTGAAGCAAGTGGCTACTCTAAAAATCTTATTATATAAGACATTAATAAAAGGAGCCCCAAAATGCCAAATGGAATAATTATTTCTGCAAGTTCTAACTTATATCAAATAGAAGTAGAAAATAAAATATATAATTGCACTGCTAGAGGAAAGTTCAAAAAAGAAGGAACTAGTCCTCTAGTAGGAGATAAAGTAGAAATCACAATATCAAATGAAGAAAAAAATGAGGGAGTTATTGAACAAATATTGCCTAGATATAACGAAATAAAACGCCCTAAAATGGCAAATTTAACTGAGCTAATTTTAGTTGTTTCAATGAAAATGCCGTCACCTGATTTATTATTATTAGATAAAGAGCTAGCCTTTGCAAAATGGCTTAATATAAATACAGTAATTTGCTTTAATAAAATAGATTTATCAGAGCAAGAAGAAGTAAAAAAACTAAGTGAAATATATAAAAATATAGGATATACTGTAATAGAAGCAAATGCCAAAAGTGAAGAGCAAGTAGAAAAAATAAAACCATTTTTAAAAAATAACATTACTGCATTTGCCGGAAATTCAGGGGTAGGAAAATCAACATTAACAAATAGCATTTTTAAAACTGAATTAACAGCAGAAGGTATTATTAGTAACAAAAACAAAAAAGGAAAAAACACAACTACAACTGTAACATTATATAAATATGATAATAACTCATATATTGCAGATACTCCGGGCTTTTCTACTTTAGAATTAACCGAAATTTCATCAAGTGAATTAGATAAATACTTTATAGAATTTTTACCATATTTAAATAAATGTGAATTTGGTGGATGTAGCCATATTAAAGAAGAAAAATGCGGAGTAAAAGAAGCTTTGCAAAATGGAAAAATATCATTACAAAGATACCAAAATTATCAAAAAATATATGAAGAATTAAAAGAAAGGGAGAAAAATAAATGGTAGAAGTGTCAGCATCTATTTTAAGTATGAAAAATGAAAATGCAATTAAAACTTTATACAATTTAGAAACTTCAGGAATAGATTATTTTCATATAGATGTTATGGACGGAAAATTTGTTAGCGCTGATACTACTAGTAAAATGCTAGAATACTGTGAATATTTAAATAGTATTTCAAATTTGCCATTAGATGTTCACCTAATGGTAGAAGATGCAAAAAGCTATATAAGTAGCTTTTTGGTATTTGAGCCAAATATAATTACTGTTCATTTAGAAGCTGCAAAAAGTAAACAAGAACTATTAGAATGGATAAATTATATTAAAGAAAAGAATGTAAGAGTAGGAATTTCCATTAAGCCAAACACTAAAATAGATGAAATACTAGAATACTTACCATTTATACATATAGTTTTAGTAATGACAGTAGAGCCAGGAAAAGGTGGACAAGAGTTAATTCCAAGTACAATACAAAAAATTAAAGAATTAAGTAATTATATTAAGCAAAATAATTTAGAAGTAGATATTGAAGCAGATGGAGGAATTAATGAGGAAAATGTAGCAATGTTAAGAGATGCTGGAGTTAATATTATAGTAGCAGGCAGTAGCATTACAAACTCAAACAACTTTAAAGAAACTGTAACAAAGTTAAAAATATAAATTATTTGTTAGCAGTTTAGCTACCAACAAATAATTTATAAGTTAAAATAAAAAATCGTTTGCTTTGCAAACGATTTTTTAAAAAGCTTATTTTGTAGTTTCAGTAGCTTCAACATTTTCTACTTTTTTCTTTGAAAACAAAGCAAAAAGTATAAGTCCATAACCGAAAACAATTGTAAAAATTGAAATCCACGAGCCTACATAAGGTATTAATTGTAATAACCATATAACAGCAACTGTAGCATAACATAATAAAATAGTTTTCATCTTTGTTTTACTCTTTAACTTATTAGCCAAATAATTTCCAACTGCAATTCCTAAAATAGAAATTGTAATAGATAGCATTAAAACATATATAGCAAGTAATGCAATACCTAAATATAAAAATAATCCTGCTGCAAGTACTATAACAGAAATAATAGGAACTAAAACCACGCCTAAAATTCCAACAGTTGCAGTAGCAAATGACCTTTTACTTAAACAGTAAGTTAATTTATCTGCTGCTTTAGGTATTAAATTAATAATTAAAGCAATAACAACAGCTGAGTATGCAAAAACGTTAATAAATGAAAGCACATACATTTTAACAATTTCGCTTGCAGATAGTTGCTCATTTTTTACCTCAGTAAATTTAACTTCACCTTTAACAGCATTTTCAGGAATGCTTGCTTGATTATTAGATGTATAATGCAAATTACCTTTAATTAAATCCTGGCCATCCTCTTTAAAATTAAGGTTAGCTGCTGAAATATACGCATCTTTTACAATATTTCCACCTATGTAGCAATTATTTGTATAAAGCTTTAAATCTCTGTAAATATTACCTTTTTCATCTAGTTTAAAATTTTGAGCAAGTCCGTAAATATCAACAGTTTTTCCCTTTACAGTAAAATCAGTTGCATAAGCAAAAACATTTCCATCAATTATTGCAGAATTTTCTATTGTTAAAGTATTTGCTAAAACAAACAAATCTCCAATAATTTCACCTTTAATTGAAACATTTTGACCATAAACAAAAACATTACCATCAACTGCATTATCAATAACAACATTGGTGTCAGCTAAGTATAAATCTGTATTAACAATAGAAAGCTGAGGACTGCTGCTTTGGTTTCCTTCTTGCGTAGTATTTGATGTACTAGTTGCCATACAAACTGAAGAAAAACATAAAAATAATATAAAACATAAGCATAAAATTTTTCTTAAATTTAGCATAAAAAAAACCTCCTTTATAAGTATATAATATATATCTTATACGGGAGAAAGTCAAGAATATGCATTAAATAACAGAAAATAAAGATTAAATTTTTCAATTTTGCTAATAATAGATTAAATAAGTTTCTAAGACAATACTAATATATAATAGTTGTAGTTATATTAAAGCTTAAATAGTACTAGTTTTCTTGTTTTTCAAATTGCCCGTTGCAGGAGTAAATTCAAAGAAGAAATGTCAGAACGGGACCTCTCAAAACTGCGAAAAATAGTACTATTTAAGCTATATAAAATGATGTTGTAATCTAAAAAAGTTTTTTAAATAACAGCTATTTAATTGTCTTTGTATTGTTTAAGTTTAGGTGCACTTGCTTCAACAAAATACGCACAAGAAGAATTTTTGGTATTTATCTTATGACTGCTTATATTTTCAAAAGAACACTTACCATCTTTTTGATAAATACAATTTTCTAAACAATTAATATTTGTCAAAACAATCACCTCAATTATGTAGTATGTAATAAAAATAAAAAAATATACATTTTTATATAATATAGTTTAAAACTATGCACTAAAAAATATTTACTTTAAATTTCTTTCGCAAATTTCAAAAATAGGGCAATTACTACATTTAGGGTTTCTAGCAGTACAAGTACTTCTACCATGATAAATTAATACATGATTTACATCTTTATAATATTCTTTTGGAAGAGCTTTTAATAAGTCTTGTTCAATTTTTTCTGGTTCAGATTGCTTAGAAAAACCAATTCTATTTGAAATTCTTTTTACATGTGTATCAACTGCAATTCCTTGAGGATTATCAAAAGCTTCAAGCATAATAACATTAGCACTTTTTCTACCAACTCCGGGAATAGTAATTAATTCTTCCATAGTATGCGGAACTTCACCATTAAAATCATTTAAAAGCTTTTGACTTGCAAGCTTCATATTTTTAGCTTTATTTTTGTAAAAACCGCAAGGGTGCACAAGTTTTTCTAATTCTTCTATTGGAGCATTTGCCATTTTTTCAGGAGTATTGTATTTAGCAAAAATGCTTGGTGTAGTTAAATTAACTCTTTCATCTGTGCATTGAGCAGAAAGCATTACAGCAATCATCATTTCAAAAGGCGTTTTAAAATCTAAACTGCATTTAGCTTCTGGGTAAGCTTTTATTAATTTTTTAATAATTTCTATTGATATATCCTTTTTCATAATTATAAAAATCCTTCCTAATTATGTATTTGTATAATAATTGTTTAATATTATTAAAACACAAAAATCTACATTATTCAACAAAAATGTAAAACAAAAAAACAAACCCCAGAAAAACTGGGGCTTGAAAGAACTTTTTACAGTTCTTTTTCTTTCTTAGCTTGAACTAACGAGCTAAGGAAGGAGCAAATCGCGAAGCCAGAGACGATGAAGTAAAAGCTTGCCATGAGTATTTTGCCCGATTTTGTGTCCTGGTCTTCGTTTAGGATTTTAATCCAACGAAGGTAGAATGGTATTTCACTTCCGTCATCGTCGTTGTTATCACCAGTGATGGCGAAAAGAACACCATTCATAAAGATAACAAATGAGGCAAGCAGGATACCAATGACCAATAATGAAGCTGTTAACATGAGATTTCCTCCTTAAATATTTAGTATACAATAATTATATCATATATTTAGCTAAAAATCAAAAAAAGAAAAACATAAAGTGGTAACAAATAAGAAAAAAAATAATATAATATAAAAGAAATCGTTTAATAAGTAATAATTGTAACTTATAATAAAAAGAAGAATATAGCTGAATTTCTTATATAAAAATAAAAAAATTATATAAATAAAAAAAGATAGGGGGAAATAGAAAAATGTTAGGAGCTTTAAAAAAGACTATTGGTGTGTGTTTAATTGGATTAGGACTTGGTATATTACTTGTATTATTACTTCCTCTATCTGGTTGGCTATTTGCTATTGGAGTAACAATTATTATAGTTGGACTTATGTGGCTATCTTGCAAATAATATAGTTAGACTTATATGAGTATTTTACAAATAATATAACTAAACTTATGTTGCTATTTTTTGCAAGTAAGAAATAAACAAAAGGGAGTGAAGAAAATATGACAATTGTTGTAAAAAAAGTTCCAAAATGTTTACGAGGTATTGTGAAATTATTATTTGGAATTAAAGACAAATGATACATAGGTGTAAAAACAAAGTAAGGCTAAAAAATAGAAAAAAACTTTTTTTACTTAAGCTCACCTCTTAATGAGCCTGTGTGTCTATTAATGTGTGGTTATAACACAAAAAAGGCTATTTATTTAATAGCCTTAATTTTATATTTATCAAATATAATAATTTGTGAGTGACAAAGTCACTAATTTAAATTATTTATAGTTTTTAAAATTATTAAGCTCTAACTACTTTACCAGAACGTAAGCATTTTGCACATGCATGAATTGTTTTAGTTTCACCATTTACAATTGCTTTTACTCTTCTTAAATTTGCTTTAAAAGTTCTAGTACTTCTTCTACTAACATGAGAACGAGCAATACTAATTTTATTTCCATAAGATAATGATTTTCCGCAAATATCACATTTTGCCATTGTGATGCACCTCCTATATGCAAAATCTAAAATTGACTATTTATAAATATAACACAAATTTACAAAAAAAACAATACTTTTTTAAAAATATTTATTATCCCGTTATTAGTTATGGCTAACTCGCTTAGAAATAGTACTAGTTTTCTTGTTTTTCAAATTGCCCGTTGCAGTAGTAGGCTCAAAGAAGAATATTCAGAACGGGACCTCTCAAAACTGCGAAAAATAGTACTATTTCTAAGCTTTAATGTAATTATAACTATTAACTTATAACATTATACTTGCAATTTATTTTTTTTGTGATACAATAAGTTAGAAAAAATATAGAATATATGTTTTGTATAAAAAGGAGAAAAAAATGATATCATTTATAAAAGGAATTTTAGAAGTAAAAACAAATGGATATGTAGTTATAGAAACTACAAGTGGAATAGGCTATAAAATTTATATGCCACAAAGTGATATTTCAAAACTGCCAGAAATAGGAGAAAATGTAAAAGTACATACTTTTATGAGAGTAAGAGAAGATGATATTAGTTTATATGGCTTTAACACAAATGAAGAACTTCGTATGTTTGAACTACTACTAAATGTAAGTGGAATAGGAGCAAAAGTAGCACTTACAATATTATCAAATGTTACACCATCTGGATTTGCCATAGCAGTTATATCAAATGATGTAAATATATTAAAAAAACTACCAGGAATTGGATCAAAAACTGCACAAAGGGTTATTTTAGAACTAAAAGATAAACTAAAAAAAGAACAAGAATTAACTTCAGAAGAAACAGAGGAAAAATCAAACTTACAAGATGTTATATCAAATGATGAAAAAATATCTGAAGCTGTTAGTGCACTTCAAGTACTTGGCTACAGCAGAAAAGAAATAGCAGATGCCTTAAAGAATATCGATTCATCATTATCAGTAGAAGATATTATTAGAAAAGGTTTAGGAAATTTATCTAAAGGAATTTAAAATATAAAAAGTTATATTAATTATTTTTGCAAATTAATCAAGCAATATATTACAAAAAAGAAGGGAAGAATATGGATTTAAGTAAGCCACTTGCATATAGAATGAGTCCAAAAACATTGGATGACTATGTTGGACAAGAACACATATTAGGCAAAGATAAAATTTTATATAGAACAATTAAAGCAGATAGACTTTCTAGCATTATTTTGTGGGGACCACCTGGCTGTGGAAAAACCTCTCTTGCTAGAGTAATTAGTAACACTACTAAATACAAATTTTTAAAAATAAATGCTGTAACATCAGGTGTAGCAGATATAAAAAATGCAGTAGAAACAGCTCAAAATACATTACTTAACCCATCTGGTAGATGCATTCTATTTATAGATGAAATTCATCGTTTTAATAAATTACAGCAAGATGCACTTTTACCTTATGTAGAAAATGGAACAGTAATTTTAATAGGTGCTACAACGGAAAATCCATACTTTGAAGTAAACAAGGCTTTAATTTCAAGGTCAATGGTATTTCATTTAAACCCATTAACAGAAGAAGATATATTTAATGTTTTAAAAAAATCATTAACAGCAGAAGATGGACTTAAAAGCTATAACATTCAAATAGAAGATAGCACTTTAAGAAAAATAGCCGAAACTTCTAATGGAGATGTTAGAACTGCTTTAAATGGCTTAGAAGTAGCAGTATTAACTACACAAATGGGCGAAAATGGAGTAATTACAATTACAGATGAAATAGCCAAAGAATGTGTAAAAACAAGAAAAGCAGTATTTGATAAAAACGGAGATAGCCATTACGATAATATTAGTGCATTTATTAAATCTATGCGTGGAAGCGATCCAGATGCAGCAATTTTTTACTTAGCAAGAGCATTAAATGCAGGTGAGGACCCAGTATTTATGGCAAGAAGAATTGTAATTTGTGCAGCAGAAGATGTTGGAATGGCAAATCCAAATGCATTAGTTGTTGCAACATCAGCAATGCAAGCAGTTACAGCAGTAGGTATGCCAGAAGCAAGAATTATTTTAGCAGAGGCAACCGTATATGTAGCAACATCTAAAAAATCAAATTGTGCTTATTTAGCAATTGAAAAAGCTTTACAAGACGTAGCAAATAAAGACACAGGTACAATACCAATGCACATTAGAAATGCACCTGCTGAGCGGAATGGCAAAAGAAGGTTATGGAGTAGGGTATAAATATCCACATGACTTCCAAGGTCACTATGTTGAGCAACAATATTTGCCAGATAAAATGCTTGGAACAAAATATTATATAAAAGATGACACAATTGAAGATTAAAAATAAACCCCGCAAATATTAAATTTGCGGGGTGCTTTGATCAATTATCATCAAAGCCCTCTGGAGTCATATAAATGCTAAATAAGGTCCTCAGATGAATCATCATCTACACACATAGCTTTGTGCTCTTCCCAGGAAATACTTTCCTGCCGGGCACGTTCACGAGCCTGTTCTCTTTCATACTCAGCCCACATAGAAATAATCTCTTCATCAGTAGGGTAAGTATGAAGATTAGAGTTGCCTTTGCACATTTTTGAAACTCCTTTCTAAAATGAGATGATGAAATTATAGCATTGCGAATAAAAATAGTCAATATTTTTTATTAGATTTTATTTCTCAGAATTTATTGGATAATAGTTTTATGGTTAATTGCTCGAATAGTACTATTTCTAAGCTTTAATGTAATTATAACTATTAACTAGTAAGTATTTCAGAAAATGTTCAAGGTGAGAAGTTGACTAGTGTAAAAAAATGTGCTAATATATAAACATAATTTTTTTCTTCTGCATTTTGCAGTTTATATATAAAGCAACTGGTAAAAAAATATTTTAGTAGGAGGTACACTATAATGGAAAACACATTATCTAATGAAATCAAAAGGTACGAAGAGGCAGGAATGAAAGTACAATGTACGCAAGCAGATGGAAAACTGACGTATCAAACCAAAGTAGATCCAAACACTTGCAATGGCTGTGAACATTTTCGGCTGTTACCTGATCCGGATCCGTTTGATTGGTTTGATGATGATGATCAAAAGGCAATATGCGAAAAATGTAATGCAACAATCGCACAGGCCTTGAGTGTGTTCGAAGCAAATAGTGTGAGGATACCTAGTTGGTGTCCTGAAAAAAAAGCTAAGTAATAAAAAAGTTTCCTATTCAAAACAACTTATATTTTGAATAGGAAACTTTTTATTATCATATACAACAAGGTTTCTGGGCACCAACCACAATCTTTGATTGTGGTGGTGGGTAGGGTTCTTATAATATTATCAAAATTAATCTTTCTTTTTGTCTTTTAAAACTTCTGCTGCAGCACCTAAACTGCTTAAAGCTTTAGTTGCTTCAAATGGAATAAATACTTTATTAGCATTACCATTTGCAACTTCTTTTAAAGCTTCTAAAGATTTTAATTGAATTAATTTATCATCAGGGTTTGCTTTCATCATAGCATCATATACTACGTGAATTTCTTGAGCCTTAGCTTCAGCAACTTTCTTAATAGCTTCAGCCTCACCAGTTGCTCTTCTAATTTTAGCTTCTTTATCAGCTTCAGCCTCTAAAATAGCAGCTTCTTTTTTACCTTCTGCAAGAGTAATAGCAGATTGTCTTTCACCTTCAGCTTGTAAAATTAAAGCTCTTTTATTTCTTTCTGCATTCATTTGTTTTTCCATTGCATCACGAATATCTGCAGGAGGTGTAATATCTTTAACTTCAACTCTATCTACTTTACAACCCCATTGGTCTGTTGCTTCATCTAGAATTACTCTTAAATGATCATTAATGGCATCTCTTGAACTAAATGTAGAATCTAAGTCCATTTTACCAACAATATCACGAATAGTAGTAATTGCTAAATATTCAATACCCTTCTTTAAATTTTGAATTTCATAAACTGCTTTAGCAGGATCTGTAATTCTGTAGAACACAACTGTATCAATAGTAATAGTAACATTATCTTGAGTAATTACACCTTGTGGTGGAATATCCATAGTTTGTTGTTTTAAACTTACTACACTACGAACATGATCTACAAAAGGAATAATAATTGTAAGACCAGCATCTGCAACTTTATGAAATTTACCAAGTCTTTCTATAATGTATACTTCAGATTGTTTTACTATTTTAATTGTATTAAATGCAATAATTAAAATAATAATTAATAGAACTAATAAAACCCATAACATAATTTAGGTTCCTCCTTTTATTTTTTTTATAAAAAGCGTATTACAAATTTATAACTTATTTGAAGCTAAAAAGTTGTAAATTCGCATATTTATCTAAAATTGTAATAAAATATAATTAGAATTTATAAATTTAAATGTAAATCTAAATATTTAGCAAATACGTTTTTTAAACTTTTGCAGTTGATTTGCTAGAATTATTAGATTTTTCTGCAACAACAGCTTTAACACCATCTATTGCTAAAACTAAAACTTCAGAATCTTTAGGAATAACTTTTCCTTCTTCACATTTAGCAGACCAAACTTGACCATCTACTTTTATTTGACCTGTGCCATCAGTAGGATTAATATCTTTTAGTACAACTGCCTTTTTTCCTACAATAGCAAATGCGTTAGTAACTACTGTTTTATCCTTTTTGGTAAGTTTTTTAACAAAAGGTCTTGTGCAAAAAATAAATAGAGTAGAAGTTACAACAAAAACTGAAGTTTGAATAATTATATTGTCTGTAAAAAAACTTGTAACCATTGCACATAAACTTCCAAGACCTAGCCAGAAAATTAGAAAGCCTACTGTTATAATTTCAGCTATCATAAAAACACCAGCTAATATTAACCAAATATACCACATAAGAATTTACCTCCTGATATATTTTTATATGCATTTATTAAAAAAATTTTATATACGTTAAAAAATTTAAGATTATTTCAACACAATTCTATTATACTATATTCTTAAGAAAAATGGAATATGTTTTTAAGAAAAATGTCATATTTTGGTGCCTGAAAGTTTAAAAAAATAAAAGTAATTTAATAAGTTGAAATAAGATATGATGTATGATATACTGAAAAAGTAAACAGATTTAATAAAAAATATAAGTAACTATATAAAAATTAGAATGATAGGAGTTAGATAAAATGGATTCTAAAATAACAAAAGTATACAGTATAGAAGAAATAAAAAATATATTGAGAAAACTGTTAAAAGATACGCCAGTAAAATCTGTAATTTTATTTGGATCATACGCTAAAAATAAAGCAGATAAAAACAGTGATATAGACTTAATAATAGACACAAAACAAACATTAATGGGATTTAAGTTATATAGCTTAATTACAAAAATAGAAGAAACATTTAATAAAGAAATTGATGCCTTTGAAAAATCAGAGATAATTGAAAATTCTAAAATAGATGAAGAAATAAAAAAAACAGGAGTTATTGTATATGAAAAATAAGGAATATATATCATTAGTAAAAATGATTGAATATATAGACAAATCAAAAAAATATACGGAAGGATATACTTTTGAACAATTTTGCAAAGATGATAAAACTATTGATGCAACAATATTTGCGATAAGTCAAATAGGAGAACTAGTAAAAAATATATCTGAAGAAACAATGAATAAATATCCTAACATTGAATGGAATATGATAAAAGGACTTAGAAATAGAATAGTACATGATTATGAGGGAATTAACTTAAAGAGTATATGGTATATTTTGGAAAAAGATATTATTAATTTAAAAAGTGATATTCAAGATATTTTAAACGGGACCTCTCAAAACTGCGAAAAATAGTACTATTTAAGCTTTAATGTAATACTAACAAAAGCTTTGAAAAAATTAATTTAAAGTATTGATTTTAAAATAAAAAGGTGTTAGAATAATTAACATTAGTAAACAAATAACCAATAAAAAAGCAAAGTAGGTAAAAAGTAGTATAAGAAAGAGAGATAAACAGTAGCTGAAAGTTTATTATTATCAATTTTACTGAAATTTCACTTTTTTTGGTCTTTTCTTGAAAAAGTATTTATATTTTACTAGAGAAAAGCGTTAGTTACGTTATAACTACAATAAGGTTAATTTTTATTTAAAATTACTTCAATATTAATTATAAAAGCATTAAATAAACTTTTATATAATATAAAAATTAAGTAAATTTTAAATTAATTAATAAATTTAGGTGGTACCACGAAACCATTTCGTCCTATTATATGGATGGAATGGTTTTTTTGATATTAAAGAAAGGGGAAAAAATACTATGAAAGAACAAATTGCACAAATTAAAGAAAAAGCACTTAGTGAAATACAAAATGCCAAAGATGCAAAAGCGTTAGATGATGTAAGAATTAAGTACTTAGGAAAAAAAGGTGAGCTTACTTTAATTTTAAGAGGAATGGGCGGACTTTCACCAGAAGAAAGGCCAATAATAGGTAGTTTAGTAAATGAAGTAAGAGATGAACTAGAAGCTAAAATTGAGAATGGAGAAAAACATTTTGCAAACTTAGAAATTGAAAAAAAGCTAGCAACAGAAAACATAGATGTTACTATGCCAAGCAAAAAAAGCAGTTTAGGAAGTGTACATCCAATAACACAAATTATTAATGATGTAAAAGAAATATTTATTGGAATGGGTTATGAAATCGCAGATGGACCAGAAGTAGAACTTGCAGAATATAATTTTGATAAATTAAATACACCACCAGACCACCCTGCAAGAGATATACAAGATACTTTTTACATTACAGATGATATAATACTTCGTTCTCAAACATCATCAGTTCAAGCAAGAGTAATGGAAACTACAAAACCACCAATTAAAATTATTTGCCCAGGAGCAGTGTATCGTTCAGATAGTGTAGATGCAACACACTCTCCAGTATTCCATCAAATTGAAGGGCTAGTAATAGATAAAAACATATCAATGGCAGATTTAAAAGGAACACTTGCAATGTTTGCTAAAAAATGCTTAGGAGAAAAAACATTAGTTAGATTTAGACCACATCATTTTCCATTTACAGAGCCAAGTGCAGAAGCAGATGTATCTTGCTTTGTATGTGGCGGAAAGGGCTGCAGAGTATGTAAAGGAGAAGGCTGGATAGAGCTTTTAGGTTGTGGAATGGTTCATCCAAACGTACTTCGTAATTGCGGAATTGACCCAGAAGAATATTCTGGTTTTGCATTTGGATTTGGCGTTGAAAGAATTGCAATGGCAAAATTCGGAATTGACGATATGCGTTTATTATATGAAAACGATGTGAGATTTTTGAAACAATTTTAGTTGGGGACAGTCCCTTTTTCCCCTTTTGGGATAAAAAGGGACAGGTCACAATTAGATGAGATAAATTTTATTGTTGTAAAAATGGGTGATGTGTCCCCAACTGCTTGAAAATAGCTAATAGGGATCTGTCCCCAACAAGGGAGGAAATTAAATGAAAGCAAGTATAGAATGGTTAAGAGAGTATGCAGACATAAATGTAAGCCCAAAAGAATTGGGCGATATACTAACAATGACTGGATCTAAAGTAGAAACAATAGAAGAACAGGGCAAAGATATTCAAAATGTAGTTGTTGGAAAAATATTAGAAATTAAACCACATATAGATTCAGACCACTTAGTAGTAACAAAAGTAGATGTAGGAAATGGAGAAATTTTGCAAATTGTAACAGGTGCTCAAAATATTAAAGAAGGCGACGTTGTTCCGATTGCAAAAGATGGCTCAAAATTACCAGGTGGAGTAGAAATTAAAACTGGTAAACTAAGAGGTGTAGATTCTTGTGGAATGATGTGTTCTGTAGGAGAATTAGGGTTAGATATTCATAATTATCCAGACCAAATTGAAAATGGTATTATGATTTTAAAACCTGAGCTAGAAAAAGAGCTAGGAAAGGATATTAAAGAAGTATTAGGAATAAATCAAACAGTTATAGATTTTGAAATTACACCAAATAGACCAGATTGTTTTGCTGTAGAAGGATTAGGCAGAGAAACTGCGGTTTCTTTAAATGTACCTTTTAAAAATCCTCACAAAAACATAGATGCAATGAGCATAAAAGATGTAGATAATATAGATGGTTTAACAGTAGAAATTACAGCGCCAGATTTATGCTACCGCTATATTGCAAGAGTTGTAAAAAATGTTAAAATTGCACCATCTCCAGAATGGATGGTAAAAAGATTAAATTGCTGTGGAGTAAGATCTATAAATAACATTGTAGATATTACTAACTATGTTATGCTTGAAATGGGTCAACCAATGCATGCATTTGATATAAATTCAATTGAAGGAAAGCATATTACAGTAAGAAGAGCTAAAAAAGATGAAAAAATTATTACCCTAGATGATCAAGAAAGAAACTTAAATGAAAATATGCTAGTAATAGCTGATAGCAAAAAGCCAGTAGCCATAGCAGGTGTTATGGGTGGTCAAAACTCTGAAATTGAGCCTACAACACAAACAGTAGTATTTGAATCTGCTGTATTTTATGGTGGCAGTGTTAGAAAAACTGCAAAAGCAGTAGGATTAAGAACAGAAGCTTCTAGCCGTTATGAAAAAGGGTTATCTCCAGAAAACGCATTAAGAGCAATTAACAGAGCAGTAGAATTGGTAGAGCTAATTGGTGCTGGTGAAGCGGTAGATGGAAAAATTGATGTTTACCCAACTAAACAAAAAATAGCAAGAATTCCATTAAATGTAGATAGAATTAATTTATTATTAGGAACAAATCTATCTAAAGAAGAAATGATTAAAACTTTAGAAAAATTAGAAATTAAGGTAGAAAACAGTGAAGTTATACCACCATATTTTAGACCAGATATACAGCAATTAGCAGATGTGGCAGAAGAAGTTTTAAGATTTTATGGATATGATAAATTAGGAACTACTTTAATTAATGCAGAAACAACTTTAGGTGGAAAAAATAAAGAGCAAAAAATAGCAGATAATGTATCAGAATTTTTAGTAAATAGCGGATTATCTGAAATTTGTACTTATGGTTTCCTAAGTGAAAAAGACCTAGCAAAATGCAATATAGAAGGAAATAACGAATATCTTACAGAAGCTGTTAGAATTCAAAACCCATTAAGCGAAGATTATACTGTAATGAAAACTACTTCTGTTCCAACTATGATGCAAACTTTAGCAACTAACAACAATTATAAAAACAAAGATGTAAAATTATTCGATTTATCTAGAGTGTACAGAAACAAAAAAGGTGCAATCGAAAGTGGAAATTTACCAGAAGAAAGCAATATTTTAACTATTGGTATATATAGTGAAAAAGAAGATTTTTATACATTAAAAGGATTAGTAGAAAATGTACTAGAAGTAGCGGGACTTCAAAGATATGATGTTAGAAAAGAAAAAGAAAATAAAATGTATCATCCAGGAAGATGTGCAAACTTTAATGTAGGAGCTGATGTAGTTGCTACAATAGGAGAGGCAAACCCATTACTTACAAGAAATTATGATATAACTCAAAGAGTACTTCTTGCAGAAATAAATATAGATAAATTAACAAAATATGCTAGAAAAAATCAAAAATATGCACCAATTACTAGATTTCCAGCAGTGGAAAGAGATATTAGTATGGTGGTAAATGAAGAGGTAGAAGTAGGAGAGATTGAAAAAATTATTGAAAAGAAGGCTAAAAAATTATTAGAAGAAGCAAAATTATTTGATGTTTATAGAAATGAAAAATTAGGGGAAAACAAAAAAAGTGTTGCATATAGCCTAAAATTTAGAGTTCCAGATAGAACTTTAACAGATGATGAAATTAATAGTGCTATGAAGGAAATTATTGCTGAATTAGAAAAATCTTTAGGAGCAGAACTAAGAAAATAAGCTAAAAAAGGGATACAAATTATTTATATATAATTTATATCCTTTTTTATTGTATAAAGAAATGAAAAGTATAATTGCTATTAGCAAATGATAAAAGGAAAATATAATGAATTCGATAGCGCCGCGCTAGCCGCTAAGCGAGAGCTCCCAAAGGGAGCGGAGCGCGAGTGGAGCAGCCTACCAATCATTGGATTGGCTGCGACAAGCAAGGCGCAAGAATCATTATATTTTCCTTTTTATTTATAAATAATTAACCTTAGCCTAAAATCCTTTTTATTTATAAAACAATTAACCTTAGCCTAAAAATTGCACCCACTTATTTAGTATATTTTTAGCAATATTTTCAGTCTGCTTGTTCTTATCAAACACAGGATTAAACTCTACTAAATCAGCAGATTTAATAACATTTGCATACTTTAAAATCTCATCTACTAAGCCATAAGTTTGGCTTAAATCAATTCCATTTTGCGCTGGCACAGAAACACCTGGAGCAACTTGTGGATCAATTAAGTCTAAATCAAAACTAATATGAACACCATTAGTGCCAGAAGATGCAATTTCAAAAGCCTTTTTACAAACAGTTTCCACTCCTAAATTTTGAATATCTTTTGTAGAAAACACAGTAACACCTGCATCTATAATATTACCCCATTCCCATGGATCAATATCTCTACCGCCAACAATAACAGCATTTTTAGGATTATAAAATACACCATTATGAAAAGGCGATAAAATATCCTTTTCATAATGAGTAGCAACTGCTAAAGGAAGCCCATGTAAATTCCCTGTAACAGAAGTAGAATATGTATTAAAATCTCCATGAGAATCAAACCAAATAATTCCTAAATTTTTATGCTTTTTAATAGAAGCTAAGCTAGAAGCAATTGCAATAATATGGTCTCCGCCAACAGTTATAGGAAACTCATTTTGCTCTAAAACATTAGAAACTACTTTGTAAAGCTCTTCATTAAATACATTAATTGAATTCATATTTCTCTTTTCACATTTATCATCTAATGCCTTTACAGCTAACACTAAATTTTGCATTTTTTGGTTATATAATTTAATTTCATTTTCATTCATTTTATTTTCAAAATGTAATTTGTGCATTTTAAGCAAAAGATTATCAAATTCTTTTACAAAATCGTAAATAGTTTCCTTATTTGTACTAAAATTATTAAAATCAACAGTTTCTTTTTCGCTTTTTTGCATAACTGTATATTTATTAGAAATATTACTACTATTTAAATGCTCTGTTAAAATTTGTGCGCCAAGAGATGCACCATTTACATTAACACCTAAATCTGTACAAGCATTTATTATTGATATTTTTTTCATATATAATCTTATTCCTTCCTTTTGCTATACTATTTTTGTAAAAGGCAAAATTTTTTATACAAATTTAAGCCTTCCTAACATTTTATATAAATTACGACACTAATTTATTTCTAAACTTAATATAATAAATTTACAATTTAACAATAGTTACACCCATTTCGCCTTCACCAAAAGTACCTAACCTAAAAGACTTAACATGAGAGTTAGTTTTTAAATATTTATGAATTCCTTCACGAAGCTTTCCAGTGCCTTTACCGTGAACAATGCGAATAGGGGAAAGATGAGCCAAAGCACAATTATCTATATATTTATCAATTATATAAATAGCATCTTCAACATTTTGCCCAATAACATTAATTTCAGAAGATACAGTTTTAGCTTTAGAGCTAGAAACTGTATGAACCTTCCCGCTAACATTAGAACCATTGGTAGTTTTAGTAATTTGCTCTAGCTTCAAACTCATTTTAGCAAGTCCAACTTGAACCATAACTTCACCAGATTTACTAACATGTGAGCTTAATACTGTTCCTTCAGAATTAAGCGAAGGAACCCACACGCTTAAGCCTTGAAATACATCATTTGGCTCAATTTTTTTATGTGCAAAATCATTTTTTTCATAAGAGGTAAAGCTATTATTTGGAACTAAATCTTTTATCTTCTCATTTAATTTATTTCTATTAGCATTAGCAGTTTTTATATCTACATTTTCTTTATTCAATTCCTGTATAATATCATTTACTTCTTCTTTAGCCTCTAAAACAATTTCTCGTGCCTCAAGCTTTGCCTTTTCAATTAATTCCTTTTTCTTTTCGTCAAGTTCATTTTTTTCTTTTTCTAAAGACTGTCTTAAACTAGAAATTTGATTTAAATTCTTTTCAGTTTCTTCTTTTTCTTTTTCAACTAATAATTTATCATCATATATATTTTTTAGCAACTCTTCTATAGAAACTTTATCCTTTTTCAAAAAAGAAGAGGCATTTTGCAAAATATTGGCATTTAAGCCAAGCTTTTTACTAATTTCAAAAGCATTACTCTTTCCAGGAATACCAATTAACAAACGATATGTAGGCTTTAAATTTTCTAAATCAAACTCAAAACTTGCATTTTCAAAACCATCTGTTACTAAAGCAAATTCCTTAAGTTCTGGGTAATGTGTGGTACAACAAATAAAAGCACCAATATTCTTACAATAGCTTAAAATACTAATAGCTAAGGCAGAACCTTCAACAGGATCTGTACCAGAGCCAAGCTCATCTAAAAGTATTAAACTATTATTATTTACATTATTAGTAATATTTATAATATTCATCATATGAGCAGAAAATGTACTTAAAGATTGCTCTATACTTTGCTCATCACCAATATCCACAAAAATTTTAGAAAACACGCAAATACTTGTATTTTCATTACAAGGTATTGGAATACCTGAATATGCCATAAGAAGCAAAAGCCCAATTGTTTTTAATGCAACTGTTTTACCGCCAGTATTTGGACCTGTAATTAATAAACAAGGGTTATCTTCTTTTAAATAAATATCAATAGGCACAGCAGTTTTTTTATCTAATAAAGGATGGCGTGCTTTATAAAAATTAATGCCCTTTTTATCACTTAAATTTGGAATATTACAATTTTCTTCCTTGCCATAAGTAGCCTTTGCAAAAATAAGGTCAATTTCTCCAATACATTCTAAATTTTTGTTAAGCTCATTTACATAAGGATAAAGCATAGCAGAAAGCTCACTTAAAATTCTTTGAACTTCTAATTCTTCTTCAATTTTAATATGTGCAATTTGATTATTAGCCTCAAAAACTGAAGTTGGCTCAATATATAAAGTGGAACCACTACTTGAAGTATCATGAATAAAGCCTTTAACTTCATCTTTATATTCTTCTTTAACAGGAATTACATAACGATTATTACGAATAGTTACAATAGGGTCCATAATATATTTAGAATATTTGCTAGAGTGGATATATGAGTTTAATTTATCTTTAACCTCTTGCTCTAAATTTTTTCTATTTTTGCGCAAAGCACTTAATTTACTAGAAGCATTATCTGCAATAGTATTTTCATCTAAAATTTTAGAAGTAATATTTTTTTCAATATTAGGGTTTGAATATAGCAATGAAAAATAATCTTCTATTAAATTAAAAGAAGATAAATCAAGATTTTCATCATTATAAAAATAATTGTGTAGTTCAGAAGACATTTTTAGAAAATGTGCAATATCAAGCAAACTTTTAGCAGTTAAAACTTGTGTACTTTCTAACATTTTTATAGCCATTTCGAGTTCATTAATTTCATATAATGGGGGAGCTCCTTTTCGAAAAAGTAGCGAAGTTACCTGACTTGTTTTTTCTAAAGAATTTTTTACATGCTCAAATTCAAAACTTGGAATTAAACTATTACATAAGTTTTTTCCAAGATATGTTTTACAATATTTATTTATTATTTGAATAATTTGGTTATATTCTAATTTATTTAAAAGTGTATCCAATTTTTTAGCCCTTTCATAATATGTTTTGCACATATTATTACATAAAATCAAAGAAAATACAATACATAAATTTGTATAAGAATGTAATTATAACTATTAACTAGCAACCTGTGCTATAATAAAAATATAAAAATACAAAAACTCTTGACAAAACAAAAACACCTGTTTTATAATAAAGGCAGGTGATTATTATTGGAAAGGAAAATTTTGCATGTAGATGTAAATAACGCATTTCTTTCATGGACTGCAGTTGAAATGCTAAAAAACGGAGCAGAGGTAGATATAAGAACTATCCCTGCTGTTATTGGTGGAGACGAGGAAAAAAGAAAAGGCATAGTTTTAGCTAAAAGTAACCCAGCAAAAAAATATGGAATAAAAACAGCAGAGCCAATCTATTTTGCAAAGCAAAAATGTCCAAACCTTGAAATATATCCAAGCAATTTCAAAATTTATCGTAAATACTCAAATGATTTATATAATATCCTTTGTGAGTATACAAATAAAATAGAACGTTTTTCAATTGATGAATGTTTCTTAGATATTACTAATTTTTTGCCAAGTGGAAAAAAAGATCTAGATATAGCCTATGAAATTCATTCAAGAGTAAGACAAGAACTTGGCTTTACAGTTAACATTGGTGTAGCACCAAACAAGTTACTTGCAAAAATGGCATCAGACTTTGAAAAGCCAGACAAAATTCATACTTTATATGAAGCAGAAATACCTACTAAAATGTGGCCACTGCCAATATCAGATCTATTTATGGTGGGCAAAAAAAGTATTCCAAAGTTAGAACAATTAGGAATAAAAACAATAGGGGACTTAGCCTCAAGAAACAAACAAGATATAGAAAAGCTATTTGGAAAGTTTGGAAAAACTATATGGGAATATGCAAATGGAATTGATTTATCAGAAGTAAATTCAGAGCCAGAAGAACCAAAATGCATAGGAAATTCTGCTACTTTACCTAAAGACTTAAACAACATAGAAAAAATAGAAGAAGTACTTTTAGCACTCACAGAGCAAACAACATATAGGCTAAGAAAACATAATCTACTTACCTCAACAATAGGTGTACAAATAAGAACAAGCGAATTTAAAAACTTTTCACATCAAAAAACACTGTTAACTCCAACTGATAGCACGAAAATAATTTATGAAACAGCAAAAGAAGTATTAAAAGAATTATACAAAGGTCAACCTATTAGATTAATTGGTATAAAAGTAGATAAATTAACCTCACCAAATGCACAGCAAATTTCTTTATTTGATACTCCTAAAAATGAAAAACAGCAAAAGTTAGATAAAGCATTGGATAATATTAAAGAAAAATATGGCTACAATAGTGTAACAAGAGCAGGTCAAATGCAAATAGATAAAATGATGGACTTTAAAGATTAAGCATTTATAAAAAGTTTAATCAAATAAAAATTAGTAAAGTTTTTGATTACAAATTTAATTAATAAAAAAATTGTAGAAATTTGTAAAAAAATATTATGCTCGTACATATAATATACTAGTAATACTTTTAAGCACAAGTATTACCAGGAGGTGTAGAAACATGTGCGAAAATGACAATAAATGTGTTATGGTATACAATAATGAATGCAAACAAAAAAGAAATAATAAATGTTGTATAGATGTTATAGTATTTATATTATCTGTATTATTAGGTATTACATTAGGACTAATTATTGGCTCTATTTCAGCAGTAGCTGCTGTTATAACAGCTGCGTTAGCTGCATTTATAATTTTAGCAGTAATACTTGCAATATTAATTATAATAAGAATAGTAGAAAGAATATGTAACAAAAACAAATGTTGCTAAACCAAAATAAGTTAGGTACTTGTGGCAATTTTGCTACAGGTACCTTTATAAGTTATAGTTACTACTTAATGATTTTATAGCTAGCTTAAATAGTACTAGTTTTCTTGTTTTTCAAATGCCCGTTGCAGGAGAAAGCTCAAAGAAGTAACTCAGAACGGGACCTCTCAAAACTGCGAAAAATAGTACTATTTAAGCTTTAATGTAATATATAGTACAAATCATATAATGTAGTTACATTAGCAGTTGTATTTTTTTGCTTTTTATGATATAAATTATAAAAATACTTAAACAAAATACAAAAATATGAATAAAATAAAAATAACTAATAAATATGTGTACTTTCCAAATAAAATGAGAAAGGAATGAATTTTTTAATGGAAAAGAAAACAATTGATATCTTAGAAAAATATAATCAAACACATCTTTTAAATTATATTAATTTATTATCACAAGAAGAAACTAAAAATTTAGAAGAACAAATTTCAAAAATTGACTTTGAAGAATTAAAAGAACTATATAAAACTACTAAAGAAAAGCCAGAAATACAAGAAAACAAAATAGAACATATTAATTATGTTGATAAACAAAAATTAGACATTAATAAAAAGCAAGAGTTAGAAAACATTGGAAAGCAAGTAATTGCAAATAAACATTATGCAGTAATTACAATGGCAGGTGGGCAAGGCACAAGGCTTGGACACAAGCGGACCAAAAGGAACATATATGCTAAATACTAAAAATGGGCCAAAATATATTTTTGAAATACTTACAGATAATTTCAAAAAAGCCCAAAAAGAGTATAATGTAGAAATTCCATGGTACATTATGACAAGCAAAGAAAATCACAAAGAAACAGTAGAATTTTTAGAAAATCATAACTACTTTGGGTATAATAAAAATAAGGTGAAATTTTTCATACAAGGGGAGCTTCCTCTTTTAGACACTAATGGAAAAGTTATCTTAAATAAAGAAAAGCAAATTAAAGAGGCTGCAAATGGAAATGGTGGCATTTATGAAGCTTTTGCAAAATCAGGTTTATTAGAAGAAATAAAACAAAACAAAATAGAATGGATATTTGTAAATAACATAGATAACATCATTTTAAACTTTATAGATCCATTATTATTAGGTTTTACTATACAAAACAATCAAAAAATAGGCACTAAGTCTGTGGCAAAAACAAATCCAAAAGAAAAGGTAGGAGTTTTTTGCAAAGTAAATGGAAAACCTAAAATTATTGAATATATAGATTTGCCAGAAGAAATGGCAGAGCAAAGGGATGAAAACGGAGAACTTTTATATGGAGAAGTAAATATTGGTGCATATTTGTTTAGTATTAGTGTATTAGAAGATTTAGCAAAAGTAACACTTCCGTATCATGCAGCATTTAAAAAGTCTGAATATTTAGCAGAAAATGGTGAATATATAGAGCCAAAAGAGCCAAACGTATATAAGTTTGAAACATTTATATTTGATGTATTTACAAGATATAATGATATTGCAATATTAAGAGTAAAAAGAGAAGATGAATTTGCACCAGTAAAAAATAAAGAAGGAGCAGATAGCCCTGAAACTGCGGTTAAATTATATAATGCAAAACAATAATGCCATAGGCAGTTACAGCTTACAACTTTAAAATTTTGAATAGCAACTATAGGCAAAACAAAAAAATAAATATTATAAAAGGAGAAGATTAAAATTATGGAAAAAGTAATAGGTTTAGTAATGGCAGCAGGAACAGATGACAGAATGAAATCTAAAAAATCAAAATTAGCACAAGAATTATATGGAAAAGCAGTTATTAAAAGAGTGGTAGATAGCATAAAAAAAGCGGGAATTAACGATGTAGCAGTTATTGTTGGAAAAAACAAAGAAGAAATACAAGAAATTTTAAAAGATGAAGTTACATACATATATCAAGAAAACTGCTTAGGAACAGGCCATGCAATTATGCAAGCAATTCCATATTTAGAAAAAAAGGAAGGAAAAGTTTTAATTGCAAATGGAAACATTCCTTTAATTACAGCAGAAACAATTAAAGCAATGATAGAAAAATCAGAGCATGAAGAGGAAACTGCAACAGTTTTAACAGGAATTATTAGTGACCCTACAGGTTATGGCAGAATTATTAGAAGTGACAATAAAATTGTAGAAATTATAGAAGAAAAAGACTTAACTGGGGCACAAACTAACTTATTAGAAGTAAATGCAGGTTTATATTGCTTTAATATTTCAAAATTATTAGAAATTATTGGCAAATTACAAAAAAGCAGTATGGGGCTTTACTACTTAACCGATATTATTAAAATGTTATCTAACAAAGGCGAAAAAATTGGTGGCTTTTTAGTAGAAGATAATACTGAAATTTTAAGCTTAAATACAAAAGTACAATTAGAAATGTTATCTAGAATTTTAAGAATTCGTATTAACACAATGCATATGAATAATGGTGTTACTATTGAAGATATGAACACTACTTACATATATGATGATGTGCAAATTGGAATAGATACTGTAATTCATCCAAATACAACTATTAAATCAGGAGTAGTAATTGGCGAGGATTGCAATATTGGCCCAAATGCATACATTAGAGAAGGCTGTGTTCTTGCAAACAAAGTAAAAGTAGGAAGTTTTGTAGAAATTAAAAAAGCTATTATTGGAGAAGGCACTAAAGTTCCACATTTATCATATATGGGAGATTCTACAATCGGAAAAAAATGCAACATTGGCTGTGGAACAATTACATGTAATTATGATGGAAAAAATAAACATAAAACTATTATTGGAGATAACTGCTTTGTTGGTTCGAATGTTAACTTAGTAGCACCAGTAACAATGGGAGATCATGTATTAGTTGCTGCAGGTTCTACTATTACACAAGATATTCCATCTGAAAGCTTAGCAATAGCAAGAGAAAGACAAACAAATAAAGAAGGCTGGAACAAAGGAAAATAAAAAATATAAGAGAATATCGGAAAGTTTGTGTAAACTTTAGACTTCTTATAATAAAAAGAGGCTTTTATAGTGTACACCTTATGGGTTTACCTAATAATTAGCCTCTTTTTTGTGTTAAAAGATAAAAAACACATTAAATGTTATCATTTTGCTAAGCTTTAAGCTTTTTAGTAAGTTTATTCCTGTTGTTCACCAGGTAAGAAGTAATCTACAACACCATATACTAAAGCACCAATAATTGCAGCCATCCAAGAAACTGTATAGCCTGCTACAAAATATTGTGTAACATATAGTACAACAGCAGAAAGAACAAATCCTACAAAGCCTTTTCCAAATGAACTTGCATGTAAACCAGTAAAACGAGTAATTAAATAATCAATAATAGTAAGTACAATAGCAGCAGCTGCTAATGCCCAAAAACCATTAATTTGAAATCCTGGGGTAAAAAATGCAGTTATAGCAAGTACAACACCAGCAGTAACTAATCTGCCTATAATTTGCCATACTGTACTTTTACTATTTGAACTTGTTTGAGTATTTGTTTGATTATCTGGCATAATTTAAAACCTCCTTTTTAAAAGAAATATCTATTATTAAATTTCATGGTTTTCTATGGTTTATTATGAACAAAAAATAATAATTTATTCATTTGTTTGAATAAATTTATTTTTTTATAAAATAATAAATTAAGCTTTGAATTAAACGCAAAATAAATTTATTTTTTTCTATTAAATAATTTACTTAAATGTTGAATAAATTTAATTTTTTTGCTCAAAATTTATATTAACTGAAGAATATTGATTTAAAATTTTATTTTAAAACATACGGTTTTAAGAAAGGAGGGTATGTTAGCTTTTAAAACTAGCATACGCAAATAAATATATGTTAATTACATTAATAAGAACTATTTTGCTATACATACTTGTACTTATTGTTATGAGATTAATGGGAAAAAGGGAAATAGGGCAGCTCCAGCCATTTGAACTAGCCATTTCAATTATGATTGCAGATTTAGCATCAATTCCAATGTCGGATACAGGAATTCCAATTTCAAATGGAATAATTCCTATTTTAGGCTTATTAGTAATGCATTTACTGATTTCATTAGTTAATATGAAAAGCATTAAAGCAAGAGAAATAATGTGTGGAAAGCCAAGTATTTTAGTATATAGGGGAAAAATAGATGAAAAAGTTTTAAAAAAAGAAAGATTTACAATAAATGAATTACAAGAAAGACTAAGAGGAAATGGTGTAATTAATTTAGGTGATGTAGAATATGCAATTTTAGAAACAAGTGGCCAAGTTACTGTTATTCAAAAGCCAAATAAAAGAACTACAATACCTGAAGACTTTAATATTGAGCCAGATTATGAAGGAATTCCTTATGACTTAGTAGTAGATGGAAAAATTATGCTAAATAACCTAAAACAAATAGGAAGAGATTTAAACTGGTTAAATAAACAAGTTGAAAAATTTAAAATAAAACCAGAAGAAGCTTTAATTGTAACCTACGATGGAAAAGGTCAAATATTTTGCCAAGCAAAAGAAAAGAAAAATTAATAGTTTAAAAGATTGAATAAAATATATAAAAATAAAAAATTTTTATATAGAGTTAAACGTAAAAAGCCAAAATAAAGAAAGGTAAAAAGGAAAATGTATAAAGAAATTGTAATTACTATTATAGTACTTGTTTTAATTATAGTAGGAAATATTATTACTCAAAATAATACTAATAAATCTGTAGAAGAAATGAGCTATAAGCTAGAAAATTTAAAACAAGAAATAGAAAATAAAAATTGGGATGAGTCAAACAAAAAAATGGAAGAAATTGAAAAAACTTGGGAAGAAAAAAATGAAATAATGGCTTACTATATAGAACATAATGAACTAGAAAAAGTACAAACAGAAATAGCAAAAACTAAAGCAGATGTTGAATCAAAAGAAGCCTCAATGGCAATTGAATCAATTGGAAGCTGTAATTTTGTGCTAGAACATATAAAAGATAAAAATGCCTTGAAAATTGTAAATGTATTTTAGGGACAGGTCTTTATTAGCTCGTTTTTAAGCACTTGGGGACAGGTCACTAATACCATAAATGCCATTTTTTTGTTTAGCTAAAAACTTAGCAGCATCAATAGCACCTTTAGCAAAAATAGTTCTAGAATAAGCAGTATGCTTTATTTCTAAAGTTTCATTCTCATTAAAAAATAAAACAGAATGTTCTCCAACAATATTTCCACCACGAATACTAGAAAATCCAATCTCCTTTGGATTTCTTTTTTCTAGTTTTTCAAATCTATTAAAATTATAGCTATAAATATTATTATTTGCATCATTTATGCTATTAGCAAGCATTAAGGCAGTACCACTTGGAGCATCTTTTTTTCTATTATGATGAGTTTCAACAATTTCAATTTCAGAATTTGGCAAACTTTTAGAAAGCTTTGCTATTATTTTGCTTATAATAGCAATTTCATAAGACATATTACTACTTTGAAATATAGGAATACTTTTACTTGCATTTATAATTTCATCTTGTTGCATACTAGAAAAACCAGTAGTAGCAATAACAATAGAAATATTATTTTTTATAGCAAAAGGAAGAAGCAAAATTGTAGCTTCAGGAACAGAAAAATCAATAATTACATTTGGCTTTTCAATAATATCATTTGCATTATCAAAAACACGATATGGAAGATTATGAGAAATATATTTATCTAAACCGCCTAATAAATGCAAAGACTTATCTTGCATAACAAGCTTAGCAACTTCACTTCCCATTTTTCCATTAATTCCATTAACTAATATTTTAAGCAAAATAGCACTCTCCTTATATTACTTATATAGTTACTGTATAAATATTACATAAAGCTTAAATAGTACTAGTTTTCTTGTTTTTCAAATTGCCCGTTGCATTTAGCAGTTCAAAGAAGCAAAGTCAGAACGGGACCTTTCAAAACTGCGAAAAATAGTACTATTTAAGCAATTAAAACAGCACCCTCTTTATAATATATTAAAGAAGGTGCTTAATTATTCTTAAAACACTATATGAATATGCTAAATTATTCTAAAAACTATAAGGCTTAAAAAAACATAAGCATATTTATAAGCCTTTTTAGTATGTAACAAATTAATTAAATATGAAAAAGTTTCTTTCATAGCACTAAACTTATCTGCTAGTGTAACAACAAAAGTTTCTTTATAATGAGGAATTTTTATTGTTACAGGCCACATGTGATTTACAATAACATCTTGCTCAATTTCATTCAAATCAAAAATTTCAGTTGCATTTTTTAAAGCTGTTTTAGGGTGACTAAAAGCATGCATATCAGTAAACCTTTTAGCTTCAAATATATGTGTATGCCAATCATATAAAAATAAGTCGTGTAACATAGCACCACGAGTAGCCGAAATATAATCTAAATGCAATTTTTTACAAACAACATAAGTGTAATAAGCAACTTGCAAACAATGTTTATAACAAGAAGTATTTGAATGTTGATTAAAACTTCTCATTTTTTGTACGGTTTCATTTTTAATTAAATCTTGAATTATACAAAAAAATTCACCATAAGAACTTTTTTGTAACCCAAAGTCTTTTGTAATTAACATAGAGTAAAAATCCCCTTTTTTTTATTTACTATATTTATATTATAACATATATTTTCAAAAAACGATATGTTTTTACTAAAAATTAAGAAATGTTTAATAGTTATAATTATACTAAAGCTTGCATAGTACTATTTTTCTTGTTTTTCAAATGCCCGTTGTAGCAGTAAGTTCATAGAAGTAACTCAGAACGGGACCTCTCAAAACTGCGAAAAATAGTACTATGCAAGCGATTATATATAAAAAATTAAATGATTTTCATTTTTCGCATTTCGTTTTCTAATTTTTTGCCATTACAATTAGAAATTGGAATAAGCGGAAGACGAGGATTTCCAACATTATAGCCCATAAGTGTTAAAGCAGCCTTTACAGGTATTGGATTCACCTCACTAAACAAGCTATTTATAAGTGGAATTGCTTTTAACTGAGAGTCAACCGCCAAAGTATAATTACCACTTAAATAATCAAAAACCATATTGTGAACAAATTTTGGCATTATATTTGAAAGTACAGATATAACACCTATTCCACCTAAAGATAAAACAGGAAGAATTTGGTCATCGTTTCCAGAATAAATGTAAAGTTCACTTCCACATAAATTAGCAATTTTAGCAACTTGAGAAATATTACCACTTGCTTCTTTTATGCCTACAATATTTTGAATTTTTGAAAGAGCATAACAGGTATCAGGCTCTATATTAAGACCAGTTCTACTTGGAACATTGTACACAATAATAGGAAGCGGGGCAACACTATCAGCAATTTGACTATAATGCTCAATTAAACCATTTTGAGTAGTTTTATTATAATAAGGTGTAACAATAAGAAGTCCATTTACACCTACGCTTTTAGCATATTGAGAAAGTGCAATAACTTCTTTTGTATTATTACCACCAGTACCTGCAATAACAGGAATTTTGTTATGTACGTTTTCTACTGTAAATTTAATAACTTGTTTCTTTTCCTCCAAAGACATAGTAGAGCTTTCACCAGTTGTACCACAAATAATAATAGCATCTGCTCCTTGCATAATTTGAAAATCAATTAATTTCTTAAGTTCCTCATAATTAACTCCAGTTTCAGTAAAAGGAGTAACCAAAGCAGTACCGAGAGCCTATAAATAAACTTTTTTTCACTTTACTTAAAACCACATTGCTAGAATGTACTAGCATTTTCCTTTCATATATTTTATTAATACAATATATGCAGGAATATTAAATAATGGAACAAAATATTAAAAATATATATTGACTATTCTTTGTTTCTTTGATACAATGAAACAAAGAATAACACAAAGAAAACTGAATATAATATAGAAAGAAGGTAAAAAATGAAAACTTTAGAAATGGAGAAATATTTAATGAAGCCAAAAAGAATTTCAGTTTCAAGCAAAAGACAAATTACAATACCTATTGAATATTGCAAAGAACTAAATATAACAAATGAAGTAGAATGCATAATAAGAGATAATTCTATTATTATTAGACCAGTAATAAATACATCTCAAAATAATTTTGCAGATTTTATATTAGAAGATTTAATAAATGAAGGCTATAAAGGAATGGAATTGCTAGAAAAATTTAAGGAAAGAAATAAACAAATAGAAGATGGAATAAATAAAATAACAGAAGAAGCTGATAAGGTAGCAGAAGATGAGGCTCCGTATTATACTTTGGAAGATACATTTAAAAAAGAAAAGGAGGAGTGAGATTGTATCAAATTAGAATATTACCAAAAGCAGAAAAATATATAAAGAAAATAAAAGATAAATTATTACTACAGAAATTAAAAAATGCAATTATAAAAATACAAGCAAATCCATATATTGGAGAGGCTAAAAAAGGAGACTTAAAAGGAATATATGGATTTGATATTTTTTATCATAATATTAATTATGAAATTTCATATAAAATTTATGTAAAAGAAAATATTATAGTAATCATACTAGTAGGAACAAGAGAAAATTTTTATCAGGAACTTAAAAATTACATTCAATCATTGTAAATTAGTTTCTCCAAAATCTGCACCGCATTGCTAGCAGCGCCCTTTCTTACATTATCAGCAACAACCCATAAATTAATTCCAAAATTTACACTATAATCTCTGCGAACCCTTCCAACAAAAACCTTGTCTTGACCATTAGCATCTAAAGTAGTAGGATAAATATCATTTTCAAAATCATCTTTTAAAATTACACCAGTAGAATTTTTTAAAACTTCTTTTAAATCACATAAATTAAAATCTTTTTCAAATTCTACATTAATGCTTTCACTATGACAGTTAAAAACAGGAACTCTTACAGTAGTAGCAGTTATTTTTAAATCAGGCCTTTTCAAAATTTTTCTAGTCTCATTAATCATTTTTTCTTCTTCTTTTGTGTAGCCATTTTCCAAAAATATATCAATATGTGGTAAGCAATTACTAAAAATAGGGCAAGGAAACTTTTGAAGCTCATAATTTTGCTCATTATTTTTCAGTAAATTAATACCATCATTAGCATTTGCAAAATTTTCAAAACTAGAAATGCCATTTCTTAAATCTAAAACACCTTTGTACCCAGCGCCAGAAACAGCCTGATATGTGCTGTACACAATTCTTTTTATGCAATAGTTATCATCTAAAGGCTTTAAAGGAACAACTGCCTGTATAGTAGAACAATTAGGATTTGCAATAATACCACTATTGTTTTTAATTTCTTCTGCATTTACTTCGGGTACAACTAAAGGCACATTATCATCCATTCTAAAATAGCTACTATTATCAATTACAATACATTTTTTAGAAACAGCTATTGGAGCAAATTTTTTAGAAACCTCAGAGCCCGCACAAAAAATAGCATAATCAAAGCCTTCATCAAAAGAAGAAGTAGTAAGCTCTTGCACAGTATATTCTTTTCCTAAAAAATTAATTTTTTTGTTATATGAACGGCGAGAAGCAAAAAATACATATTTAGAAATAGGCAAATTTTTTTCTTCTAATACTTTTAAAACAGTTTGCCCAACAAGCCCAGTTGCACCAACAACTGCAAGTTTAAAATCTTTCATATACATCAATCCTTTCTAGTTAAGAATATTATATAATCAAAATATTATGATGATAAAATAATTGGGGACAGGTCCAAGTGCTTATTTTCAAGCTATTAGGGACAGGTCTGAAAATTTTAATAAATATCAACAAAAGGCTGTTAATAGCTATTTATTAGCACTATTAACAGCTTTTTTATGCAATTAAAGTTTATGCAACTTTCTCTCTTGACTTTTAAAAGAGCTTCTAATAAAATATGAATAGGAAACCAATTTATTCCTTTGCAGCTACATAGTACGAAGCAAAGGTAAGAAAGGATGATAAATAACTATGAAAATCACAAAAGTAGAGGCTTTAGAAAACATTGCAAACGAAATTAGAATAAGCATTATAGAAGAGGTTTATAACGCACAGTCAGGTCACCCAGGTGGCTCACTTTCGTGTAGCGATATTTTAGCTGTTTTATATTTTAATCAAATGAACATAGATCCAAAAAAACCAGACGCAAAGGAAAGAGATAGATTTGTGCTATCAAAAGGACATTGCTCTCCAGCATTATATGCCACTTTAGCAGAAAAAGGTTATTTTTCAAAAGACCTTTTAAAAGACTTTAGAAAATTAGAAAGTAATTTGCAAGGGCACCCCGATATTAACAAAGTGCCTGGAGTAGATATGACAACAGGTTCACTAGGGCAAGGTTTATCTGCTTCAGTTGGAATGGCTATTAGCTCTAAAATGGATAGTGCAGGCTGCAGGGTATATTGCTTAGTAGGAGATGGAGAAATAGAAGAAGGCCAAATATGGGAAGCTGCTATGTCAGCATGCAAAAATAAATTAGATAATCTTTGCGTTATATTAGATCATAATGGATTACAAATAGATGGAAAAGTAGAAGATGTAGGAGGCCTAACAGATATTAAAGAAAAGTTTACAAGTTTTGGCTTTAATGTAATTGAAGTAGATGGGCACAATATAGAAGGCTTAATACATGCTTTTAATTCTGCTAAAGAAAAGAAAGGAATGCCAAGTGTTATTATAGCCAATACCATAAAAGGAAAAGGTGTATCATTTATGGAAAATGATGCTTCTTGGCATGGTAAAGCACCAAATGAAGAACAATATAAGCAAGCAATTAGCGAACTTAAATTAAAGCATTTTGCAAACTAATTTAAATATAGTGACTTAAAATTAAATAATATATATTACTTTTTTTGTAAAAAACTAGAAAGCAAAAAAAGCCAGAAAGTAAAAGGCGGAGCAAGAAGTAAAAAAACACAGAAATAAAAAAATGCAGAAAGAAAAATAAGCAAAAAAACAAAACGAAAAAACCAAAAACCCAAAACCAGAAAGGAAAATTAAAAAATGAATAATGAAAATAAAATAGCCACTAGGCAAAGCTATGGCGAAGCTTTAGCAGATTTAGGAGAAAAAAATGAAAACATTATAGTGCTAGATGCTGACTTATCTAGTGCAACTAAAACAAACATTTTTGCAAAAAAATATCCAAATAGATTTATAAATGTTGGCATAGCAGAACAAAATATGATGGGAATAGCAGCAGGCCTTTCTACTTGTGGAAAAATTCCTTATGTAAGCACATTTGCTGTTTTTGCAGCAGGAAGAGCCTACGACCAAATTAGAAATAGCATTTGTTATCCAAATTTAAATGTAAAAATTTGTGCAACACACGCAGGAGTTACAGTTGGTGAAGATGGCGCAACACATCAAATGCTAGAAGATATAAGCCTAATGCGAACACTTCCTAATATGACAGTAATTTCCCCATCTGATGATACTCAAACAAAGTGGGTTATTGAAGAAATTTCAAAAACAAAATCGCCAGTATATGTTAGGCTAGCAAGGCCAGCTACTCCTGTTATATATGAAAAAAATCAAAAGTTTAAAATAGGAAAAGGCATTCAGCACGGAGAAGGAACAGATGCTACTATTTTTGCTACTGGAGTAACAGTAGCAGAAGCATTAAAAGCACAAGAAGAACTTGAAAAGCAAAATATTAATGTTCGTGTAGTGGATATTTTTACAATTAAGCCAATAGATAAAGAACTTATTGTAAAATGTGCAAAAGAAACTAAAAGAATAATTACAGTAGAAGACCATAACATAATTGGAGGGCTAGGAAGCGCTGTATGTGAAGTATTAGCAGAAGAACATCCAGTAAAAGTAGAAAGAATGGGCATAAACGATACTTTTGGAAAATCTGGAAAAGCAAATGAATTACTAAAATATTTTAAAATAGATAAAGATGCTATTATAGAAAAAATGTTATCATAGTAAGAAATTGCAAGTAAAAAATTATAATTAAATGTAAATTAAAATTATAATTAAATTAATTAAATGTAAATTAAAATTATAATTAAATGTAAACTAAAATTATATATATAAAAATATTACAACCAATTGTAAATTTTTTGTGAATTTTAAAAAAGTAAGAAATAAAGAGAAAAAGCAGAAAAATAAGCATTTAAGAGCTAATTTATTCTGTTTTTTCTTTTAAAAACTATTGCAAAGAATGTTATTTATTGTTATGATAAAAGGGTAAGAATAAAATAATGTAGAAAAGCATATAAAATTGCCTAAAAACAGCAAATATTGTATTAGGTAATTAAAAGTAAATTAACACTTAAAACAAACAATAATCTTCACAAGGAGAGTTAAAAAATGATAGAATTTAGAAATGTCAGCAAAACATATAGCACTGGCACAGAAGCAGTACATAATGCTAATTTTGTAATAGATAAAGGAGAATTTGCTTTCTTAGTAGGAAGTTCCGGCTCAGGCAAATCAACCCTAATAAAACTTATATTAAAAGAAGAAGAACCAACAGAAGGCAACATCATTATAAATGGAAAAGATACTACTTTTTTAAAGCCAAAAAGAGTACCTTTTTTAAGAAGAAGTATGGGAGTAGTATTCCAAGACTTCAGACTTTTACCAGATAGAACCGTATACGATAATGTAGCCTATGCAATGTATGTTGTAAGATCTACACCAAGGCACATTAGAAGGCAAGTGCCAATGGTACTATCTTTAGTAGGCTTAAGCAATAAAGCAAAAATGTATCCAAATGAACTATCAGGTGGAGAACAGCAAAGAGTTGCACTTGCTAGAGCATTAGTAAACAATCCAACAATGCTAATTGCAGACGAGCCTACACGGAAATCTAGATCCAGATACAGCATGGGAAATTATGACACTTTTAAGTGATATAAATAACAGAGGAACAACAGTAGTAGTAGCAACACACGCAAAAGATATTGTAGATAGAATGAAAAAAAGAGTAATTCAAATTGAAGAAGGCAATATCATAAGAGATGATAAAAAAGGTGGGTATAACAGTGAG
>CANQCT010000004.1 GCA_947589835.1 uncultured Clostridia bacterium
TGTAATTTATATGGTTTTATAAAATATAATCCTGCTTTAACAATAAGATTACCAAAATTGAATAAAGAAAGAGAGGACATTAAGCATTTATATACACAAGAAGAAATAGATATAATTTTAAACAGATTTAAAAATAATGACGCTTTTACTTGTGCTTTCTTGACTTCTTGTTTTACAGGAATGAGAACTGGTGAGGTTTGTGCTTTAAGTTGGGATGATATTGATTTTGAAAATGAAATAATTAGTGTTTCTCATAATGTTTATGATAAACCTAAAGATAAAAAGGGAAGATGGTTTATTGGTACAACAAAAACATCATCTGGTAAAAGACAGATTCATATAAGTAAAACATTATTAAATGCTTTAAAAAATTATAAAAAAAAGCAAGAATATTTAATGAAGGTTTATGGATCAAATTACAATTATTATCATTTAGAAGATGAAATTAATGAGTATGGTAAAGTAATTGAACAAAGAATCGTTAAAAATGATAATACTTCAAATGAAAACATTTTCCGTTTAGTATTTACAAAAGAAAATGGAACTTATAATGGAACAGATATAACTAGGTATCCATTTAAGGTTATACACGAAGAACTTGGAATAGAAAAATGTAGATTTTATGATTTAAGAGGAAGTTATGCAACTAAAATACTAAAAAATGGTGCTGAAATTAGAGATGTTGCAGATATACTAGGTCATAGAAATATAGAAACAACAGAAAATTATTATATATCAAGTACAGAAGATTCAAGAAAACAAGCAAATGATTCTTTTGAAGAAATAACAAAATCTAATGTGATTGATAACATTGCAAAATATAATATATAATTTTACCATAAAATATCCTCTAAAATATTATTAAATAAATTTCGCTATTTTTATTGCTTATTTTTTTATTACGCTATATAATATGTCTAGTGAAGAAATATTATTATCTTCACTAGAATAAATATATTTGATTCAGTAAGCGAATGTGGACAATGTCCACGATTTGTCCACAGAATATAAATATTTATAATAAACTAAATACTATAAATATTAAAAATATAAAAGATACTTTGTTCTTGAAAGTATTGAAATATCAATAATATTACAAATATTATAAATATTCATAATATTAAAGGTTATAGTTCATGTGGAAGTGGGAAAAAATACAAGAACTGTTGTGGAAGAAACCAGTAATATCAAAATAAAAGAGTGTATCCAAAAATTTAAAATAGCTATGTTCCCATAGCTATTTTTAAAATGTCAACATTCATTGTTGGCATTTTTCATTTAATAATCACTTAAAAAATATTTACTTTAACGATTATAAATGATAAAATTTAATCGTGAAAGGAACAAAAAGCTATGTCAAAAAAATATAAAATTGGTATTGATATTGATAATGTGTTATCAAATTTTAATGAAATATTATTAGAAGAATTTTTAAATCACGATAAAAAATTAAGAAATACTGGAATTATAAATAATGATGCATATATAACAAGAGGAATGTTTGATTGGAGCAAAGAAGAATTAGATGAATTTTATTACAATAATATTGAAAGAATTGCTAAGAACCTTAATGTTTTAGAAAATGCACCAGAATATATAAGAAAATTAAAAGAAGAAGGAAATGAAATATATATTATAAGTGGTAGAGATAATGGAGAATATTCTGATCCTTATAAAATGACTTTTGATTGGTTAAATAAATATAATATAGTATATGATAAACTTATACTTACCAATGCTTATAATTCTTTAGAAAAAGCAAAAATATGCCTAGAAAATGATATTGATATAATGATAGATGATTCTACTAGAATTTTAATAGAAGTTGATAATAGTGGAATTACTGCATTACTTATGGATACACCTTATAATAGAAATGAAAATGATTTAAAAAGAGTGCATAATTGGAAAGAAATTTATGAATTTATTACCTCTTTGAAAAATAAAAAAATAAATGTGATTTTAGATACAGACACATACAATGAATGTGATGATCAATTTGCTCTTAGCTATTTACTTAAAAATCAAGATATATTTAATATCGAAGCAATAACTGTAGCGCCATATTCTCATAAAGAATACAATGAATCAGTAGCAGAAGGACAAGAAAAAAGTTACAAAGAAATATTAAAAATATGCAAATGGTTAAATTTTGAAACAACCAATAAAGTTTTTATGGGCTCCAATGATTATATTGTAAATGGTTATAATGAAAAAAATGATGCAGTAAATAAAATAATAGAAGTTGCTTTAAAAAATGATAAAACATATATTATGGCTATAGGAGCTATTACAAATGTTGCTTTAGCAATAAAAAAAGAGCCTAGAATTTTAGAAAAAATAGAAGTAATATGGCTTGGAGGACATAGTTTATTACAAGATAATAATTTAGAGTTTAATTTTAAACAAGATATAGCAGCAGTAAGAATTGTATTTGAATCAAAAGTAAAATTAACAATAATTCCGTGCAAAAATGTTGCATCTAATTTGAGAACATCAATTTATGAGCTAAATCATTATTTGAAAGATAAAAGTGAATTATGCAATTACTTAATTGATAGATTTTATAATGATGGCTATCACGGAATACAAGAAAGAAGGACTATTTGGGATATATCTGTAGTTGCATATATGATAAATAGGAAGTGGTTTACAAGCAAAAAGATAAGCCTACCTAATATTAATGATAATACATCCTATGAATTAACTAATGATAATCACAAAATAACAATGATAAACTATATAGATGTAGATAAAGTATATAATGATTTATTTAAAAAGTTAGGAGAATAGAAAGGAGCAAGAATTATGAAATTAACAAGTAAAGAAGCAAGAGAATTACTAGAACAAGAAAGAAAAAATGCCACTAATGATAAATGGATAGATCATTGTATATCTGTTGGGGAAACAGCAGGTATAATTGCAAAAGCACTGAATGAGAAAAAATATAATGTAGATATAGATAAAACTATAACTCTTGGATATTTACACGATATTGGTAAATATAATGGTGAATCTCAAGGACACGTTATGAGAGGTTATAACTATCTAAAAGATAAAGGCTATGATGAAGAATATTGTAATATATGTTTAACTCATTCATACTTAAATAATGATATTATTTGTACTGCTGGGGGAGTTCCAAATCCAAGTGATAATACTTTTTTAGCAGAATTTGTGAAAAATCATAAATATACAATAGAAGAAAAAATAATAAATTTATGTGATTTAATGTGTCCACAAGGGAAAAAAATATTTACTATTGATAAAAGACTAATTGATATTATGATTAGAAGAGGGGCATATTCAAATACTCAATATCATATTAAAGAAACATATAAGCTGAAAGAACATTTTGATAATTTATTAGGCTATAATCTTTATGACTTATTTCCAGAAATAAAAGATAATTTGTAGGGGAAAGTTTATGAAGATAGCAATAATTGAAAGAATAGAAAATTATGATGAAAAAAAACCTTTTAATAATATGGAGAAAAGCCTATTAATAATAAAGAATATAAATTTGATGAATATAACTTGGTAAAAATTCAAAATAACAATATAGTTGCCGTGCAATGGCATCCAGAAGTCCTATATGATATAAAACTGTTTAAAAAGTTTATAGACAAGTTTTTGAAAAATAAATAAACTGTAGTTTTACTTATAGAATGGAGAAAATATGGAAACAAAAAAAGTAATTGAGAAAAGAAGAAGTATTAGAAGTTTCAAAGATGAAGATGTTAGCAATGAAGTAATTGAAGATATAATAAATTGTGGCAGACTTGCTCCATCAGCTAAAAATAGACAAAATTGGTATTTTATAGTTTTAAGAAATACTATAAAAGACAAAGTTGCAGATTTAATGTTGGAATGTGCTAATAATAATGATGAAGCAGAAGAAAGAAAAAAACTAAAGACTCCTAGTAGTGTTAAACCTACCGCAAATGTAATAAAACAAGCACCAATATTAGTTCTTATATTTAGAGAGAAAGATGATAATTGGATTGTTGGAGATAATTTATCAATAGGTGCTTGTGTAGAAAATATGTGTTTAAGAGCAACTGATTTAGAAATTGGTAGCTTATGGATTAGAGATATTGTATATGTTGCAGAAGATGTAGCAAAATTGGTGGGACACGAAAATATGGAATTAAATTGTGCAGTTTCATTTGGAATAGCAAATCAAAATCCAAAACAAAGACCTAGAAAAGAATTAAAAGATATTGTAGAATGGTATAAATAATAATTAAAATAAGGGAGAATAGAAAATGCAGAATAAAAATGAAATATTAGAATTTTATAAACAAACAAGTTTATATACAGATTTAGGATTATATAAGCAGTTTGCTCAAGAATTGCCAGATAATATAGATAATTTGTGTGTTTTACAAAGAATGCAAATAATCCATCCAGTTGCTTTTAATAATCCTAATATTAGAAAAGAAACTAATTGTTTTTGGGGAGATATGACTCAAGTACCAATTACTAGATTAAACTATGAAGATGATATATTTCCAACTGCAGCCTCAATGATAAATGAGCTATTAAGAAAAGATAAAAATTATTCTACAAAAAGAGAAGCAAAAAAATAAAATTCACGTTACTTGTAGAGGACAGGCAATATTGTTATGCAGTATTTTAAAAGCAAAAGGTTATTCTTCACGAGTAAGAAGTGGATTTGCACCATATATAAAATATGATGGAGTAGCATACGATCATTGGATAACAGAATATTATGATGAAAATAAAAATAAATGGGTTTTAGTTGATGCAGATGAACATTGCCCAGATCACGAGATGGGATTTGACTTGAATGATATACCTAGAGATAAATTTATTTTTGGTGCAGAAGCATATTTAGGAATTAGAAATAACAAATATAAGACAGAAGAAATATATTATGCTTCTGATCCTGCTACTTTAGGTCTTAAAGCATCATTAAGAGGATTATTTTATGATTTTCATTCTTTAATGAATGATGAAATAATATTTTTACACCTACCAAAGTATATACAAGATAAACAATTTGAATTAACAGAAAATGAATATAAGGAACTAGATAATTTGGCAACTTTATTATTAAATCCAGATGATAATTTTAAAGAATTATTAAATATTTGGAACACAGAAACTAAATTTAGAATTATGTCTGGAGCATTAAATAGTTAAGATAATGGTTATGATGATTCATATATAAAAAATCTTGTTGATTTTAAACTACTAGAAGAAAAATGTAAATAGCACAAATAATAAATAAATTTAGAAATAAATATTGTTTTTTAAAATTAATTACTATATACTTAGTTTAGAAGTTGAAGAATTTTTAAAATAAAAATATAGAAGGAATTTTTTATAGATATGAATGATATGAATAAAAAAATTATTGTTAGTGATTATGATAAAACATTCTATATAAGCGATGAAGATATTGAAAAAAATAAAATTGCTGTGTCTGATTTTGAAAATTTAGGAAACATATTTATAATTGCAACAGGAAGAAGTTTTTTTGATTTTAAAAATAAAGTAGATGCCTACAATATAAATTACAATTATGTAATACTAAATCACGGAGCAACAATAATAGATGGAGAAGACAATGTTCTTTATAATTTCCATATAGATAATAATATTATTCCAAAAATTAAAAATGAACTTCATATTGAAAATGCTATAGAATATTTTTGCTGTAGCAAGTTAGAAAGTAGGGTAAATTTTGAACATACTGAACTAACGAAAATACGTGTTAAATATAATACTAAAGAAGAAGCAATGAAAGTAAATGGAATTTTAAATAGTAAATTTTCTGAATATATAAATTCTTATATTGTAACAAATAGTGCAGTTGAAATAATATCTAATAAAACTAACAAGTCAAATGCTATTAAATTATTAACAAAAAAGTTTAACATTAATGAAAAAAATGTTTATACTATTGGAGATGGATTTAGTGATATTGAAATGGTAAAAGATTTTAACGGATATTGTATGGTAGATTCAGTTGAAGAATTAAAGAAAGTTGCAATTAAACAATATACAAGTGTATCAGAACTAATAATAGAAGTAATGGGAAAAGAGAATGAATAATTATGCTGTTATGGGAGTATCGTACAGCTTGAAACAATATACATAATATGATATAATTATGTTATGCATCCCAAATGGGAATGTAAATAAAATTCGAGGAAATACCTCAGAAAGAAAGGATTTTGAAAATGAAAAGCATCTTCTGGAGAGTCATCGGGGTAGTTGTAACCATTCTTATTGGTATAGGCATAAATTATTTGGCCTTACCAGCGGGGAACGTAAGAAGCCCGGGAATGTGGCTTTTCTGGCTCGTTATTTTTTTTATAGGGTTAATAATCCAGCTTATTATTGACTTTATAAATGACAAAGGTTACATTTGCTCAATAGTAAGTGCAGCACTCTGTGGAGCAATGCTCGTCGTACTGATTGTTGGAGGCCTCACATCTTCGTATTTGTTCAATGCAACAGCTTATCAGAATTTAGTCACAATGGAAGAAGGAAATTTTGAAAAGGATATTAATCCTATTCAGAATATTAAAAATATTTCCATTGTAGACATGGAAACAGCAACTAGGGTAGGTGATAGAACAGTAGGGTCAATTAAAAATGCTTCTTGGTACGAAGTGGATGGTGAATACAATCTAATTGAATATCAAGGAGAGCAGTACAGGCTATCTCCTCTTAACTATGGTGGGTATTTTAAGTTTACAAAGGCTAAATATAGTGGAATTCCTGGCTACGTATTAGTAAATACCTCTACGCAGGAAGCACAATTTGTTGAGCTTGAGCAAAAAATAAGATATTCTCCTAGCGCTTTCTGGTCATTTGATCTTGGAAGGCATTTGAGAGGACAGTATCCAAGTTATATATTTGGAACACCCTTTTTTGAAATTGACGAAGAGGGAAATCCATATTATATAACAGCTGTAAAAAGCCCTACAATCGGATTATTTGGAGGAAAAAAGGAAAACTCATTTATTATTACTAACGCTGCCACAGGAGAAAGCAAAGAGTACTTAACAGAAGAATTGCCTGAGTGGGTAGATCACGCTTATGACTTAGAGTACCTAATGCAAGTTGCAAAATATAATCTAACGTATGTACATGGCTTTTGGAATGCATTGTTCTCTAAAACTGATGTATTAAAAACAACGTACTCCTATAGAAGTCCCAGAAATACGGGAACAGGAGAACCCGCTTTTGCTGGATACAATACAGTACTTACAGCCAATGGTGACATTGTATTTTATACTGGACTTACTCCGGCAAGCAATTCCGAATCCAATGTTGGGTTCATTCTGGCTAATCCAAGAACCGGTACTATTACAAGATACACTTGCTCAGGTGCAGAAGAAAAATCAGCGCAAGACTCTGCCGAAAGCCTTGTACAAGACTTGAAATATGAAGCAACTTTCCCAACTGTATTAAATGTAGACGGGAAAGAAACCTATTTTATGCTTCTAAAAGATAAAGCAGGACTTGTACAAAGATATGCTTTGTGTAATGTTGAAAACTATACAAAGGTAGTTCAAGCAGATACAATCGAAGAAGTGTTAAGACTATACAGGCAGAAATTAGGCAATGGTTCAGGTACCGCAGTAGACGATGATAATCTCCAAAAAGCAGAAGGCATAATTCAAAACCTTTATCAGGCGCAGCTTGATGGATGCACGTACTACTATTTTACAATTGAAGGAAGTACAAACTTGTATATGTCTTCAATTAAAAATAGCAACAAGCAGGTAATGCTTGAAAAGGGCACAAAGGTATACATTGAATATGTTAAAACTGCTGAAGAAGGAGTTTTCGAAGTTTACAAAATCCAATTCTAAAAGAAAAAAGGAAAGAGCAAATTGCTTTTTTCAGGCTACTGGCAAATCCGCCAGCAGCCTTTTCTTTTTTTCATCAACTTCAATAGGACGGTAATATTTATATAATTCATCTCTTTCTTTTATATATGAACTTGGAACTAAATTGCTACTTGCTAAAATAGACCAAGAAGTTGCACTATTTCCACTAGTAATAGTTTTATCAAAATCTGCAACAACATAAATATTTTTTAAATCTGAAAACGGTAGCAATTCTTTAACATTTGAATGAATAATCATATTAACTCCTTAATATAAACTCTATTTTTACTTCATTAATTCTTTGTGTTAGAGAGTATTAATAACTTGAATATGAGATTATTATATCAAATTTTATTAAGATTTCAAGTTTTTAATACATGTTTGGAATAAAAATAAAATAAAATTAATGGAAAATGGTATAATGCTGATCTGATGTTACAAATGTACTAATATATAAAAAAGTAAGCAAGGCAAAAAATGTATTAACAGAATATGATAATGGAAATTATTGACATTTACACCATAAAAAGCAAACAAAAAATAAGAAAAATAATTTGATTAATTAACTGTAAGAACTAGTATAGCATAAATTAAGAATTTTTAAATAAAATATTGATAATTTTATAAAAATAGCATATAATATTAGTAAGGAATGTAAGGAATATGGAAAGGAAGTGATTTTATGGAATTAGCAAAAGTAACAACCAAAGGTCAAGTAACTATTCCAAAATCAATTAGAGAATTATTAGATTTAAAAGAAGGAAGTAAAATTCTTTTTATTCAAAAAGGAAAAGATATAGTTATTCAAAATTCTGCAATGTTAGCTTTAGAGAAAATACAAAATGCATTTGATGGTGAAGCAGAAAGGCTTGGCTTAGAAACAGAAGAAGATGTTGTCCAAATGATAAAAGAATTTAGAAAAAATAGAAAGAAGGATTAGTTATGAAAGTAATGTTAGATACTAATATTCTTATTTCTGCATTTATATTTAAGAGCAAAAAGATGAATGAACTAATCTATAAGCTTTCTAAGGAACATGAAATAATAATTTGCTCATATACAGTTGAAGAGCTTAAAGAACTAATAGATACAAAATTCAAAGTAAGTCAAAAAGATTTAGATGAATTTTTAAAGAATTTTCCATTTAATTTAGTTTATTCTCCAACTAGTGTGGATAATAAACTATTTAATATTAGAGATAAAAACGATTACATAATTTTATATACAGCAATAATAGAAGATGTAGACATATTTATAACAGGAGATAAGGATTTTGATGATATTGACATTGATAAACCTGAGATTATGAATGCTACTGAATTCTTAGAAAAATATTGAAAAAAATTTTTAAAGATATGTTACATGTGGGTAAATGTCAATAATTTATGTTGTATGAAAAGCTTTAATTAGAGCATATATGCTTAAAATTAAAGCTTTTTTCTTTTCTAACACCTTGTCGAAATTTGTCACACGAAAAAGCTTGCAAAATAGAAAAAATGCTATATAATTAAAGTATTATATTCTTAGCCGAAAGGCAAGCTATTTTTATCAATTTTATTATAAGCTTTTAAAATAAAATTTTATTTAATCTTAGAATATGGTTACTACACAATAGTTATAATTACATTAAAACTTAAATAGCACTATTTAAGCGGGTTAGCTATAAAACCATTAACAAAACATGAATATATAAAAATTTACTTGTATTCATAATTAGTTCTAAAATTTAACTTATTCTTTGAATACATTAAAACTAAATATTAAAAATCAAAAGTGATTTAGGTATATCTTAATATTAAAATCAAAAATAATTTAGTATATCTTAATATTAAAAATCCAAATAAAAATATTAAAAAAAAATTAAAAGCAAATTATAAAAGCATTATAAAAGAACAAGCCTTCTAGCTAATAATATAAAATTTAAAAAAGCATAAAAAACTAAGTAATATTTTAAAACCCAAAAATATTAATCAGTTTTTATGCAATATGCGAAAGGAAGGAAAACAAATTATGACAGAAAAACAATTAACAGAAGAAACAAAAGAAAAAAAGGGAATATTACAACCAAAAAACGATGTAGTATTTCAAGCATTATTTACAAGAGGAAAAGAAAGTATAACTAAGGCATTAATAGAAGACATACTAAATATAAAAGTACATAGCCTAGAATTAGACAAAAGCAAAGATTTTTAACTAAACTATTGACTCCATATTTACAAATTGATACAATCGAATTACCAAAAGCAATAAAAGAATACGAAAATAACAAACAAAATGCAATGCTTCAATGGATAATGTTTCTAGAAAACCCTAAAAATAAGGAGGTAGCTAAGATTATGGAAAACAATGAGAATATAAAAGAAGCAAAAGATGAATTAGACAAAATAAGTCAAGACGATATATTAAGAAGGATGGCATTAAAAGCAGAACTAGAAAGAATGGACCAAGAACAATTACTATATGAAGCAAAGCGAGATGGAAGGCTAGAAGGCAAAATTGAACGGCAAATTGGAACGGAAGATTAGAGCGGAAAAAAAGAACGGAAAATTAGAGGATGCAAAGAAAATGCTAGAAGAAAAAATAGAAATAGATGTTATTATGAAAGTAACAGGCTTAAGCAAAGAAGAAATAATGAAAATTTATTAAAAATTAAAATGTCAACATTCATTGTTGGCATTTTTCATTTGAATAATTGTTGGTATATAGGACATTCCAGGCATAATATACTTTAAATAAAAGAAAATGAAAAGAAGTATAGTATTTTCAATATACTATATGTGTCTTTAAACCAAGCAAGAAAGGATGAAATTTTTTATGAAAGTAATTACTATAAAAAGGAAAAGTATCTTCAAAATTACATTAATAATGTCATTTATATTAATGCTAGGAATGTTCACAACATCATTTGGAATGCAATATTATTATAATGTTGACTTTTCAACAGGACTAGTAACTGCAACTACACTTAATGTAAGAAGTGGTCCCGGAATACAATATAAAATTATTGCAACTGTAAATAAAAATGAATATATTAGAGTCTTTGCAGGAGTTGGAGACTGGTACATTGTACAAGTGGAAGGAGATTATGTTGGAGCAGTAAATAAAAGTTATGTAAAACCTATTTATCCCAATTCATCAAATAGTGGAAAAACAAACAATAATACAGGAAACACGCAAATATCATATACAATGAATTCAGATGAAAAAGAGGTGTTTAATTTAATTAATCAGCAAAGAATTAATAATGGCTTAACAGCCTTAAAAGTAGATGAAGAAGTGCAAAGAGTAGCAAGAATAAAAGCACAAGATATGGTAGAAAACAATTACTTTTCTCATACATCACCAATATATGGTTCTCCATTTAATATGTTAAATAGTTTTAAAATATCATATAAAACCGCAGGAGAAAACATAGCTGGAAATTCGAGTAATAGTGGTGCTGTTAATGCTTGGATGAATTCATCTGGACATAAGGCTAATATTTTAAACTCTAATTTTAATTATACTGGAATAGGAGTAGTTAGTAGCCCTAAATATGGAAAAGTCTTTGTGCAAATGTTTATAGGAAAATAATTAAAAACATAGTAATTTTTATGTTAACAGTTAACTTGCTTAGAAATAGTACTAGTTTTCTTGTTCTTCAAATTGCCCGTTGCAGGGGCAAGCTCAAAGAAGTAAAGTCAGAACGGGACCTCTCAAAACTGCGAAAAATAGTACTATTTCTAAGCTTTAATGTAATTATAACTATTAACTAGTAACTATTTTTATAATAAACAAAAAATATTGATATTTTTTATAAAATAAAATATAATAAAAAACAAATAATAATACAAAATATAAAAATACAAGGAGATAAGAAAATGGAAGAAAACGAAAGTAACTGGTTTAATAAAAGCATAGAAGAAGTTGAAAAATATTTTGAAGTAGATAAAACTAAAGGTTTATCTAATGAGCAAGTAGAAAGCCTAAGGGCAAAATATGGAACAAACGAATTAGAAACCAAAAAGAAAAAAAGTTTATTTGTAAAATTTTTAGAACAATTTAAAGATTTTATGATTATTATTTTAATAATAGCAGCCATTATTTCAGGAATAGTAGGCTATATAGAAGGAGAAGGCATTACAGATTCTGTTATAATTTTAATAGTAGTAATAGTTAATGCTATTATAGGTGTAGCACAAGAAAGCAAGGCAGAAAAATCATTAGAGGCTTTGCAAAAACTAAGTTCACATGTGGCAAAGGTATTAAGAAATGGAAATGTAGAAGTAGTTCCATCTAAAGAATTAGTACCAGGAGATATTGTAATATTAGATACTGGCGACTTTGTACCAGCAGACTTAAGAATTGTAGAAGCGGTTAATTTAAAATCACAAGAAGCTTCTTTAACAGGTGAATCTGTTCCAGTAGAAAAAATTACATCTAAAATAGAAAAAGAAAAGCTAGGAATAGGAGATAGAGCAAACATGCTATTTTCTTCTAGCTTAATTACTTATGGAAGAGGAAAAGGCATTGTAACTCAAACTGGAATGAATACAGAAGTAGGAAAAATTGCAGGAATGATTAATAATACAGTAGATGCCGAGACCCCGCTTCAACAAAAACTAAATAAACTTGGAAAAACACTAGGAATAGCAGCAATAGTTATTTGTATTATTATTTTTGTTATAGGCTTGTTATATGGAAAAAATCCAATAGATATGTTCATGACAGCAGTAAGCTTAGCAGTAGCAGCAATTCCAGAAGGCTTAGCTGCAGTTTCTACAATAGTTTTAGCAATAGGTGTACAAAGAATGGTAAAAAAACATGCTATTGTTAAAAAACTTCCAGCAGTAGAAACTTTAGGAAGCACCACTGTAATTTGCTCAGATAAAACCGGAACTTTAACACAAAATAAAATGACTGTAAAAAAAGTTTTCTATAATGGAAAACTAGTAAATATGGAAGATGCTGAAAACACAGAAAATATGCCAGAAGAATTAGAAAAATTAGTTTATATTAGCATGTTTTGCAATGATACAAAAGTTGCAACTGATAAAACATTAACAGGAGAACCAACAGAAACAGCATTAATAGATATGGGCTTTAACCTAGGATTTCAGCCAGCAATATTAGAGCAATTTCCACGAGTTAAAGAGCTTCCATTTGATTCAGAAAGAAAACTTATGACAACTGTTCATAAAGCAGTAGATAAATATGTAGTATACACCAAAGGTGGAATAGATGAATTACTACAAAAATGTAGTAGTTATAGCTTAAATGGTGTTATTAAAGAAGATATAGAAAACTATAAGCAAGAAATTACAAAACAAAATGAACAAATGGCAGAAAATGCACTTAGAGTTTTAGGTATGGCGTATAAAGAGCTAGACCATGAACCAACAGACGATGAAGTAAAACAAATAGAAAAAGATTTAACTTATGTTGGTATGGTAGGGATGATAGATCCACCAAGAGAAGAAGTTAAAGAAGCAGTAGAAAAGTGTAAAAAAGCAGGAATAAAAACAGTTATGATTACAGGTGACCATAAAATAACTGCAATAGCAATAGCAAAAGCATTAGGTATCTTAGAAAATGAAGCGGAAGCTATAACAGGTTCAGAGCTTGAAAATATGACTGATGAAGAATTAATAAAAAATGTAAGAAAATATAGTGTTTATGCAAGAGTATCGCCAGAGCACAAAGTTAGAATTGTAAAAGCTTGGCAAGCAAATGGCGAAATTGTTGCTATGACAGGAGATGGTGTAAATGATGCACCTGCTTTAAAAACAGCAGATATTGGATGTGCAATGGGAATTGTAGGCACAGATGTATCTAAAGAGGCAGCAGATGTAATTTTAACAGACGATAACTTTGCAACCATAGTATCTTCTGTTGAAGAAGGTAGAAGAATTTATGATAACATTTTAAAGGCAATACAATTTTTACTTTCTAGCAATGTAGGAGAAATAATTATACTATTTGTTGCAATACTAATTACACCACTGCTAAGTAATTGGTTTGGAATTGATGTAAATTTAATAGTACCACTTTTACCAATTCACATTTTATGGATTAACTTAGTAACAGATTCACTTCCAGCTTTAGCCCTAGCAGTAGATCCACCAGAAAAAGATATAATGAATAGAAAACCATTAAAACCAAAACAGGGTGTATTTACTAAAGGAATGACCTGGAGAATAATCTACCAAGGTGTTATGATAGGATTAATTACATTAATAGCATTTTGCATAGGCTTAGCAACACCTGAAAATGTTCTTCCAGAAGTACAAGTAACAGAAGCAAACGGAGTAATAAGAACATTAAGAGCAGAAGAAGTAAAAGTAGAAATAGGCCAGGCAATGGCATTTACTGTTTTAGCATTATCTGAACTTGTACATGTATTTAATATTAGAAATAACAAAAAATCTATTTTCAAAACTGGAATTTTCAATAATAGTAAATTAATATTAGCAACAGTTGTATCTGCAATGCTTATGATTATAATATTAGTAATAGAACCATTAAGACATATTTTTAGCATTCCAGTATTACCACTTATGAACATAATAGAAATTATAGTACTAGTGTTTTCACCAATTTTAATTGTAGAATTATTTAAGTTATTTAAAATTAATACGACAAAAGATGAACAATAACAATACAATTCATAAGCTTAAAATAGTCCGCCACGTCGCTTGCGCATGCTATATGTTTTTTCTAGGGCTAAAGCACGAAAAAACATATAAGCATGCCGCTGTGGCTACTCTATAATTTATAACTAATTTTATAGATAACCCGTTTAACTAGTACTATTTAAGCTTTAATTTTATATGCAATATAATTTTAAAAAAATTCCTTAAATTGACTATTAAATTTTTTTCAAATAGTATATAATACTTAAAGAAAAAATAAGTCGATTTAAGGTGTTTTTTATGTTAATGTATAGTATTGAAGTTGTTAAAAAAAATAAAAAAAGAAAAATGGTAATAATGCTATTCATTATGGCCTTTATATTAATTGGCTTAGCTGTATTTGGAGGAATTAAACTTGCACAGTATGAATATTTAGTTAAAAACCCAATTAATTTTTCTCAAGAAAGTAATCCAAATAATCAAAGCATAAATAATAATGCGGAAAATGGGCAAAATAATGAAGTAAGTAACCAAGGTGCAAATGGTGGCAATGAAAATTCTGAAATTACAAATGATGAAAATGGAAATTCTCAAAATCAAAATGGAAGTCAAGAAAGTGAAAAAACTCCAAGCAAAAATACTTCTGCACAAAATGACAAAAGTTTAACAGATGAACAAATTAATGCAATTAATAATATATATAAATCAAATACAAAAAGAGTATTTTTAACTTTTGATGATGGCCCATCAAGTACTGTAACACCAGATATATTAAATACTTTAAAAAGTGAGAACATAAAAGCTACATTTTTTGTATTAGGAACTATGGTAAAATCAAATCCAGAAATTTTAAAAAGAGAACGCGAAGAGGGCCACTATATTGCAAATCATGGATATTCACACGTATACAAAAAAGTATATGAAAATAAAAATAAACCACTTGAAGAATATAATAAAACAAATGAGCTAATTCAAAAAGCTTTAAATGACCCTACTTATCAATCAAATGTTTTTAGGTTTCCAGGTGGCTCAAATGGCGGATATTATGATGATATAAAAACAGAAGCAAAGAAAATTTTAAAACAAAATCATATTGCATATTTAGATTGGAATGCGCTTACAAATGATTCAGCAGGAGCAACCACTGAAGAAGAAATGCTAAAAAATTTAAAATCTACTTCTAAAGGAAAAAACAGTGTTGTAGTATTAATGCATGATGCACCAAACAAAAAGCAAACTGCTAAAACATTGCCTAAAGTTATAGAATATTTTAAAAATAATGGTTATACATTTCAAAACTTATATGATATTATATAAATACAAAAGCAATTTGCTAAATATGTTATGAAAAATATATTGCACATTTTAAAACTTAAGCAAGGAGGCAAAAATGTATGATGTTATTGTAGTAGGCAGTGGACCTGCTGGAATTACTGCTAGTATTTATGCCAAAAGAAGAAACTTATCTGTTCTTATTATTTCTAAAAATAATAGTGCTGTTCAAAAAACAGATAAAATAGAAAATTATTATGGCTTTCCTAATGGAATTACAGGCAAAGAACTTTATGAAAATGGAATAAAGCAAGCACATAATTTAGGCATAGAATTAGTAGAAGATGAAATAGTTTCGATTGAATTTTTAGAAACTTTTAAAGTTGAAACAGTAAATTCTAAATATGAAGCAAAATCAGTAATTTTAGCAACAGGTACAAATAGAAATACACCTAAAATTAATGGTATAAAGGAATTTGAAGGAAGGGGAATTAGCTATTGTGCAGTTTGTGATGCATACTTTTTCAAAGGAAAGGATGTAGCAGTTTTAGGCAGTGGAAATTATGCAATTCATGAATTAGAACAGCTAAAGCCAATAGTAAAATCTGTTACAATTCTAACTAATGGAAATAAAATTATAGAAAATAGAAATGTAGAAGCAAATGTAATAGAAAAGCCAATAAAAAGCTTTAATGGCGAAAATAAAATTCAAGAAGTAGAATTTGAAGATAATACTAAAAAAGAAATTAGTGCTGTTTTTGTAGCACAAGGAACAGCATCAAGCAATGATTTAGCTAGAAAAATAGGTGCAAGAATAGAAAATAATTACATTGTAGTAAACCAAAATATGGAAACCACAGTACCAGGGCTATTTGCTTGCGGAGACTGCACAGGCGGACTTTTGCAAATATCAAAGGCAATATATGAAGGGGCAGTAGCAGGCTTATCAATATTAAAAAAATAAGGAGGAAAATATTATGTCATTAGTTAATTTAAATAGTGAAAATTTTACAAAAGAAGTATTAGAAGAGGAAAAGCCAGTGCTTATTGATTTTTGGGCAGATTGGTGCTCACCATGCAAAATGATGGCTCCAGTAGTAGATAATATAGCAGAAAGCATGTCAGATACAGTTAAAGTATGTAAAGTAAATATAGACGAAAATGAAGAATTAGCAGAAGAATATGGTATAATGAGCATACCAACTTTTATAGTTATAAAAAATGGAAAAGAAACAGGAAGAACTGTTGGAGTTCAATCAAAAGAAGAATTATTAAGAATATTACAATAAAAACTTCTTTTTGAGCTTAAGCTATTATAGTAATATTGCTATACAGCAAGAAATAACTAAATAAAAAAATATAAATGTAGCAAAAAAGTGTTAACAAGAAACGGGAAGGAGAAATGTCAAATTTAATTTTGACAAAAAAGCAAAATGAATAAAAAATGGGAAATATGCGAAAAAAATGATGAACAAATAAATAAAATAATAAAAGAAAATAATTTAGGGCTACTTCTTGCAAGCAGTTTATCACAAAGGCGGAATTACAACACAGCAAGAAGTACAAGCTTTTTTAAACCCAAGCAGGCACGACTTCCATGACCCTTTTTTAATGCCAGATATGGAAATAGCAGTAAATAGAATTTTACAAGCAATACAAGCGCAAGAAAAAGTAGTTATATATGGTGATTATGATGCAGATGGAATTACAAGTATAACAGTACTAAAAAAATTCTTATCTGAAAGAGGCTTAGAAGTTGGGCATTACATACCAAATAGATTAGATGAAGGCTATGGATTAAATAAAAGTGCAATAGACTATATAAAATCACAAGAATATACATTAATGATTACTGTAGATTGCGGAATTTCTGGAATAGATGAAATTGAATATGCTATGAGCTTAGGCATAGAAGTTATTGTAACAGATCATCATGAGCCGGGTGAAGAAATTCCAAAATGCTTAGCAGTAGTTGATGCTAAAAGAAAAGATAATACATATCCTTTCAATCAATTAGCAGGAGTTGGAGTTGTATTTAAATTAATTCAAGCTATTTCAATTAGGTTAGGCTTAGATGATAAAGAATATTTAAAATATTTGGATATTGTTTGTGTTGGAACTATTTCAGATATTGTGCCATTAATAAATGAAAATAGAGTAATTGCAAAACTTGGCTTAAAACTAATTGCAGTTACAAAAAACATTGGCTTAAAAGAATTACTTGAAACTATTGGGTATAGGCAAATAGATTCAACAGCCATTTCATTTGGAATAGCCCCAAGAATTAATGCCTGTGGTAGAATGGGAAAAGAAAAAGAAGCTTTAGAATTATTTTTAACTAATAACAAAGAAGAAGCAAAAGAAATTACCAAAAGATTAAATGAATATAACATAGAAAGACAAGAAAAAGAAAAAAGAATATTTAATGAAGCAGTAGAAGAAATAGAAAATGGAGAAAAGCAAAATTCATGTATAATTTTAGGAAAAGAAAACTGGCATCATGGAGTTATTGGAATTGTATCTTCTAAAGTTACAGAAATATATTTTAAACCAAGTATTTTAATATGCTTTGAAGGCGAAGAAGGAAAAGGCTCAGGCAGAAGTGTGCCAGGCTTTGACTTACATGATGCTTTAATGAAATGTAGTAACTATGTAGAAAAATTTGGCGGTCATAGTATGGCAATAGGAATTACTATAAAAAGAGAAAACTTTGAAAACTTTAAAAAAGAATTTGAAGAATACGCAAAAAATAGCAATGTTAGTGATATAATACCTATTATTAAAATAGATAGGCAAATAGATTTAAAGCAAATTAATATGCAAATAGTAGAGGACCTAAAATTATTAGAGCCTTTTGGCGAAGGAAACAAAATTCCACTATTTTTAATTAAGGGCTTAAAAATACAAGCTATTCGTACTTTATCAGAAGGAAAACATTTAAAATTAAAATTAGGACAAGATAGCTATATTATAGATTCAATAGGCTTTAATTTAGGAAGTTATGCAGAAAAATTTTTAATAGGCGATAAAGTAGATGTAGTAGGTTCATTAGAAATTAATAGCTTTAATGGAAATGACCAAATTCAAATGAATTTAAAAGATATAAGAAAATCATTAGATTAATGCTTTACTAACCTTAAGCAAGTAGGAGGTGAAAGGTATGTCTCAAGTAAAAGAAATGACAATTGAAGATGTAATATCTACTAGCAAAAAAAATAACAGAAAATCAGATAGTAAACTAATTAAAAAAGCTTATGAATATGCAAAACAGTATCATGGGGAACAACTAAGAAAATCAGGAGAACCATACATTGTTCACCCTGTACAAGTTGCTTATATATTAGCAACCTTAGGACTAGATGATAGCACCATTTGTGCAGCATTACTACATGATACATTAGAAGATACCGAATTAAACAAGCAAGATTTAATAAGAATTTTTGGCGAAGAAATTGCAGAGCTAGTAGATGGAGTAACCAAACTTAGCAAACTTAAATATGCAAGCTCAGAAGAGCAACAAGTTGAAAATTATAGAAAAATGTTTCTAGCAATGGGAAAAGATATTAGAGTTATTTTAATAAAGCTTGCAGATAGACTCCATAATATGAGAACATTAAAATACCTAACCAGAGATAGGCAAATTGCAAATGCAAATGAAACAATGGAGCTATATGCACCACTTGCAAACCGTTTAGGTATGTATTCTTTAAAATGGGAATTAGAAGACTTATCTTTCAAATATTTATATCCAGAAGAATATCGTGAATTAGTAGAAGGAATAGACCGTAAAAGAGAAGAACGCTTAAAATTTATTGATATGATAATGGATCAAATTAAACAAGCAGTAAAAAAAGAACATATAGAAGCTGAAATTACAGGCAGGGCAAAGCATTTATACAGTATTTATAGAAAAATGAAAAGAGATAACATTACATTAGACCAAGTTTATGATTTATTTGCACTAAGAGTTATTGTAAATTCAGTAAAAGATTGTTATGCTGTTTTAGGAATAGTACATGAGTTATATAATCCAATGCCGGGCAGATTTAAAGATTATATATCAGTACCAAAACCTAATATGTATCAATCATTACATACAACTTTAATTGGACCAAAAGGAACTCCATTTGAAGTGCAAATTCGTACATGGGACATGCATCGTATTGCAGAATATGGTATTGCCGCCCACTGGGCATACAAAGAAGCAAGCTTTTTAGGAAACAAAAAAGCAAATGTAAAAGTAGAAGAAGATAAACTTTCATGGCTTCGTGAAACATTAGAATGGCAAAAAGATATGCAAGACCCAGATGAATTTTTAAACACATTAAAAACAGAGCTATTTGAAGATGAAGTATATGTATTTACACCAAAAGGAAAAATAATATCATTAGCAAAAGGAAGTACACCAATAGACTTTGCATATAATATACATGCAGAAATTGGACATCATATGACTGGAGCTAAAATAAATAGTAAAATGATGCCAATAATAACTCCACTAAAAAATGGAGACATTGTAGAAATTATTACATCAGATAATACAAAAGGACCAAGCCGTGACTGGCTAAAATTTGTAAAAACATCTACTGCAAAAAATAAAATATTAGCTTGGTTTAAGAAAAACGATAGAGAAGAAAATATAATTAAAGGAAAAGACTTAATAGAAAAAGAAATTAAAAAAATTGGTATGACACATGCAGAACTTGCTAAAACAGAATACATACAAGCTGCACTTGATAGATATAAATATAACGAAGTAGAAGATATGTATGCAAGTGTTGGCTTTGGAGCAATATCACCACGGAAAAATTGTAGCAAGAATGCTAGAAGAATATCGCAAAGAACATCAATCAGAAAACTTAGAAGACAAACTAGAAGAACTTTCAAAAGAAAAAATTGTGCAAAATAAACCATCTAAAAACGGTATTATAGTAAAAGGAATAGATAACTGCCTAGTAAAACTATCTAAATGCTGTAATCCAGTACCAGGAGACGAAATAGTTGGCTACATTACAAAAGGAAGAGGAGTATCAGTCCACCGTAAAGACTGCGTAAATGTAAAAAACTTATTTTCAGAAGAAAATCGTATGATAGATGTATACTGGTTTGAAGCAGAAAAAACAAAATATAGTGTAGATATTGAAATATATGGAAACGAAAGAAATGGCTTACTTGCAGATATTATTAAAGAAGTAGAAAGCACAAAAAGCAAATTACTAGCTGTAACTTCAAAAGCAAATAAAGAAAAAATATCTATTACTGAAATAACAGTCCAAGTAGAAAACATAGATGAATTAAACAAAATATTAAAGCAATTAAGAAAAGTTGATAGTGTGTATGAAGTTAAAAGGAAGAAATAGGGGACAGGTCCGACTGCTTATTTTCAAGCTATTAGGGACAGGTTAAATTTACATAATTGCGATTGACGCTTTGGGGACGTTTCTTTACAGAGGCAGTTTGTCGCTTTTGGGACACATATTAATATATGATGAGAACTTTAATTACCAAAACATTTTTTAATTACAAACTAATTTAAAAAACAAATTATTAATTAATAGTAAACAATAAATATTAATTATAAAAATTAATTAAACAATACAAGACGAAAGAGGATGAAATAAATTGATATTAAAAGTACTAAAGTTAAATAATGGAATGATTAATGATAAAACAAATTGCTATATTGTACAAGACGAAAAAACAAAGGAAACTATTGTAATTGATCCAGCAGGAGAAGTAGAAAAAATAATAGAAATGCTAAACATTTTGCAAGCAAATTTAAAATATATTTATATAACTCATTGCCATGGGGATCATATTGGAGCATTAAAGGATTTAAAAGAGCAAAAGGGTGGAAAAATTTTAATTCATCGTTTTGATGCGGAAGGCTTATATAATAATGAAATTAGTCTTACAGATTATATTGGAATTGAAGAAATACATTTAGAAGCGGATTCTAGAGTTGATGATGGAGATATTATTCACATTGGAAATATAGAATTTAAAGTAATACACACCCCAGGGCACACAATTGGTGGTAGCTGTTTATACTGTGCACAGGAAAATTTACTTTTTTCAGGAGATACGTTATTCCATGGAGCATGGGGAAGAACAGACCTGCCAACAAGCAATTTTACAGATATAATAGGTTCAATTACAAACAAATTATTAGTACTTCCGGAAGATACAATAGTTTATCCAGGGCATGGAAAGTCAACTATGATAAAAGAAGAAATTCCAATTTACTATGAATTAAAACCAAGACTTGATTAAAAAGTGTTAAAATATAATAAATTTAATAAAGTATTAATTAACTTGAAATTATAAAATAATAAACAGAACAAAAACAAAGTAAAAACTTAAATAAGAAGGAAGGGAAAAATATGAAAGTAGAACCAAGAACATTGCCAGGCTTTATGGAATTACTACCAAACGAGCAAATTTTATTTGAACAAATGAAAGAAAAAATCGAAAAAACATATCAAAAATTCGGCTTTTTACCATTAGATACACCAGTTTTAGAACTTTCTGAAATACTACTTGCAAAAGCAGGTGGCGAAACAGAAAAGCAAATATACCGTTTTCAAAAAGGTGACACAGATATTTCAATGAGATTTGATTTAACTGTACCACTTGCAAAATATGTTGCAAAAAACTATGGAAACTTAAGCTTCCCATTTAGAAGGTATCAAATAGGAAAAGTATATAGAGGTGAAAAGGCTCAAAAAGGTAGATTTCGTGAATTTTATCAATGTGATATTGATATTATAGGAGATGGAGAGCTAGATATTATTAATGATGCTGAAATACCAAGTGTAATATACAATATAATTAAAGAAATTGGGTTTGATGATTTCACAATTTATATTAATAATAGAAAAATTTTAAATGGCTTATTTGAAAATGTAAATCAAAAAGAAAATTCAGTAGAAATTATGCGCATTATTGATAAAATACAAAAAATAGGTGAAGAAAATGTAAAAGAAGAGCTAAAAGAGCTTAACATAAAAGAAAATGAAATTACAAAAATAATAGAATTTATTAAAATTGATGGAACCAATGACGAAAAACTACAAAAATTGCAAAACTTAAATATTGAAAATGAAACTTTTAAAATAGGAGTAGAAGAATTAAGCCAAGTAGTAAAATATATTAGATTATTTGGCGTTCCAGATACAAACTTTCAAATAGATTTAAGCATTGCAAGAGGACTAGATTACTATACAGGAACCGTATATGAAACATTTTTAAATAATTATAGAGAGCTAGGAAGTATTTGCTCAGGCGGAAGATATGAAAATTTAGCAGAATATTATACAGATAAAAAACTTCCAGGAGTAGGAATTTCTATTGGATTAACAAGATTATTCTATAAATTAAATGAATTATCTTTAATGAAGGTAGAAAAATATTCGATGGCAGATATTTTAATTATTCCAATGTTAGAAGATTTAAGCAGGCCAATAGAACTAGCAAGTAAGCTAAGAGAAAAAGGAATTAATACTGAAATATACCTAAACAATAAAAAAGTAAAAGCAAAATTTAAATATGCAGATAAACTAAAAATTCCTTATGTAATAGCAATTGGAGAAGACGAAATAAATTCTAATAAGTTAAATGTTAAAAATATGGAAACAGGAGAAGAAACTTCTGCAAGCTTTGATGTAGATGAGATTATAAAAATTATTAAATCAAAAAAAGAGAATGTCTTAGAATAAGATTATTAAAAATTTTAGAACCACTTTTAAGTTAAAAAATGCAAAAATAGAGAATGTTGTACCACTTGTATAGTAAAATATTCTCTATTTTTATTTTAATATGGGTATTTATTTTTGATTTTTTCTATTTTAGGACACCCTCTTTTTTTGATATTTAGAATAGAAAAGTGGGAAGTACCGTTTTTTAAAATAAAACTGCCATTAACAATAAAAAAGTCAATCTATCATAAATTTCTTATAAAGATAATATAATACATATAGTAAACCTTTGGACAAAGGAGAAAATATTTATGATTAATTTGGCAGTAATAAGCCTAAAAGATATTATTAAATACCTAATAAAATTTACAATTTTTATTGCTATAATAGCTGGAATTTTTACATATGCTTCTAAACTAAAAAATAATGTAGGACAAATAGAAATTTTGCAAAAAAATGCTTTTCTTTCATGCCTTAATATTACTATTCCAGGAGCAGAAAGCATTAATAATAAAAATACAAAAAAACAAATAAAAAACACAGAAAGTCCACTAAAATTAGCTTTAGGAATAGAGCTAGAAATGATGTCCTCTCTTTCAAAAGAAATAAAAGAAGAAAATGTAGCAAAAGAAGAACAAGAAAAACCAGATGAAGATAATCAAAATAATGAAGAAGAACCCCTACAGCAAGCAGAAACAGGATTAAAAACTGAAGTACAAAGCTCAAATGTTCCAAATAAATACACTGTGCAATATAATGGCGTAAAAATAAAAAACGAAACAAAATATAAATTAACTAAAGAAATTTTAACACCAAACATAAATATAAAAACGAAAAATATTTTAATTTTTCACACACATGCATCAGAAAGCTACACTTCTAGTGAAAAATATACATATAAACCAACAGGTAACTTTAGAACAACAGATAAAAACTATTCTGTAATTAGAGTAGGAAGAGAATTAGATAAACAGCTTCAAAGTTATGGTTATAATGTTACACATAACGAAACATTACATGATTACCCATCTTATTCAGGCTCGTATGATAATTCATTAAAAACTGTAACTAGCATATTAGAAAAAAATAAAGATACAGATATTGTAATAGACTTGCATAGAGATGCTATATCAGACTCAAAATATGCTCCAACTGTTAAAATAGGCGACGATTATGCCGCACAATTAATGTTTGTAATAGGAAGTGATGGTGGTGTAACCGAGCATAAAAACTGGCAAGAAAATTTAAAATTTGCAATAAAAATTCAAGAAAAAGCAAATGAATTATACCCAGGCTTATTTAAACCAATTATTTTACGAAATTCTAGTTACAATCAAGAACTAGCAAAGGCAGCAGTAATTATAGAAGTAGGAGCAACTCGGAAACACATTAGACCAAAGCATAACTAGTATGAAATACCTAGCAAAAGTAATAGATGAAGCAATTAAATAAAATTATAAAATTTATAAAAATACATTGAATAAAAGTAACACTTGTTATAAAATTATAATAAATACAAAAGAGGAGGGAAAATATATGATACAAAATGTAAAATTAGATTTTAAGCATACTAATATAGAAGAAAAAGATTTCATGAAATATGCAGAAGAAGTAGCTATAGCTCATGAAGAACTACATAAAAAAATTAAAGATAAAAAAGAGCCTTTAGGATGGCTTGAATGGCCTACTAAATATGATAAAAGAGAACTTGAAAAAATAAAAAAATCTGCTAAAAAAATACAGAGTGATTCAGATATATTGCTAGTTATAGGAATAGGTGGCTCATATTTAGGTGCAAGGGCAGTAATAGAAGCCTTAAATCACACATTTTATAACTATTTACTAAAAGAGCAAAGAAAAACTCCTCAAATTATATATGTAGGCAATAATTTAAGTCCAAATTATATAAATGATGTAATAGATTTAATAGGAACTAGAGATATATCCATCAATGTAATTTCAAAGTCTGGAACTACTACAGAACCAGCAATAGCATTTCGTATTTTTAGAGAATTATTAGAAAATAAATATGGCTTAAAAGAAGCTAAAAAAAGAATATATGTTACAACTGATAAAAAGCAAGGTGCATTAAAACAAATTGCAGACCAAGAAGATTATACTACTTTTGTAATACCAAGCAACATAGGTGGAAGATACTCTGTTTTAACACCTGTTGGCTTACTTCCAATAGCTGTTTCTGGAATTGATATAGATAAATTACTTGAAGGAGCTAGATTTGCTGAGGAAAAATATTTAGATAAAAACTTAAAATATAATGACTGCTACAAATATGCAGTAATTAGAAATATGCTTTACAGAAATCAAAAAGGAATAGAAATTTTAGTAAGTTATGAGCCAAAATTACATTATTTAATTGAATGGTGGAAGCAACTTTTTGGCGAAAGTGAAGGAAAAGGCGGAAAAGGAATTTATCCAACAGGAGCAGAATTTACAACAGATTTACATTCATTAGGCCAATATATTCAAGAAGGAAAAAGATTTTTATTTGAAACCACAATTAATATTAAAGAATCTGCAACAGATATTAAAATAAATCAAGACGAAGATAACTTAGATGAACTTAATTATTTAGTAGGTAAAGGCTTAGAAGAAGTTAACAAAAAGGCAATGGAAGGCGTTATAAAAGCACATGAAGAAGGCGATGTTCCAAACCTTATAATCACAATGGATAAATTAAATGAATATAATTTAGGACATTTAATTTACTTTTTTGAATTAGCCTGTGCAATGTCTGGAACACTACTAGGAGTTAATCCATTTAACCAACCAGGAGTAGAAAAATATAAGGCAAATATGTTTGAACTATTAGGAAAACCACAAAAAAATGAAGAACCTATTAAAGCAAAAACTAAAAAAGAAAGTAAATCTACTAAAGAAAGTAAATCTACTAAAGAAACTAAATCTAATAAAGAAGAAAAAACAAAAAAAGTAAGTAAATCTAGCAAAGAAGAAAAAGTAAGTAAAAGAAAAACAAGCAAAGGAAAACACGCCGAATAAGCGAATAAATATGTTACTGCGAAAAATAGTACTATTCGAGTTTTAATGTAAGTATAACCATTAACCAAAAAGCCAGAATATTCCAGAATACAATAATATTTCCAGAATATTCATTTGAAATTCCAGCAAAAATTCTGAAATTCCAGCAAAAATGTTGACATTGCTTGCTTAGTATGATACAATACTTATCTGTAAGCCGCCTGAGTCGGGCAACTAAATATTGCTTATATAGCAATTGCCTTGTTATTTATGCTTAGCGAGTATACAAATATAGGAGGTGTACTAAATGTACGCAATAATTGAAAGCTGTGGAAGACAATACAAAGTATCAGAAGGAGATGTAGTATTCTTCGAAAAATTAGAAGCTGAAGAAGGTAAAAAAATAACATTTGATAATGTTGTTTTAGTATCAAATGATCAAGAAGTAGAAGTAGGAACTCCTTATGTAAAAGGTGTTAAAGTTGAAGGAAAAGTAGTTTCTCATGGTAAAGGTGAAAAAATCCTAGTGTACAAATATAAAGCTAAAAAGAACTACAGAAGAACACAAGGACACAGACAACCATACACTAAAGTAGAAATTACAAAAATAAAAACAGCGGAAGAAAAAGCTGAAAAAGTTGAAAAAGCCGAAGCTAAACCAGTTCAAGCAAAAGCAGAAACAAAAAAATCAGCAACTGCTAAAAAAGAAGCTTAAATTTTAAAATAATATATGTTCGTAAATAAATATTAAAGCTAAAAATCGAAGGGAGTGAAAAAGCATGGCTCATAAAAAAGGTCAAGGTAGTGTTAAAAACGGTAGAGATAGTGAATCAAAACGTTTGGGATTAAAAAGAGCAGATGGTCAAATAGTTCCAGCTGGAAACATACTAGTTAGACAAAGAGGAACAAAAATTCATCCAGGTACAAACGTAGGAATTGGAAGCGATGATACTCTTTTTGCTAAAGTAACTGGAAAAGTTAAATTCGAAAGACTTGGCAGAGATAAAAAGAAAGTCAGCGTTTATCCAGTAGAAGTAGGTAAAGCTGAATAATTATATTAAATGAACTCCAAATTATTGGGGTTTATTTTTTTAAAAGTTACTAATTAATGTAATTATAGTTAACCCGCTTAAATAGTACTAGTTTTCTTGTTTTTCAAATTGCCCGTTGCTAGACAGCAAGTTCAAAGAAGAAGGTCAGAACGGGACCTCTCAAAACTGCGAAAAATAGTACTATTTAAGCTTTAATGTAATATATTAAGTAAAATAAAATTTATTACTATAAAATTATTGTAAATTGTACTAAAATTAAGTATAATAAATATAATTAAAAGTTAAAGGAATGATGAAAAATGGAAGAACAAAAAAAGCGTATGATTACAGGAGATAGACCAACAGGTAAATTACATATTGGGCATTATTTTGGCTCTTTAAAAACAAGAGTAGAAATGCAAAATAGTGGAAAATATGATCCATATATATTAATTGCAGATGTGCAAGCATTAACAGATAACTTTAACAATCCAGAAAAAGTAAGAAATAATGTAAAAGAAGTTGTAATGGATTACTTATCTGTAGGAATAGACCCAGAAAAAACAACAATATATATTCAATCAATGATTCCAGAAACAGCTGAATTAACAGTGTTTTATTCTAACTTAGTAACAGTTGCAAGGCTTGAACGTAATCCTACTGTAAAAACAGAAATAGCACAAAAAAAAGAACTATTTGGTGAAAGTGTTACTTATGGATTTTTAGGTTACCCTGTAAGCCAGGCAGCAGATATTACTGTAGTAGATGGCGCAGTTGTTCCAGTAGGTGAAGACCAACTTCCATTAATAGAACAATGCAGAGAAATAGTTAGAAAATTTAATAGCATATATGGAGAAACATTAAAAGAACCAGAAGCTATTCTTTCACAGTACAAAAGAATAAAAGGACTAGATGGAAACGAAAAAATGGGTAAATCTTTAGGAAATGCAATATATTTAGCAGATACAGAAGAAGAGGTTAACAAAAAAATTATGAGTGCATTAACAGACCCACAAAGAATAAGAAAAGATGATTTAGGTCATCCAGATGTATGTATGGTAGCATATTATCATAAACTATTTAGTACTACAGAAGAAGTAAAATGCGTTTGTGAAGAATGCAAAGCTGGAAAAAGAGGATGTGTAGCTTGTAAAAAACAATTAGCACAAAATGTAAATAATTTCCTAAATCCAATTCGCGAAAAAAGGAAATACTATGAAGAACATCCAGAATTAATTGATAAAATATTAAAAGAGGGAACTGAAAAAACAAGGCAAACAGCCAAAGAAACAATGCAAAAAGTAAAGAAAGCAATGAAACTGGATTATTAGGGACAGGTCCCACTGCTCGTTTTCAAGCACTTAGGGACAGGTCAGATTATTAGTGTCGCGTTGGGGACGTTTCTTTAAGCGACAGTTTGTCGCTTTTGGGACACATATTTTCATCATAAAATACAAGGCAAAAATACCAATTAAAAATGCTAAAAAATATTTATATGAGCAAAGATAATCAAAAAGGAGAGAGTAATGTTTACAGACTATGTAAAGATAATTGCAAAAGCTGGAAATGGCGGCGATGGAGCCGTTTCTTTTCGTAGAGAAAAATATGTAGCAGCAGGTGGACCAGATGGCGGAGATGGCGGAAGAGGTGGCAATGTATATTTTGAGGTAGATCCAGATACAAACACATTAATAGACTTTCGCTATCAAAAGAAATTTAAAGCTGAAAATGGTAACAATGGAGAAGGTGCTAATCGTTATGGAAAAAGCGGTGCAGACTTAACTATTAAAGTTCCAATTGGTACTATTATAAAAGATGCTGAAACTCGGAAAAGTTTTAGCAGATTTATCTGAAAAAGGCCAAAAAGAATTAATTTTAGCTGGTGGTAGAGGTGGAAAAGGAAATACTCATTTTGCTACATCTACAAGACAAGCCCCTAGATTTTCGCAGGAAGGCGAAAAAGGTGAAGAAAAAGAACTAATACTAGAACTAAAATTATTAGCAGATGTAGGCTTAGTTGGATTTCCAAATGTAGGAAAATCTACTTTACTTTCAGTGGTTACAGATGCTACGCCTAAAATTGCAGATTACCATTTTACCACTTTAGAGCCAAATTTAGGAGTAGTAAAAGGAGAGTTTGGAAGTAGTTTTGTTATAGCAGATATTCCTGGAATTATTGAAGGCGCAAGCCAAGGCGTAGGACTTGGAATTCAGTTTTTACGTCATATAGAAAGAACAAGGCTATTATTACATGTTATTGATGTATCTGGAACAGAAGGAAGAAACCCTGTAAAAGACTTTGAAATTATTAATGAAGAACTAAAAAAATACAGCGAAAAATTAAGTAAAAGAAAGCAAATTATAGTTGCAAATAAAATAGATAGTATGCAAGATAAATCATTATATGAAAACTTGCAAAAACTAGCTAAACAAAAAAATATGGAAATATATGCTATTTCTTCAGCAACGGGTGAAGGTGTAAAAGAACTAATGAAGCGAGTTTCAGAAGTACTAAAGCAGTTGCCAAAGGAAGATTTAATTGAAATAGAAAAGGCAAAAAAAGTATACACATTAGAAGAAAAAGAAGATGTAACTGTAAAAAAAGAAAATGGAATGTTTATTGTTTCTGGCCAAGTTGTAGAAAAGCTTATGAGAACATTAAACTTAGAAGATAATGAATCTTTACATTATTTTCATAGAAGATTAAATGAGCTAGGCATTAATCAAAAATTAAAAGAACTGGGTATTAAAGATGGGGATATTGTGCAAATTTCGGATTATGAACTAGAATGGGAAGATTAATCTTATTATGCTTGAGTAGTACTAGTTTTCTTGTTTTTCAAATGCCCGTTGCAGGGGCAAGTTCAAAGAAGAAAATTCAGAACGGGACCTTTCAAAACTGCGAAAAATAGTACTACTCAAGCAATTAGCTATAAAACAATTAAAACTAGTAACAGGAAAAACGTTACAGTTCAGGTGCCCAATATTAATAATTGTAGGAAAAACTGTAATTTCAAAATTTCTTAAAATTACCACTTGAAAAAGTAGCAAAAAAATGCTACACTATATAAGAAAAAATAAAAAGCAAAAATAAAGGACAACACAGTACTTAAAAAGTCTTACAGAGAGCTAAACACTTGGTGAAAGTTTGGCAGAAAATTATAAGTATTGTTATCACCTTTTAGGCTGTTCCTTTGAAATTATATGTTATTGTTGAAATTATACGAGCATAGTTAAACAAAGCTAAAAAACATAAATAATATAATAATTAATATAAAACCGAAGTTAAAATTTCTAATTTAAACTAACTTCATAAAGAGTAAAAGAAACCGTAAATTCTGCGTTAAAGAATAAGAGTGAAAAGAAATACAATTCTTTTAAATTAGGTGGTACCGCGGAAACTAAAAGCCATTTCGTCCTAAAATAAAGACGAAATGGCTTGATTTGAATTATAAATACTATGCAATAAGTAAAAAACATAATTCTTAAGTTTGAAAGGGGAAATGTTTAAATGTCAGAAGAAAATGAAGAAAAAATTGATTATGGTAAAACTTTAAATTTACCAAGTACAGAATTTCCAATGAGAGGAAATTTACCAGAAAATGAACCAAAAATCAAAGCAGAAATTTTTGACAATGGCTTATATGAAAAAATGCTAAAGAAAAATGAAGGACATAAATCTTATGTACTACATGATGGGCCTCCTTATGCAAATGGCGAAATTCACATGGGACATGCTTTAAACAAAGTATTAAAAGATACTGTAAATCGTTTTAAAAGCTTACAAGGCTATAAAACTCCATACATTCCAGGCTATGATACACATGGACTTCCAACAGAGAAAAAAGCAATTCAAGCATTAGGAATTAATAGAGAAGAAATAGGTATTACCAAATTTAGAGATACCTGTCGTGATTTTGCACTTCAATATGTTGGAAAACAAACAGAAGGTTTCCAAAGACTAGGTGTACTTGCAGATTGGGAACATCCATATAAAACTTTAGAGCCAGAATTTGAAGCAAGACAAATTGGTGTATTTGCAGATATGTATGAAAAAGGTTACATATACAAAGGCTTAAAGCCAGTACATTGGTGTATAGATTGCGAAACAGCCCTAGCAGAAGCAGAAATTGAATATAAAGATATTACATCTCCATCTATATATGTAAAATTTCCTGTAGTAGATGGAAAGGGTGTATTAGATACAGATACAAGCATTGTAATTTGGACTACTACACCATGGACACTTCCAGGAAATACTGGTATTACAGTTGGTGGAGATTATGAATATAGCCTAATTGACTGCGAAAAAGGTAAACTTGTAATGGCAACAGTGCTTGTAGATCAAGTAATGAGCAAAATTGGTTTAACAGATTATAAAACACTAAAAGTAGTTAAAGGATCAGATTTAGAAGGAATTCTTTGTCAGCATCCATTCTTAGATAGAACTTCTAGAGTAGTTTTAGGTGGAGAAAATGATGTTGCAGTAGACCTAGAAACAGGTACTGGTGCAGTTCATACAGCACCTAGCTATGGTAAAGAAGACTACTTGTGTGGTTTAAGAAATGGCTTAGACATTATAGTAACAGTTAATGGAAAAGGCTATCAAACAGAAGGTGCAGGTCCTTTTGTAGGCTTAAGCTGTGATGAATCAAATAAAGTTATTCCTGAATGGCTAGATAAAAATGGCTATTTATTAAAGAAAGAAGATATTTTACACTCATACCCACATTGTTGGAGATGCAAAAATCCAATTATATTTAGAGCAACAGACCAATGGTTTGCTTCAGTAGATGGCTTTAAAGATGAAACATTAAAAGCAATAGAAACAGTAAAATGGACACCTTCTTGGGGAAAAGAAAGAATAGCAAGCATGGTAAAAGATAGAGCAGATTGGTGTATTTCTAGACAACGTACTTGGGGTGTACCAATTCCAATTTTCTATTGTAAAGAATGTGGCGCAGAATATGCTACCAAAGAAAGTTTTGAAAAAATAGAAAAAATATTTAGAGAAAAAGGCTCAAATGCATGGTTTGAACTAACTGAAAAAGAACTAATGCCAGAAGGTGCAACTTGCCCAAAATGTGGATGCCATGACTTCAAAAAAGAAACAGATATTATGGATGTTTGGTTTGATTCTGGTTCTTCTCATCAAGGCGTATTAGTAGAAAGAGGCTTAGATTTTCCAGCAGACTTATACCTAGAAGGACATGACCAATATAGAGGTTGGTTCCAATCATCTATATTAACCTCTGTTGCTACAAAAGGTGTAGCACCATACAAAGCTATATTAACACATGGCTGGGTAATAGATGAAGAAGGCAGAAAAATGTCTAAATCTTTAGGAAATGGAATAAGCCCACAAGATATTATAAAAGAATATGGTGCAGATATTTTAAGATTATGGGTATTATCTTCAGACTTTAAGTCAGATGTTAGTATATCTAGAGATATACTAAAACAAATTAGTGAAGCTTACAGAAAAATGAGAAATACTGCAAGGTATATTTTAGGAAATACTTCTGATTTTGACCCAGATAAAGATATGGTTCAATATGATCAAATGCAAGAAATTGATAAATGGGCATTGCTAAAACTTAATAAATTACTAAAAGACTCTACTCAAAATTATGAAGATTTCAACTTCCATTTAGTATATCATGATATTAATCAATTCTGTGTAATTGATATGAGCAACTTCTATTTAGACATTATAAAAGATAGATTATATACTTCTATAAAAGATTCTTTAGAAAGAAGATCTGCTCAAACAGCTATGTATATTATACTAAATACATTAGTAAAAATATTAGCACCAATGATTTGCTACACTGCAGAAGAAATTTGGAAATATATGCCACACACTAAAGAAGAAACAGTAGAAAGCGTAATGTTAAGCAATTGGCCAGAACCAAAAGAAGAATATGATAACAAAGAAATAGAAGAAAAATGGAATCATATTTTAGAGATTAAAGAGGCTGTTTCAAAAGAACTAGAATTAGCAAGAGCAAATAAAACAATAGGTCATTCACTAAATGCAAAAGTAACCTTATATGCTGATGAAAAAGAAGTAGAATTCTTAAAAGAAAACAAAGAACTTTTAGAAGCAGTATTTATTGTATCAGACCTACACATAGAGCTAAATGAAAGAAAAGATGATAAAAAACTAGGAATAAAAGTAGAAGTAGCAGAAGGCGAAAAATGTGAAAGATGTTGGAAATATGATACTACTGTTGGAGAAAATAAAGAACATCCTACACTTTGCCATAGATGTAGTGAAGTAATTAAAAAAACGGAGGAAAAATAATGAATAAACGAAATCACATGGCAAAAAATGTAATTTCGCTAATATTTATAATAGTTGCGGTTATTATAACAACTAAAGTTTATAAAAAATACAATTACAATGATTTTGAAAAAAATGTAAGTGAATATGAAAAAACCACTTTTACTAGAGATAATACTGAAAAATACTCTAAAATGGATAGCTATAAAATAGAAAATATAGATTACACTGATGCTATGTTTTCAAAAAAAATTTCTGTAATACCAAATAGACCATATAAAATATCATGTAAAGTAAAAGTAAAAGATGTTACAAATTTAAATAATGCAAAAAATGGTGGAGCACAAATATGTATTAATGGAACAACAGAAAGATCAAAATCTATTAGTGGAACATCAAATTGGGAAGATCTTACCTTTTACTTTAATTCAAGAAACAGAACAGAAGTAACAATTGGCTTTAGATTAGGGGGATATGCAGAAAAAACAAAAGGAACAGCGTGGTTTTCGGATTTTCAAATGGAAGTAGGAACACCTGATACCGATAGCAAATGGAAAATGGCTTGCTTTATTTTTCCTAACATAGATGTTAATGTTCAAATTAATAATAAACAAGAACATGTTCAACTACAAATGTCAGAAGATGACATTATGACTATTAAATCAAACTTAAATAGATATAGTAATTCTATTTCAGAAGTTTGTAAAAATAAAATGAGCATAGAATATGATGTATTTACTATCACAAATCCAATAAAAACTCTTTCGTATGATGAAGAAAATGGCTATTATGTTTCGCCAGATGATGTTTATGATTATATTAAAAATTATGTTGAACAAAATGATTATGACCATATATATGTTGCACTTCGTATGGCAGATAAGCAAAAAGGCAATGACACTTTAATTAATGATTGGATTGGTCTTGGTGGTATGGACTATTATGGAATAGGTTTTTCAAATATTCGTATGCCAGATGATGAAAACAATTATGCTTATCAATATAATTATTTATTTAATACATTTCCTGAGGAAGTGTTCCTTCACGAATTTTTACATACCTTAGAAAGAAATAGCAAAGAATATGGCTACGAAGTTCCAGCACTTCATGATTACAAAAATTATGGATATTTTGATAATGGAGCAGAAGGATTAAGAAAATGGTATGAAGATTATATGAATTGCAATATTATTTACAAAGGAAATAAAATAGGACTTCCTGCAGAAATATATACTCGTAAACCAGCTAATAAAAGCAATTTTATTCATACTTCAAAATTAGATGTATTTGATGAACCAGATAATATTATAGAAGAAATTAGAAGCATAGGGAAAAGAATACAAAAATTATTTTCATATGCATCAGAAAGAATAGCTAATTAAAAAGAAGGAGACAAAACACAATGCAAGTATCAGAATTCAACTATGACTTACCAAAAGAGTTAATAGCACAGGTACCAATAAAAAATAGAGATGAATCAAGATTAATGGTTTTAGATAGAAAACTACAAACAATAGAACATAAAACTTTTAAGGATATTATAGATTTTTTAGAGCCAGGAGATTGCTTAGTTAGAAATAACACAAAGGTAATTCCAGCAAGACTTTATGGAGTTAAAGCAGAAACAGGAGCAAATGTAGAATTTTTATTGCTAAAACGCATAGAAGGTGATATTTGGGAAGTTATGGTAAGGCCTGGAAAAAAATTAATGCCAGGCACAAAAGTTGTTTTTGGCAATAAAGTAGAAAATGATGATACAAATAATAATAAAAACGCAAGCAATAACGAAAAGAACAATCAAAAGGAAAGCAATTACTTATTAAAAGCAGAAATATTAGAAAAGTTAGATTCACGGAAATAGAAAAGTAAAATTTGAATATAATGGAATTTTTAATGAAATATTAAATGAAATTGGCTTAATGCCACTTCCACCATATATTCATGAAAAACTAAAAGAAAAAGACCGTTATCAAACAATATATGCTAAATACGAAGGCTCAAGTGCTGCTCCAACAGCGGGCTTACACTTTACCGAAGAACTATTTGAAAAAATAGCAAAAAAAGGTGTAGAAGTTGCAAATGTAACTTTACATGTTGGCTTGCGGAACATTTAGACCTGTAAAAGTAGGAAAAGTAGAAGACCATGATATGCATTCAGAACATTTTTACATAAAGGCTGAAGATGCAGAAAAAATAAATAAAGCAAAAAAAGAAGGACATAGAGTTATAGCGGTTGGAACAACATCTTGCAGAGTATTAGAAACAGTAGCAGATGAAAATGGAATGGTAAAAGAAACAGAAGGCGACACAAGCATTTTTATTTATCCAGGTTATAAATTTAAATGTTTAGACGCGTTAATTACAAACTTCCACTTACCAGAGTCTACATTAATTATGTTAGTTTCAGCTTTAGCAGGAAAAGAATTTATTATGAAAGCATATAAAGAAGCAGTAGATAAAAAATACAGATTCTTTAGTTTTGGAGATGCAATGCTTATTTTGTAAGGAGATAGATTTATAAGAAAATTAAAAATATTTTGTATAATAATATTATTATTAATATTTTTAAGCTTTTTTATTCCGACAAGAACTGAAGTAACTAAACAATGGGGAAATGATGATTTAATAGCAGATGTAGGACATTCAGAGTATATTAAAAATTACTATAACTTATATGGAATATTGATATTTAAAATAAAAGAGAGGTAAAATAATGAAACCAGCAGTAACTTATGAACTATTACACATCGACAAAAACTCAGGTGCAAGAAGAGGAATAGTTCATACACCACATGGAGATATACAAACACCAGTATTTATGCCTGTTGGAACACAGGCCACTGTAAAATCAATGACACCTGAAGAACTAAAAAACGAGGTAGGAGCACAAATAATTCTATCAAATACATATCATTTATATTTGCGCCCAGGTCATAAAATTGTAAAAGAAGCAGGTGGACTTCATAATTTTATGAGGTGGGACAGGCCAATTTTAACAGACTGTGGAGGTTTCCAAGTATTTAGCTTAAGCGATTTAAGAACTATTTCAGAAGAAGGAGTAGAGTTCAAATCTCACTTAGATGGCTCAAAGCATTTTTTTTCGCCAGAAAAAGTAATGGAAATAGAAGAAGCCTTAGGGGCAGATATAATAATGTCTTTTGATGAATGTGTTAAATATCCTGAAACGTATGAATATACAAAACAATCAATGGAAAGAACTACAAGGTGGGCTGCAAGATGCAAAGAAGCACATAAAAACACAGAAAAGCAAGCATTATTTGGAATTATACAAGGTGGATTTTACGAAGATTTAAGAGTTAAATCTGCCAAAGATTTAATAGATTTAGATTTCCCAGGTTATGCAATAGGTGGTATTAGTGTAGGAGAACCAAAAGAAGAATTTTTAAAAATGCTATATTTTACCACCCCACTAATGCCAGAAAATAAACCAAGGTATTTAATGGGAGTAGGTACGCCCGATTATTTAATAGAGGCCGCTCTTGCAGGAATAGATATGTGCGATTGCGTACTTCCTACAAGAATTGCAAGAAATGGAACAGCAATGACATGGAACGGAAAAGTAGTAGTTAGAAATGCTACTTATGAAAGAGACTTTTCACCATTAGACCCAGAGTGCGATTGCTATACTTGTAAAAATTATACCAGAGCATACATTAGGCATTTGGTAAAAGCAAATGAAATTTTAGGAGTAAGATTATTATCAATTCATAATTTAAGGTTCTTGACTAAATTAATGGAAAGGGTTAGAATAGAAATAGAAAGTGATAATTTATTAAACTTTAAAAACGAGTTTTATAAAAAATATGGCTATTAATAAGTAATATACAAAGGAAAGGTGAAAATAAAATGGATGATTTTATTGGAGGAAATGGTTACTATAATCAACCAGAAGACCAAACAAAAACTAAAAAAATGATGAAAATAGTAGGTATTTTTATATTTTTATTATTTATAGCTTGCATTGCTTTAGTTGGGGTAATTTACTATATACAATCTACTGAGCTAAAAATTAATTTAGATGGACAAGCAAACAGTAAGCTAAAAAATGTACTTATATTTGAAGGAGAAAAAGTATATGTACCAATTCGTGCATTTGCAGAGTATGTAGGTTATCAATCTTCTAATGGTGATTATAAACAATATACAGAAGATACTACAAAATGCTATGTAGAAAGTACAAACGAAGTAGCAACATTTAGCTTAAACTCTAATAAAATTCATAAAATTGTTCTAGAAAGTGGTAGTAATGATTCTGAATATTATGAAATAGCTGAACCAGTAAAAATAATAAATAATCAATTATGTACAACTATTGAAGGAGCAAAACTTGCCTTTAATATAGCAATGTCATATAATGCACAAACTAACACAGTAACAATTAATACTCTTCCATATTTGGTAAAAATTTTTACCGCACGTTTTCAAAATGCTGGAATTGCAGATAAAGATGCATCTTTTAGTAACCAAAAAGCTTTACTTTATAATATGATTATTGTTAAAAATGAAGATGGACACTATGGAGTTTACACTTTAGATGGAAAAGAAATTTTAGGAACTAAATATGCTAAAATTAAATTTATAGAAAATGCACAAGAATTTATTGTAACAACACTTGAAAACAAAATGGGAATAATGTTACATGATGCTACTACAAAAATTAGCCCAGAGTATGATGACATAAAGCAAATAGATAAAGATAATGGCTTATACTTAGTTAAAAATAACAACAAATATGGCGTTATAAACTCAAAACAAAGCATAATTGTTTACTTAGAGTATGATCAAATAGGAATAAATAATTCTACATATCCAGAGGCGGAAAATCAATACTTATTATATAACAAATGCATACCTGCAAAGCAAAACAATAAATGGTGCTTATTTGATAAAACTGGTAGAAAACTTACAGACCTTATATATGATGACTTTGGTTGTAGTGTTGGAGCTAAGGTATCTGGAGACCAAAATGCAAAAAATGTATTACTAATTCCACGTTATGAAGGAATTGTAGTAAAAAATGGAGACTTATATGGCTTAATAGATAGTGAAGGAAAATTAATGTTAGAAAGTGTTTTAGCTTCATTTTATTCTATTACCTCTACAGGAACAACAACATATTATATGACTGTTCAAGATATAGCACAAAATGTAATAGAATACATAAGAGAACACGTAAGACCTGAAGATACAAATGACGAAAATAATAATCAAAATGAAACTACAAACCAAGAAACAAACCAAGAAAATAATAATCAAAATGAAGCTACAAACCAAGAAACTAACCAAAACCAAGCTACAAATCAAGCAAGCTCAAATAGCGAATTTGCAGAAAACAATGAAAGTACAAATACTGAACAAGTAAGTGCTAATAACAACAATAATGGCAGTAACAATAATAGTATCAATACCGAGCAAGTAAATAGCAGTCCAACTATTGATGAAACTAATGTACAACAATAGTAATGAAAATATAAAATAATAAATTTATTTATTCTAAAATACACTCTAATAGCATAATATTTAAAAAAAGCTATTGGAGTGTAAAAAAATGGAAAAAGAAAATACAATGAAGTCAAATATTATTACAGAAGAAAGTGAATTTAAAAAGAATTCTATAAGAATAATAAAAGGTTCTATTTTTGCTATATTACTTTCACTAATTTTATTATTAATTTTTGCAATGTTACTTGCATATACAAACCTTTCAGAAACAACTATGGTTCCGGTAGTTATTACAATTGCAGGAATTAGCATTTTTATTGGAAGTACCATTAGTACAATAAAAATTAAAAAAAACGGTTTATTAAATGGTAGTTTAGTTGGGTTAATATACATATTATTACTATATTTGTGCTCTAGTATATGCTTCGCAGGCTTTTCACTTAACATTAATTCAATAATAACAATATGCGTATGTGTACTATGTGGAATGATAGGTGGAATTATAGGGGTTAACTTAAACAAAAAATAACCTAAATATTAACTGTTTTGAATTAATAGATTTATAGCTAATTGCTCGAATAGTACTATTCGAGCTTTAATATAATTATAACTATTATATATCAACTGTTTTGGAAATAAATTCAAAAAAACAGTTGATATTTTTTGCATTTTAATATAAAATAAGAGGGTACAAAAGCCCTATAAAATAATTAGGAGGGAGAGCATATTGATTACCTTAGAAGATGTTAAAAAAAATGAGGAGCTAAAACAATTAATATTAAGTTCGCAAAAGCAATTAAATGCTTTAGGTTATACAGAACATTCTACAAGGCATATTGGAATTGTATCACATAGAGCAGGCGAAGTTTTAAAAGTTTTAGATTACCCAGAAGAAAGAATTGAACTTGCAAAAATTGCAGGTTATATGCATGATATTGGAAATTGCGTAAATAGAGTAGACCACGCACATACAGGAGCAATACTTGCTTACGAAATATTAAAAGATATGGGAATGGATGCAGAAAAAAGAACAGAAATTATGATGGCAATAGGAAATCATGATGAACAAACAGGCACAGCAGTTAGCGACATTTCAGCAGCACTTATTTTAGCAGATAAATCAGATGTTCATAGAGATAGAGTTGTAAACCAAAATATGTCTACATTTGATAAACACGATAAAGTAAATTATGCAGTTACAGATTCAGAATTCATAATAGATAAAGAAAACAGAAAAGTAGTTTTAAAATTAACAATAGATACAGAAATATCACCAGTATTAGATTATTTTGAAATATTTATGGACAGAACAATGATGAGTAAATATGCAGCAAAATATTTAGGTATATGGTTTGAATTAATTATTAATGATACAAAATTATTGTAATATAGGGAGGAAATAAAAGTGAAAACAGAACAAAAATTAAAAGTAGCATTGGTAGTTTTATTAATTATATTAATTTCTCTTATTTCTTTTGGAGGAATTTTTGTAAAACAAACTAAATTTGTAAACAACATTCTACCAGATTATAGTTGGGGAACAGACCTTACAGGAAGTAGAATAGTTGGAATTTCAGTTAGCACTACAACAAATACTGTTATTTATGATAAAGACGGAAATGTTGTAGAAGAAGAAGGAGAAGGCACAACTAAAAAAGAAGTACCTGTAAATCCAGAAGAAGCTTTAACACTAGAAAACTATAAAGAATCAAAAAGAATTATGACAGAAAGGCTTAAAAGAATGGGTGTAACTGATTACACAATCCGTTTTGATGAAACAAATGGAAAAATGTATTTTAGCTTACCTGAAAATAGCCAAACAGATTCTATATCACAATATATTCCTATTAGAGGAGAATTCAAAGTAATAGATTCTGAAACAAAAGAAGTATTACTAAATGAAAGTCATTTAGAAAAAGCATATTGGTCTTATAATGCTACAGAAACAGGAACTACAATATTCTTAGTAATGCAATTTAATGAAGAAGGAACAGGAATTTTAAAAAATATAACTAATACATACGTTAGTTATGAAGAAAATGGCGAAACAAAAACCAAAAAAGTTAGCTTTATGATAGACGAAAGTAGCTTACTTGATACTTATTTTGATGAAGAAATTTCTAATGGAATGATTCAACTATCTATTGGAAAAACTTCTACATCTGGAGAAAACTTTTCTAGCTATGCACAGCAAGCAGCTGAACTTGCCATTTTATTAGATGCAGGTTCATTACCACTTACTTATACTGTTGATGAAAATCGTTATGTAGTATCAGATATTTCACCTAATATGCTATTTATACCAATTATAATAGCTATTACCTTAATAGTTTTAGGAATTATATTCCTAGGCATACGTTACAGAAAAAATGGAATTTTAGCAGGACTTAGCTACATAGGTTATATAGCAATTTATTTGCTAGTTCTTCGCTATACAAATACTGTAATTACATTAGAAGGTATTGTAGGAATTACTATTGCTGTTATTTTAAATTATATATTCACAATGTATTTATTACATTTATTAAAACATCAAGATACAAATAGCATAGAAGAAGCATCAAACAGCTTTAAAGAAGCAATGCTAAAATCATTACTTATTTTAGTACCTGTAATTATTATTTCAGTAGTATTATGCTTTGTAAAATGGACTGCAATTTCAAGCTTTGGTATGACAATATTCTGGGGCATTTTAATAAGCTTCTTATACAATCTTGTAATAACAAGAAGTTTGATTGTACTTACTACTAAAAAATAATGTATATAGTTAGAAAGGAATAGCAAAAAATGAAGAAAAAAATTATTTATGGAATAATACTAGCAATAATAGTTGTTGGAGCCATTATTACAGCTACAATGGGCTTAAATGTAGATTTAACATATAGAAAAAACGTAAGAATAGACATTTACGTTGGAAAAACTATTGAAAACAAAGAAATAGAACAAATAGTTAAAGAAGTATTTGGAGAAGGCAGAACTATTGTACAACAAGTAGAAGTATATGGAGATATGGCTACTGTTTTAATAGAAGAAAAAAATGCAGATAATTTAGACGAAAAACTAGAAACATTAAATACTAAAATAAATGAAAAATATGAAGTAGAAAATAAACAAGAAGATAGCATTCAAGCAGTACATCAACCTAAAATTAGGCTTTCTAGTATATTAAGTCCATACATAGTGCCACTTATTATAAGTACAGTTGTAGTTCTAGTATATGTAACTATAAGATTTAGAAAATTAGGCATTCTAAAAACTTTAGCATTATATGTAATATCAATTTTAGCACTAGAAGCATTATATTTAAGCGTTTTAGCAATTACTAGAATACCAATCAATCGTTTAGTAATACCAATTGGACTTTTAATATACATATTAGTAATTACAATTTTAACAGTTATGCAAGAAAAAAAGTACAATAGCTATTCAGAAACAGAAAGTAAAAAATAGAAAATACTAAAAACAATACAAATTAAAAGCGAAAAAGATATAATACGAAAACAATACAAATTAAAAGTGAATAAGAAAAACACATAACAAAAAAATAATATAAACCAAAATACGACAATATTCATACTATATAGTATGGATATTGTCAATTTTTTTTGCTTAAAAGTTGTGGCTAACCTAAAAAATTAGCAAAAAACTAAAAAAAGTTATACAAGAAAGGAAAAAAATAGATGCTAGAACGAATAAAAAGAATATTTAATCGCCATATTAATCAAAAAGAAATTAATTATAAAACACTTCAAGAAATGTTAAAAAAAGAAAATACTGTTTTAATAGATGTAAGAAGCCATCAAGAATATGAAGAAGGGCATTTAATAGGCGCAATTTTACTTCCATTATATACAATTGAAAATGAAATTTTAAAAACAGTACCCAATAAGCAAACTACTATTATACTTTATTGTGCATCAGGCATTAGAAGTAAAGAAGCTGGGGAAATACTAGAAATGCTAGGCTATGAAAACGTATATAGCTTAAAAGGTGGCTTAAACGCAATTTAAAAAATGTTATTAAATGAACATGTTACCATTTCATACCATCTAGAATAAAATATGTATATCTAAAGATATTTTAGTAGATAATATGAATAGCAGAAAGGAGAACAAAACTAACATGAAATCACTTTGCATAAAAACAAATAATACAGATATATTAAATTATCTACTAGAAAGAATTAAAAGTATAGATTTTGAAAATATAACTTATTCTAAAAATAAGTTTAAAATATATGAAAATGTAATAATTCATTATCAAGGAAAAAACATTTTAGAGTTTTATGACTTTGTGTGTAGTTTGTTACAAGAAGTTGTTATTCAATTTTATGAAGAAAAGCTTATAGAACAATTAATAAATTACAATTATTTTTATTTTGATGAATATGAAAAAGATAAAATCGCAGAAAATTGTATTAATCTTAAAGATTCAGAAGAATATAAAATACTAGTTGATAATAAAGAATATATAAAAAACAAAATTAAAGATTATATTATAGAAAATAAAACTATAATATTAGATGGTTATGTTTACTTTAGACTGCAAGATTATACTAAGTGCCTAGATAACTTAGTAGATACAGCAGTTAATCAATTTGTTATTGAAAAAGAATACACAGAATTTATAAACTTGCTTCGTATATATGTAGAATCAAGGCTTCCAGAGTTTTCTATGCTACATTTAATTTACAATAAAGGTGAATCAATTTTATTAGATAGCCAAAAAAATGTAGTTTCTGTTTCAGATAATATATATAATGCAAAATATTTGTCAGATATTTCTTTTTCATCTAATGATTATGCATTAAATACACTTTTAACATTATTGCCAGAAAAAATAGAAATTCATTTAATAGATGAAGAAGATGAATTTATAAATACTATTAAATTAATATTTGAAGATAGGGTTTCAATTTGCAGAGATTGCAACATTTGCAAAACTTATAGATTATTAAATAATGCTAGAATTATACATTAAATTAATTTGTTACTAATAGTTATGATTAAGTTATGATTATATTATAGCTTAAATAGTACTATAATAGTTTTATATTTAACCAGCTCGAATAGTACTAGTTTTCTTGTTTTTCAAATTGCCCGCCAAAGTAGTTATTTCAAAGAAGAGAAGTCAGAACGGGACCTTTCAAAACTGCGAAAAATAGTACTATTCGAGCTCTAATGTAATTATAGCCATTATTTTGTAACATTAATTTTAAAATTATGGTATTTACTTAAAAAAGATTATATGGTAAACTATATAAAAGAAAAAAACTAAAAATTCATTTAATGCTCAAAAATTCTACTTTGAATTCAACATTTATTTAAGAGCAGTATAAAAGAAAGGAAAGATTTTAAATGGAAGAAAATAAAAAATTAGTTACCATATTAGTACCAGCATACAATGAGCAAGAAGTTTTACATTTGTTATACGAAAGATTAGTAAAATTAATGGATAGCAATCCTAAGTACAACTTTGAAGTATTACTTGTTAATGATGGAAGCAAAGATAATACTTTTCAAATAATGCAAGAATTAAGAGAAAAGGATAAAAGATTTTGCTACTTAAATTTATCTAGAAACTATGGAAAAGAAACAGCTATGATAGCAGGCTTAGATTATTGCAAAGGTGACGCAGTAGTTATTATAGATGCAGACTTGCAAGATCCACCAGAATTAATTCCAGAAATGATAAAATATTGGGAAGAAGGCTATGATGACGTATATGCTAAAAGAAAATCAAGAGAAGGAGAAACGTGGCTTAAAAAATTCACTTCTAAAATGTACTATAAAGTATTACAATCATTTACAAGAATACAAATTCAAAAAGATACAGGAGATTTTAGATTATTAGATAGACGTTGTGTAGAGGCTTTAAAAGCAATTAGAGAAACGCAAAGATACACAAAAGGTTTATTCAGCTGGATAGGATATAACAAAAAAGAAATATTATATGATAGAGACCCTAGAGCAGCAGGACAAACAAAATGGAATTATGCAAAATTAATAGATTTATCAATAGATGGAATAACATCATTTACAACATCACCTTTAAGATGGTCTGCAATATTTGGTGTTTTAGTTTCTATAATTGGATTTATTTATATGATATATATAATAATAAAAACAATTATAACAGGAATTGAAGTACCAGGATATGCATCTTTAATGGTAGTTATATTATTCTTAGGAGGAGTACAACTAATTTTCCTAGGAGTAATTGGTGAATATCTTGGACGAGCTTTCAATGAGGGCAAACATAGACCACTTTACTTCATTGATAGGTATAATGAGGAAAAAGAAACAAACGAGAATTTAAACAAGTAGTTTATAATAAGAAACTTAATTTAAGTAGTTTATGATAAAAAACTTAATTTAAGCGTTTTATAGTAAATTGCTCGAATAGTACTATTTTTCGCAGTTTTGAAAGGTCCCGTTCTGACCTGCTTCTTTGAACTACCAGCTGCAACGGGCAATTTGAAAAACAAGAAAACTAGTACTATTCGAGCTTTTAATTAAATTATAACTATATATCACCTATTTTTTCTAAAATATATTGAATAAATTATCTATTTATTGTTATAATATATAGAAGTAAATAGTTAAATTTATACAAATGAAGAAAAAGGAGGTATATGATGGAAAATACAGATAATATTTATAAAAAGCTAGATATGTTAGGCAAAATATATGAATTTAGGCAAGAGGATTTTGAAGCCGAAAATAGAAAGGACAGAAAAGCATTAAACAAGATTTCAAATGAAATAGATATTGAAGAAATAGAAGATAAAATAAATGAAGTACTAAATAAAAAAGAACAAATAAAAGAAGCAAAAGATATAATAGAAAAAATACAACTATTAGTTGAAAATTATGAAATACAAATTGCATATTATAGTCAAAAAAACTATAAAAGAGGCTTTAAAGATGCTATTTGCTTATACACGCAGTGCTTGCAAGATGATGATAAAGACATTTAAAACATATACTATAAATCTTTATAGTAAATGAATAAAAATACCGACTTTTTAAAATAATATAAATAAGAAAGGACGGTATTTTTTTATGATTAATTTTAGAACAGATTTGGCCCTAGAAAGACGTGACATATATAAAAAGGCAAATAATATTTCAAATGAGGTAGATGGACTTGAAACCCAGGAAGAAGAAGTTAACGAAGATATTAAAATTACAAGGGTAAAAGTGTTAAATGAAAACGGAGAGCAAGCAATAGGAAAGAAAAAAGGAAATTATATAACTATTGATATTAAAAATATAAAAATAGCAGGTGAAGATGATATTCAAAAAGCTTCTGAAGCTGTAACAAAAGAACTAAAAGCTTTAATTTCAAATTTAGTAGGAGAGCAAGATGATATTTTAGTAGTTGGACTTGGAAACTTGTATGTTACTCCAGATGCCTTAGGACCAAAAGTAATACAAGATATAGATATTACAAGGCATTTATTAACATATATGCCAGATTTACTAGATAAAAATACAAGACCAGTTAGTGCAGTATCACCAGGAGTTTTAGGCACAACAGGAATAGAAACAGTAGAAATTTTAAAAGGAATAGTAGATAATATTCATCCAAAACTAATAATTGTTATTGATGCTTTAGCATCTAGAAGTATTGAAAGAATAAGCAGTACAGTTCAAATTGCAGATACTGGAATTATTCCAGGGGCAGGTGTAGGAAATACAAGAAAAGAATTAACTATAAATACATTGGGCGTTCCAGTAATTGCAATAGGTGTACCAACAGTTGTTGAAGCTGCTACAATTGCAGCAGATAGCTTAGATTTATTTATTCAAAAAGTACAGCAGGAAGCAAAATCAAACGACTTTTTAAATAGTCTTCAAGAGGAAAACAAATATGAAATGATTAAAGAAGTTTTAGCACCTGAAGATTACAACTTTATTGTAACACCAAAGGAAATAGATGAACTAATTGAAAATATGTCAAGCGTTGTAGCAAGAGGAATTAATTTTGCTACGCAAAGGTAGAATTTTAAATAATCATTTAAAAAATGTACTTTATAAAATAATTCCAAAAATAAAATAAATAATAAGTAAATGAACAGGGTAAAAAGCGTAAAGAAAATACTTTATCTTTTTGCCTTGTTTTCCGTTATATAAAAGAATAAACACAATTGGAAGAATAGTAAATATGCAAAGTAAAACATATAAATAATGATATCCATTTGTAAGAATAATAACTGCATAGTGTATAATGCAAGCTAGTGCATAGAAAATACACATTAAAACTTTGTTATTTTTAAAAGCATAAAATATAAATATAATGGCAATTCCAAAAAAGCCATAGTCAAAATTTAAAACATCTGCTAAAAGGCCAATCACAATAGCAGGAAAAATAGAAATAGCATATTTAATACAGTTATTAGCAGTAGTATTTTTTATTAACTTAAAAGAAGATGTGCTAATTTTATCATAAGAAAAAATTGCAAGTAAGCCAAAAAGGAGTGTAAAGAATATATTAAAAGCTATACTAAATCCTTTTATATAAATACTTCTAAATAGCATAAAAGGTATTTGCGAAATAAGGGCAAACAAAAATAGTCTTAAAAAATATTTTTTAAGATTTTTTGTATGAGTATAACCTTCTGAAATTTGAAAAGCAAAAATAGGAAATGCAATTCTTCCTATTAAATTTACAGGTGTTGTGCGCTTAAAATATGCATCTCCTAAATGGTCTACAACCATTGTAAACATTGCTATTAATTTTAATACAAAACTTGTCATTTTCTACCTCTTATGAATTATTATAATGTATATGTTAAAATATTACAATACTGCTATACAATTATTATATATTAATGTTTTTATAGTTAACACGCTCTAATAGTACTAGTTTTCTTGTTTTTCAAATTGCCCGTTGCAGCTGGTAGTTCAAAGAAGCAGGCCAGAACGGGACCTTTCAAAACTGCGAAAAATAGTACTATTAGAGCTTTAATGCTTATAAAGCAACTATTAAATCCACTCATTATACTTTTTAATGTAAATTTTCTTAGCAATCATTGCAACAAAACAGTATAAAATAGGAATTAATATAATAATTGGCATAAATTCAAATGGAATAGGTACTAAGCCTATTAGCTTTCCAAGCCATGTAAAAGGTATAATTACGCCAATAATTGCAAGTAGTATAGATGAAAAGTATACAAACTTGTGTGCATTACTTTCAATAAATGGAATTTTAGCTGTTCTAATAATATGCATACCAAGTAAGTTTGAAACAATACTATAAGAAAACCATATTGTTTGAAAAGTAGCTACATCATGTAATTTGAATACAAGTAATAAAATAGCAAAAACTATAATATCAAAAATAGAACTTACTGGCCCCATAAATAACATAAAGTTTTTTAAACTTTTTATATTAAATTTTCTAGGTTCTTTTAAGTCTTCTTCATCTACATTATCAAAAGGAAGAGTTAATTGCCCAAAATCGTATAATAAGCCTTCAACTAGTAATTGAATAGGTGTTTCTGGTAAAAAAGGTAAAATAACACTTGCAATAATTACAGAAACCACTTCTCCAAAGTTAAAGCTTGTTGATAATTTAATATATTTCATTAAATTTGCATAAGTTTTTCTTCCGCTCGTACACGCCATCTAATAAAACTTTTAAATCTTTTTTTAACAAAATTATATCAGCAGATTCTTTTGCAATATCAACAGCAGTATCAACAGAAATTCCAACATCTGAATTTATAAGGGAAGGGGCATCATTAATACCATCGCCCATATAGCCTACCACATTATTAGACTCGTGTAAAAGCCTAACAATTCTAGCCTTTTGTATGGGTGAAAGCTTTACAAATATATTACATTTTTTAAGTAACCTTAAAACACCGCTATCTGAAAGCTTTTCAATTTGTTTTCCTTCTATAATCATATCAGAATTTATACCAACTTTTTGGCATATACATTTTGTTACTTCTAGGTTATCTCCAGTTAAAACCATAACACGAATTCCTGCATTATTTAACTGCTCTATGGCAGATTTTGCACTCTTTTTAGGTGGGTCTAAAAAGCCAATAAAGCCTAAAAGAACCATATTTTTTTCATCTTTTACACTAAACTTAGTAATATTTGCTATATCATTTTTTTGGCAAACCGCAACAACCCTTAAGCCATCTTCATTAAGCTTTTTAGAAATTTGCTTAATATTATCTTTAATTTCTTTAGTAATTGGAGAAACTTCACCTTTATAATCTACCATTGTGCATATATTTAAAATTTCTTCAACAGCACCTTTAGTAATTAACTGTTTTTTTGTACCATCTGTAACAATAACAGATAAACATCTACGCGAAAAATCAAAAGGAATTTCATCAACTAATTTATATTTATCTACATATTCTTTCATATTATTTTCAAAAGCTCTATTTACAACTGCTTCATCAATATTGCCTCTTAAGCCAGTTTGAAAATATGAATTTAAAAATGCATGCTTTAAAATTCTAAAATCTTCCTCGCCATATATATCTAAATATTTTTCTAAAACAATTTTATCTTCTGTAAGTGTACCAGTTTTATCAGTACATAAAATATTAATAGAGCCAAAGCTTTGAATTGCATCTAATTTTTTTACAATAGTTTTCTTTTTAGACATTCTAATAGCACCTTTTGAAAGGCTAGAAGAAAGAATAACAGGGAGCAAAAGAGGGGTAATGCATATAGCAATAGCAACTGCAAAGGTAAAAGCAGTTATAATACTATGTTTAGCAACATTTAAAATAAATACTATTGGTATAAGAATAAGCATAAAACGTATTAATAGTTTACTTATACTTTCAATTCCGCTTTTGAAAAGCAGATTTTGGCTTACTACTTGGAATAGTATGTGCAACTTTTCCAAAGTAAGTATCATCTGCAGTTTTTATAACAACACATTTTGCGCTACCACTTATAACATTAGTGCCCATAAAGCAAATATTATCTAAGTCTGAAATATTATCAATAGAAGAATTTTTCTTGCTATCAACTTTTAAATTATATGGTTCATTTAAGTCGTAAGAATCTCCTAACTCTACTACTTTTTTAACCGCATCAGACTCACCAGTTAAGGAAGATTGTCCAACATATAAATCTTTTGCTTCTAAAACCCTAAGGTCTGCCGGAATTAAACTTCCAGCAGAAAGCATTACAATATCTCCAACAGTAATTTGCTTAATAGGAATTAAAGTTTCCTTTCCATCACGCAAAACAGTAGCAGTTGTAGCCACAAGCTCCTTTAATTTTTCTGCTGCTTTATTTGAATTATACTCTTCAAAAAACTCCAAAAGTGTACTTGAAATTACTAAAATTAAAATTACAATAATATTTGCATAGTTTGGAGTTTCTGCTAAGTATACATCTGTATACATTAAAACAGCTGCAATAGCAAGAAGTATACTATTAAAAGGGCTAAATAAACTTTCTAAAAAGTATTTATACCATTTTTTAGGTTTTGATTGCTTAACTTCATTTAAGCCGTATTTATTTATATTCTTTTGAGCTTCACTTGTACTTAGACCATTTTCATTAATTTTAAATTCTTTTAAAAACTGCTCTTTTTTTAAAGAACTTTGCACTCCATATAGCTTTTCTACATCTACATCTTCTTTTATATTTGACATTTGCAAAATCAACTCCAATTTTTGTGATTATAACTTTGTAATTATTATACACTAAATTAGAAAAAATAGTTAATTTTATTAAAATTTAATAATATTATAGCTAAAAATATTCAAATGTATTATAATTAGCATTAACAATGATACTAAAATTCAATTAATAGTATAATTGCGCTAAAGCTCGAATAGTACTATTTTTCGCAGTTTTGAAAGGTCCCGTTCTGAGTTACTTCTATGAATCTGCTTCTTGGGCGGGCAATTTGAAAAACAAGAAAACTAGTACTATTCGAGTGATATAAACCATTAACAAATATATTATAAAATTTTATTATACAAGGGGTATTAAAAGATGAAGAATGAATATTATACTAATTTAAATGAAAAAATAAAAGAATATTTTAAAATTTTAGAACCAAATTTTCCAGAATGGTTACATGAATATATAAACACAAAAGAGTTATTAAAGCAGCAATATATAAGCGTTAGTTGTGGAATTCTATATACTAATTTATTTGATATTAATTTCTTCTATTCAAGTTTAGATCATTCAGTTGCAGTTGCATTAATAGTATGGCATTTTACACACGATAAAAAGCAAACATTATCTGGCTTGTTTCACGATATAGCAACACCAGCATTTAAGCATTGCATAGACTACTTAAATGGAGACTATATGACTCAAGAATCAACAGAAGATTTAACAACGCAAATAATAAAAAATTCTAGTGAAATAATGTCATTATTAAAAAGAGATAACATTGATATTTCAGAAGTTGATAATTATCATATTTACCCAATAGCAGATAACGATACACCACAGTTATCTGCAGATAGATTAGAATATTCTTTATCAAATGGTCTATTCATACATAAAATAATAAATTTAGAAGATGTTAAAGAAATGTATAACGATATTGAAATACAAAAAAATGAAGAAGGGGAAATAGAGCTAGGCTTTAAAACCAAAAAAATAGCAAGAAACTTTGTTAAATCTGTAAGCAACTCATCATTAATATATTTAGAAGATAGAACAAGATATTCTATGCAACTTATTGCAGATATATTAAAAAGATTAATTGGTGAAAATAAAATAACAAAGCAAGATTTATATGAATTAAAAGAAAGTGATGTAATTAATATTATTGAAAATTCTAAATATAACGAAATATTTAATATTTGGAAAAATGCTAAAAAAATAAAAACATCAAATGAAGAGCCAAAAAATGTATATTATGTGCATCATGGTACAAAAGTTAGATATATAGACCCACTATTTAATGGAGAAAGAATGTCAAAGTGTTGCAAAATTGCTAAGAAAATGATAGATAGCGTTTTTGATTATGATATGAACAAATATGTGTATTTAGATTTAAAATTTGAGGATTAAACAAAATATATTTTTGCATAAAATGTGTGACGACTTAAACAATAAGCTTTTTTATGTTGCTTTTTTATAAAAATATGTGCTATAATATACATATCGTATTGCTTAGAAACCAATAAGTTATATTACTTGGAGGTTTCTAACCTCCAAGAAAATTCAAGGAGGTAAAAATATGCTTCAAACGAAAAAGGAAAATCCACCGAACGTTATGGAATACTACGAATGGATTTTAGCACGAGGATTCAAAAACCAAGAAGAACATCATAAGTACGTTTCTTACCAAGAACAGGACTTTATGCAAAACGTTATTTATCCAATGTTTTACAAAGAGAAAGCACATTTTAAAACTCCAATTCCGTTTCCAATGGTTTTAAAAGACTATAGTTCAGAAAAGCCCAAGTATGTAATAAATAATAGCTTTTTCACTATTATCTTTTTTTCCTACAACAATTTGGATGATGAGGTGTGCTGGGAAGTATCTGTTCATGTGAAAAATCACGAATTTTGTGATGAGCGGATACTATCGTTCAAAAAATGGTTCATGCAATACTATTGTAATGACGAAAGAGTTTACTCCATTCAAATGGAAGAAATGCCGAAGGAATTTTTATATCCTAGGCTGGACTTCTATGACGACAAGGTACAGGATTTCTGCATTGAATTTTGGAATAGTGGAAGAGATTTTATGCTGTTTAAGCTTTTAGATATCTTAAGACTGTTTTAAAATTTATTGCAAAGTTAAAATAGCGAGCAAATGAAAATATTTTTCTATTTGCCCGCTATTTTTATGTAATAGAAAATTTCAAATAACATTAAATGCCAGTAGCGAAAACAAATTCACTACTGGCATTTAATGTTATTTACAATTTAAATATAAAATGTGTAAAAAGTCAGATAGCTGTATCATTCCACTTTCTGCGTTCTGCATAAGATACATACGAATAATTGCTGCAAGGGCTTCAGGCGTAATAGTTTCGTTAGGTATACTAATATTGACCTTTTGAAAGAAATTTTTTGCCTTCAATTCTAACTTATAACCCAAGCCAAAATCATTAATATATTCTTTGGGTTCGCTAATTATCTTTTTAGCACAATGAAATGCGAAAAGAATATTTTCATCAGTAGTATTATCCGAAGTTAATGAATAAATTAAGGATGATGCAATATCAAAATCGTTAAACATTCGTCCTAATGGATTCTCATCAGCACATATAGTATTATACATAATGGTATTAAATTGTAAAATCCAGTCAGCACTCAAATTATTCGGATTATACTTCTCTTCATCAATCATTTCATTAACTAAGTCAACATACTGATACAAATTCTTTTCATAATCTTCTTTGGTCATGTTTTGAAATTTTTGTTTTTCTTTTGCTGTTTCGATAAAATATATAGTTGTGAAAAAAAACAATAATAAGAGCATACAAGCTATAAATATTATCAAAACAATGTCTGGTAATTTAGCAATTATAATTATAACGCTCAAAAAACATAAAAACATAAAAATACAAAAACATTTAATCGGGTGATCGGCAAAATACTGAGCAATTTTTTTACGCATTTTAATTCTCCTTAAAATAATTATTTTATAATGAATGCCTATATATCAACCTGCAAAACAGGATAAAAAAATTAACATAATTATTCTATCACATATTATTGAATTTTTCAATATTTTTTTAGCCGTATAATTTTTTTATGTGAATTTTTAGTAAAAATGTCCCGTTTTTAATTTTGAATTTTTAGTAAAAATGTCCTATTTTTTTAAAGTTAAA
>CANQCT010000005.1 GCA_947589835.1 uncultured Clostridia bacterium
TTCATTAACATTTGTAATTTTATTGTCTCCGTTAACTGTAAGGGTATATGCATAATCAGCTGGAACATCTTGTTCTGATGCTTAGAAATTTATTCCATAAGTAATGTGCCGAAAATATGAATATTACTACGTTTCAGCTTTAATATTAAAATTTTTTTAAAATTTATAATTGTTGAGAATAGTGAATAAACTATAACTTATTTGTTACAATATTAATAAAATGCTCATATCAACAACATAAATAATTTTATTTACATTGTAAATAAATTATGATAAAATACATATAATAAAAGAAGGGAAGTGTTATTATGGCTCAAACAAATATAAATATAAGAATGGATGAAGACTTGAAAAAACAATTTGATAAATTTTGTTCTGATATTGGTATGACTATGACAACAGCTATTTGTGTATTTGCGAAAAAAGCTGTAAGAGAACAAAGAATACCTTTTGAAATTACAGCAGATGATCCTTTTTATAGTGCTGCAAATATGAAAAGGTTACAAAAGGCAATTCAAGACGTAGAAAATGGGAAACTTACTACTCATGATTTAATAGAGGTGGAAGATGAATAAAGCATGGCAAGATGAAGCATGGTAAGATTACTTGTATTGGCAGACACAAGATAAAAAAGTGCTAAAAAAGATAAACCAGTTATTAAAAGATAATATAGAAATTAATACATTATTTATTTTGATTTAAATATACTTCAACTAATTTTATTAGGTCTTTTGCTGTTTTTATTTGTTCTTCGCATTCTTCCCTAGTTACAATATAAAAATCTACATAATCACTTTTTTCTCTAAAAAATCTTGCTGTACTAACTCTTTTTCCTAATTCTTTTGGAAAAATTTCTGTATTTATATAATTTTTATTAAAATAGGCTATTACAGAAGAGTGTTTTTTAAAATCTGTTTCTTCTAATGCTAAAATTGCTTTTATAGCATGAAAAATTGCATAATATGCTCTATTGCTAGCTCCTTTAAATTTATTAATATCTAACAATGCAATAGCTTCTTCTAAATTTTCTTTAGCTTGTTCTAATCTATAATTTGATAAATCTTTAACTTCGTTATTATCCATTTAGCAAAACCCCCTCATTCATTACATTTTTATAAAAGGCCATATATTTAGCTCTTTTATTAAAAACATCAATATTTTCTACAATAGGAGATAATAAAATATCATATTTTAAATCTAAATCATAACTATAATCTAATATTTTTCTTTCTATTTCTTTAATTTCAGTAGAATTAGAATTTACCAATATCATTATATCAATGTCACTAACTTCTCCTTTAATATTTTGTTCACCTCTAGCATAAGAACCATATAAAATAACCTTTTCTATATTATTTTCTAAAATATTAAATAAACCTTCTATATATTCATCTAAAATATTTTTTAACTTACTAGGCATAATTTTTCCTCCATAATTTTATAATCTAATTAAATTATAACATACGGCAGACTATGTCCGCAACCTAAATGCGTATAAAAAAAGTAAACCTCTTTAAATTAGCTTGCTAATATAATATTTATGTCAATTACATAAATATAAAGCACTCTATGGTGCACGTAGTCTATGCTACACTAATAATATCGAAACCTCAAGCTCAAGCTTTTGTTCCGATTTAAAAAAGCATAACTAATTAAAGAAGTTTACAATTAATATAATACAGCAAAATGAAGAAAAAATCAAGGGATTTTATGAAAATCATATGAATAACTTGTGATAAGATCACCCTATGAAAATCAACACTTTTTAATATTTTTAATCGACACTTTTTAATGTTTTCATTCGACACTTTTTAAAATTTTTATTACTATTTTTCATATCCATATACATTATTCATAATGTACCTTACAAGCTACAATAATTATATTTTCTCCTTTTTTGCTATAAACTATTCTATTTTCATTATCTATTCTTCTGTTCCACTAACCCATTAAGTTTTCTTTTAGTAGCTCAGACTTTACTATTCCGTTATAACAATCTCGTTAAATATATTTTAAAATTAAATTAATTTTTTTTTGCATTTTTTTATTTTGCTGTTGCCAATATAAATATCTTCCCATGCTCTTTCTTCCCACAACAACTTCATACTAGTCCTCCTCAATTAGTTTATGCTCTTTTAGTTTTGACTTTCCAGACTCAATATCAGCTATTACTTGCTCTAGATATTTTATATTGCTTTCTGAATAAAATGGATCTACTGAAACTTCAAAAGGTATTCTTTTTTCGTTGCTATATTCTTCTACTAATTTTCTAGCTCTTTCTTTATCCATACTACAAAATTCTCCGTTCCCTTTATTATATTTTTACTTTTTTATACGCATTTAGGTTGCGTGCATAATCTGCCTTTTATAAAAATGTAATGAATGAGGGAGTTTTACTAAATGGATAATAACGAAATTAAAAATTTATTCATTTTCATAACTATATATTAATACTTCTTCTAGGTCTTCATTTTCTAATAAAGATCCCTCTATACTACCAGTTGTAACTACATCAACTTCTTTCTTTAGTGCTTCTTCCAATGCAAACTTTACTTCCACAATTTTAAAGCCTTCTGAAACATCTTCTGTTTTTAGTAAAATATCAATATCACTATCTTTTTTTTGTTTATTTTTTACATATGAACCAAATAGCCATACATAAGTAAGATTGTACTTTTTAGCTACCGGTTTAATTTTTTTACTAATCTTTTCTATTTCAGACATCTTAATCAGCCTTTCTTAAAATTTCAATACAGAAATCTTTTATTTTATCAATTTCTTTATCTGCTACATTCCATAATATAGTTTTATCTATAGTTTCATAATTATGTACTATAATATCTCTCATACCAGCTATGTTTTTCCATGGTATTTCAACATATTTTTGCTTGAATTCGATTGGCAGTCTTTTAACTAATTCTCCAATTTGCGTTACTGGTGTAAGAATAGCATTCTGATAAATATTATTTTGTTTAAATATTTCATAATCATCTTTAAAGTATTTTTTTGTGTCTTCTATTATATTACAATGCTTTATAATTGCTAACAATATTTTTTTAGTTCTTTGTTCTAGCATAATTATATACTCCTTATTTATATTTCTACTACTATTATTGTATCATATATTTTTAAAAAGTATATAATTTTATTTAATTTTTTTATTATTTAACAGCTAAAATTAATATTATTATAATTTATTCACTATTTCCAAACAATTATAAATTTTAAAAAATTAAAATATTAAAGCTGAAACGTAGTAATATTCATATTTTTAACATATTACTTGTGGAATAATTTTCCAAGTATCAGAACAAGATGTTCCAACTACTGAATTAGTAAACACATTAAAAGATTATGATATAGCATTAAGAGCATTATTCCAAGAAAGCAAGCTAAGTGAAAACGATTATAAAAGACTAGCTGAGAAAATAGAAGAAGCTATTTCTAATATTAATGCTTCAAGCACAGAAGAGCAAGCTAAATTATTATATGATGATATGGTAGAAGAAATATTAAAGAAAACTTCAACATCTGATGCAAATGTAGATAAAGTAGCACAATTAGAAAAAATAGCAACAAATGAGAAAACAAAAAGAGAGCAAAAACAAAAATTAGCTACAGAAATATTCAATAGATTTAAAGAATTGGCAGCTGAAGAAGGAGTTTCAAGTGAACTTAATCCACATATTAATGAAGCACTTAAAAATATTGCAAATGCAAAAACAGCTAAAGATGTAGATAATGAATTATCTGAATTTAGAAACTTATTAAATGTTGATACATACGGAGACTTAAAAACAAAATTTGATGCTCAAGAAGATTTCTTAACAGCTCAAAAAGATGCATTAACTGTATTAGATGCATATGAATCAGCTTTAGATGCAATACAAGATTCAAATGTTAAAACAGCAATTGAAGATGCATTAAAATTAGCTAGAGAAGAAATTATGGCTGCTGATGAAGAAGGAAGAGTAAATGATGTTGTTGGTGCTTTTGAAAGTCAAGTTGTGGCAGAATATCCAAATGCAAAAAAATCTGTTGCTAAAAAGTTAGTATCTGATGCTCTTGCTGAAGCATTACAACAATTAGAAGCATATAAAACAGGAGCATATGCTGAAGAAAAATTAATAGATGGTGTGCCTAATAAAACAGTAAAACAATTAGTAGATGAAAAAATTGCAAGCCTACAAACAACAGCAAATGGACTACTACAGGACAGCACTATAGACACAACAGATCCTAATAAATCATACAAAAAAGTTAATACTGACTTACAATCATATGTTGATGCTATTGATGCAAAAATTGAAGAAATAAAAGACAAAATGAGAGAAGATCAAGAAGCATACTTAGAAGCATATGAAGAAGCATTAGAAGAATTAGAAATATATGAAGCAAATGCTGAAAAATATGGCTTAACAGGAGAGGCATTAGAATATGTTAGAACCGAAGTAGCTGCAGTAAAAGCAAAAATCGCTAGTGTAGATACTGAAGGAGAAGTAAATGCAGCAATGAGTCTATTTAGAAATGGTATAAAACAATATTCTCCAGAATTTGATGCATACCAAGTTACAGAAACAAAAAAAGCAGTAAAAGAAGCATTAGAAGAATATAAAGAATTAAATGATGCTGGTATTACTAATGATGTTGTTACAGCTGTTGCAAGTTTAGAAAAAGCTGGAACAGTAGATGCTATAAAGAAAATAGAAAGAGATACAATGAAAGCAATTACAGAAAAAATTAAAGACAATGAACTTACAAGTGCAAAACTAGAAGCAAGAAAAGAGTTTCTTGTATTTATAGAAGATGAAAATAGTCAATATAGCCAATATAGCGAAGAAGTTAAAAAACTTGCATCAGAAGCAATAAGCAAAATAAAAGATGCTTATTCAGTAGCAGATGTTAACACACAAGTAGAAAAATACAGAAGCTTAATTGATAAACAATTAAAATTAGATAATACATCAATGCAAGCAGAAGTAGCAAAAGCAAGAGAAAATGCATTAAAAGAAATAGCAATATATGAAGAAATAGCAACAACTGCAAAAGATACAGCAACATTAAATAGAATAGCAGTTGCAAAAGCAGCAATTTCAAGTGAAACTGCAACATTAAAGAGCATTGATACTGCAAAATCTAATTTAGTAAGAGATATTAGAGCATTAGGATTACCAATTGTAAGTGCTAAAGTAGATGCTATTGATTGGCTAAAAGGTATTGGAACAAACTATTATACAAATGTTGCAGGAAATTCAGAAATAAATAACTACCTATTAGCTTATACAGATACTGGAAAAACTAATGGTAAATTAAGTTATGCGAAATTAATAAAAGATGCATATATTAATAGCCAATTTGAAAAAGCATTTAATATGATTAAAGATGCTGAAGATGTAGATGCTGTTGAATTACAAAAAGATGGCGGAACAGAAAAATTTGGTGGTGGAGTTACAACAGCTAGAGGTGTTATTGTTAAAGCTATAAAACAAGATTTAACTAATATGGAAACAAAAAGAGCTGAAGCAAGTACTAAATTAGGCAACTTAATGAATGCTGATAAATATTCAGAATTGAAAGATATTTATGAAGAACAAGTAAAAGCTGTTGATATGACTGCATATAATAGCAATCCTAGTATATTTGATGAAATATATGAGAGAGCTGAAATAGCTTTAGAAAATCATGTTAAAGACTTAATTAAATCAGAAGCTCAAGCAAACCTTAATGTTGAAAGTGTAAATGATTCAATAAAAGAAGCAAATAAAGGTAGTAATGAACTTTTAGGTACACAAATTAATGAAGTACAAGAAAATGTAAGCGTATCAACAAATAATAATGGTGAAGGAAAAGTTACAGGAACATTACATAAACTAAGCGAGGAAGATACATTTACCCAAGGCTTTACACAAAAAACTGGATATTATTTAGTATTATCATTTACATCTGAAACAGCAAAAACAATTAAATACCAAAGACTTGATAGCAGTGATGAGAATCAAGGAAGTGGTGAACTAGACGATGACGGAATTTTAGTTATTTGGTTTGCAGATAAAGAAGCATTAGCTAATACAAAATTAGTAATTACTTTTTATGGAGATGATGATGAAACTCCTATACAAACTATATCAATAAGTGATTTCACTGATTTAGTATTACAAGCAGATGAATAAATAAGAACTTGCTATTAAGAAAGTAATTTAATAAATTGCTAAAAATAGGACTTTATCAAATTAATTAACTTTAAATATAATATCCTCCGTAGAAATATACGGAGGATAAAATTATGCAAAAAGTTTAATTATTTAAGTCCATTAACTTGTAAAGTTTCTGTACCATTATATGTTATTGTTACTTTAGAAAGATCTGCTCTGTCAATTGATACGATAGCTCCTTTACCATTAATATCGAATGAACTTAACCAGTTATTTACTGCTGTTAAATCTTCTTCAGTTGGGTAGTATCCTACTGAAACATCTCCTGTCATTGCATCTTTTAAATCATCTGCTGATTCATAATTTGCAATTACTAATGATGTTCCTCTTAATACTGTTGGGGCTGGAGTTGCTACTGATACAGTTATAGTTGCAGCTACGCCATCTTTTGGAGATAATGTTACTGCTGTTCCTGTTACTTTTGCTCCATATACATCAACTTCACCTTTTTCAACTGTAACTGTAATATCACTTCCAACTTCTACATTTTCTTGTGTTACAGTTACCTTGCTCTTTGCTACATTTCCTTTTATAACAATAGAGCCTTGTTGTACAGCTTTATCGCTATCAGCTGATACAAACTTAATAGTTAAATCTTTAATTTGAGAAGCATCTACTTTATCGTTTCTGCTTTCAAATACTAAGTTATTTGCTGTATTATTTGCAACAACTACTAATGTTGTTGTATTTTCTACTTTAACTGTAGTATCTAATGATGTGCTCATTCCAATATCATTAATCGTAACATCTGCATCTTTTACAACTGTGAAAGTATTTGTTGGATTTGCTGCAGTTTTTACATATACTGTATCTTCTAGTGTTATTTTTCCTTCTTTTGCTAATACTAAATTAGCTATATCATATTGTGCTTTATTTCCTTTTAAATGTACTTCTGCTGGTTCACTTCCTGTTGTTGTAACTAATGTTCTTTCATGTTCTGCACTTGCTGCTATTGTTACATTTTTGTCTTTTACAAAAGTTGCTTTTAATAGTGCAGTATTATCACTACTACTTGAATTTAGACCAATAGTAATATTATTTGCATTTATTGATATTTCGTCTCCTGTTTGTAAGTTTTTTAGGAAATTTAATAATTCTTTAAAGTTTTCTTTCGCAGGTCCTGCAGTAAGAGCACCTTGCTTATATTCTACACCTTCAACATAAATAGCTTTGTTACTAGTAGCAATATCACCTAAATAAATTGTTCTTGATTTTGCTGTGCAGTCAGCTTTACTTCCAACAACTGTTAAACCATATATTCTTGGTAGAGTTTTAACATTGCTAATAAATTCGCTCCAGCCTTCGAAGTCTCCACATTTTGCAACTAATCTAAATTTGTAAGCTGTATTTGCTCCTAAGCCCTCTACTGTAAAGTATGTATGATCTACTTTTCCATCTTTATTATCATCTACTTCTTCTTTTACTAAAGGTTTAGTCTCAATATATTTTCCTGCATTATCATATATTCTCATTGAATATTGATAATCAGCTTCTTTTCTGCCATATCCAACTGCATCTTTATCATATACATAACCTGTAGTTTCAAGATTTAGTTCAAATTTCATTGTAGAATCTGTTGCACTTACAACTTTTGCTTCTCTATATGGTGCATAAATTTCTAATGTTGTTGGTTCTGATGCTATATAAATAGTATTTTCTTCTGGTTTCTCTATAGAACCTACATTTGCTATAACTTCTACCTTATAGTCTTTGTTACGCCATAAGGTAGCAAGATTTTTTGGTGCTCCAACTCTCCAACTTCCACCATATACATAGTTAGTCGTATCAGGTTTCGTTGCTGAAAAATAGATTGAAGTGTCAGCTGCATTTGATGTTTCAGCGTAAGTTGTAATATCACTTGCTGTTATACCTGTTACTGGATCTTGAATATATAGATTTAATCTATATCCACCACAGTTTTCATCATTTTCTTTCCATTCTAATTTTGGATATCCTGTTGTTTCATCTACTGTATATTTTATATCTGTTACTTGGCTAACTGCTTTAACTGTTAATACTTTAGATTTAACAGGCTCTGAATTTAATGTATTATTAGCTGCGTTACCCTTTTTTACTACTTCAATATAATAATCTCCTGCATCTAAAGCTCCACCATTTAGATAATCCAATGTAAAATCTGCATTATAGTAGCTATTAGCAGTAAGTTCTTTTTCATAAATAATATTATCGTTCTTATATAAAGTTGCTATATATTTTTCAGATGGAGTTAAACTGGTAATAGTAAATTTAGCATCACTACTTGAAGCACTTTTTGGTAAAGTTATTTTATCTGCAGTTACAGCAGTAATTGTTTCTGATGTTGCTTCTTCATCTTTAACTAAACCTACAACTGGTATATCACTACTAGAAGTTGTTATAGTTTGGCTACCATGCTCATTTTCTAATACATAGTATACATTGTATGCTTTATTTTCATCTAAGCCTTCAATAGTTGTTTGAACTGTATCACTACCATTTACATTAATTCTTCTTGTTACTGGTGTATAATTACCTGCTTTTCCGAAAGTTCTTTCATCAGCATTCCAAGAAGGAGTGCCTGTTTCAGTTGTTGGAACAGCACAATAGTAAACTGTTTGTATATCACTTTCTCCATATCTTACACCTTTAAATGTAGCTCTATGTATACCATCACGTTCTGCTACAACTTTTGCCATTGCTGGTACTACAGTATTTTTTACTACTTCTTGTTCTGCTAATGGTGTTTCAAGTTTTGTATCAGTTGATGCATATAATCTAAAGTATAATTTTCCATCTGGAACATTTGTAGCATCAATAGATGATGCAATATTTTGCACTTTACCAGCAGCACCTTTTAAAACATTTACAGTAGCTGGAACATTTGTAATAACTGGACTTGTTACGTATCTAGAAAAGCCAGCATTTGTTTTTGATATTATTGCTCCGCTTTCATCAAATACTACTAATTGTAATGTTGTATTTTGGCTTAAAGCTTCTTTTAGTTTTAATTCAACTGTTAAATTACCTTCGTTTACGTTTGTAATTTTGTTGTTTTCGTTAACAGTAAGGGTATATGCATAATCAGCTGGAACATCTTGTTCTGGATCACTTTCTGGCATTGGATCAATTACATAGTCTAATTTGTTTACCATGTATGTAGCAATTACTGAAGCATCTTTTGATGTAACTTCTTTGTCATATCCTAAATTTGCATCACTTGTTACACCTACTCTTGCTGCTTCTGCTTGTGGTGCTGTTAATGTTTTTGTTTTTACAACAGATTCTGCAATAAGAGAAGCATCTGCTGATGTAACCATACCGTTTCCATCAACATCACCATATAATACTACTGTGTATTCTCCATCTGCTGTAGTAACTTTTGAACCAGTACCTACTACTGTTGTTTTATCTGTATAGTTAGTTACTGTTTTACCTAATTTGTTTTCTACATCTTGTACTGTTAAACTTTGTGTTCTGTCATCTTTGTGGATTCTTAATCCAACATATTTAGTAGTTCCGTCTGCTTGAGTGTATATTCCACTATCCATTTTGTTTATAGCTGCAAGGCTTGCTAATGGAAGTACATTACCTGCTAGCATACTTGCTATTGCTAATGTTGAAATTATTTTTTTACCTTTATTCACTTTTCATTCCTCCCGAAAGTATAATTTTTATATTTTACTTTTTTCAAAGTATAAATAATCTTATATTTCTACTTATTTTCTTATTTTGCTTTTCTTACCATTAATACAAATGCTGCTACTACTATAACTGCAATACCTGCAACATATACTGGAGCACCAGTTTGTACTAATGTACCAGGTTTTCCTGATGGGGTTTTTGTTGGGTTTACTTTGTCTGTTGGTTTTACTGAATCTGTTGGTTTGCTTGTTGGTTTTTGTGTTGGAGTTGGTTCTCCAGCTTCTTTAACTAATACTTTAACTTGTGTATCAGCAAATTCTTCATCAATATCAGCTACATTTGTTACTTCAAATGATCCTACGATTTCTTGTTCTGTAGGTAAATCTAATGTTCCTTCAACTAATTTGAATGCTACATTGATTTCATCAACAACAGCTTTTGTTCCAGATACAGAGATGTAAACTACACCTTTTTCATCTGAGTTAACCATTAAAGTTCTGTCATCTGCATTTCCATTAGTTGTAACACCATCTTTTCCAACTGTTTTGTCTACTTCAAATATTGTTGGATCATATTCTAATGTAATAGTTATTGATTGTTGTGGCTTATCCATTTTCATAGTAACTGTTGTTGCTTCATTTGCTAATTTTGAAGCAGAAATTGTTGCTGCATTAGCAGCTCCTGCTAATGTTGCTACTAATAACATAGTAACCATTGCGATTGTTAATAATTGTTTTTTCATTTTAAAATTCCTTCTTTCTTAATTTAATTTTTTCTTTTAAGTATGGTATATCTATCTAAAGGATATACCTTTTTAAGTTTTTAAGTCTCCTTTGCTTGACAAACTACTCTTTTTGCACCTGATGGGGTACAAGTATAAATAGTAACCTCTTTTTTGCCAACATTTCTTGGATCTAAGATCCATACATCTGTTGGCCAACAAGTAAAGTGGTCATCAATAGTATAATAAACTTTGGTTTTTGTTTCTCGGTTTATCATATAAAAGGTATCTCCATTGTCTAGTTCAGATAATCTTTTCAATATACCGTCCCCAATTATGACCGCATATAACAAAGTTGCCAGCCTCATTTACACCAGGACCATAAAATTTAACAGTTGATAATTTTAAACTATCATCATCACATACATCTAATATGTTGTTATCTACTCCTATTTTATCTATTACAATTTTTCCTAAAACATTGTATTTTCCCATTTTTGCTGGTATGTCATCAACATTAACAATTTCTGGGCTATGTACACTGCTTTGTTCATCTTCTGTAATAGGGTTTAGGGTTCCAATTAATTGATTTTTATTATCAAGTAATTTGTTCCTTAGAAGCAAACCAACAATAGCTAAAATAATCAGTGCTAAAATGATGCTAATAATTTTTATTTTTTTGCCATGATGCTTTTTGTCCTTAGCGTAACGTGCCATTTCTTACTAACATTCACCTCCTTTAATTTCCAAATATATTTAAAATTATCATGCTTTTTTTATAACCCTAACTTAGGTTATCGATGATATTTTATCTTATTTGAATTTAATTGTCAATAACTAAAAACAGAATATTTTAAATTTTTTTAGGGAAACTTGTCCTTTGTTAATTTTTTGCTGTATTTTTTCAGCTTTTTCAATCTTTAAATTTCTTACGGATTGCTGTTTTTAGTAAAAATTGAACATATTGTATTCCATATTGCTACTATTATTTTCCCTATGATTTGAACGATTGTTTTTATTATAGCATTTGATTCATAAAAGTCAACTATTATTTTTTTAGTGGGTGGAAATAACCAAAGAGCAATGCATATTAAAATAATTATTGATATTGCTATGAAAAAGTCTTTATAATTTTTCCAAGTCCATTTATATTTTATTTTATAGCCAAGGCTTCTTAGGTATCCTTCATAGGCTTGCTGATATTTTTGCTCATATTGCTGTTTTATGTCGTTTTGCATTTTTTGCTGCATTTCTGCTTGTTTTTTTATTGCTTCCTGTCTTTTTTTAATTTCTTCTTGAAGGTTTTGGTTTGTATTTTGATAATTATTATAAGAAGGTTTTTCTACATTTTGATAATAGTTATTATAATAAGAAGAATTTTGTTTTAGTTCTTCTTCCCTTTTTTGCTTTAATTCTTCATCATACGCTTTTCTTTTAGTTTCATCAATTAAAACATTATATGCTTCATTAATTTGCTTCATTATTTTTTCTGCGTTTTCTTTTTGTTCTTGTGGTTGTAAGTCTGGATGGTATTTTTTGGCTAATACTTTATATGCTTTTTCTATTATTTCTTTTGATGCAGTTTCACTTACCTCCAATATTTCATACAATGTTTTCATTTTTTCCTCCAATTTTTTCTTTTCAGCTACAGTATATCATTTTATATTGTAAAAAAACAGTATTTTTGTAAATATTTTTATAATTATAGTATTTTTTTATTGCTTGTGATATAATAAAGCTACTTATGTCGAAAAAAGGGGTTGAACATTTTGAAACTAACGCAAGATAGCGAAGTATTAGCAGAAAATAAAGTTTTAATTTTATATATATTGAACAAAGTAAGTGAGCCAGTTACTAATGATAGCTTACTTAGACTTGTTTTAAATGTTATGGATATGAATTATTTTTACTTTCAGCAATTTCTTTTGGATTTGCTAGAGAATAAATATATTGCTTGTTTTGAAAAGGAAGGTAAAAGTGTTTATCAAATTACTGAAAGCGGTAAAAATGCTTTAAGTTTAACTAATAGCATATTACCTGGTATTATAAAATTAAAAGTAGATACTTCTTTTGAAAGTAATTTAAAAGAAACTGAAGAGCTAGAATCTATTACAGCTGAGTTTACGCCTTTAAGCGAAAACGAATACACTGTAACTTGTAAAATTAATGAAAAAAATAATTGTATTTTTGAAATAAGTATTTTTGCAGGTTCTCGCGAGGAAGCAAAAAAAATAGTAGATAATTGGAAAGAAAACGCTTACAGAATTTACCCAGAAATTTTAAATTCGTTAAACACTTAAAAAAAGGGCGTAAGCCCTTTTTTATGTGTTTTTTAGTTGTTATTATAATACATTAAGCTTTAATAGTACTATTTTTCGCAGTTTTGAAAGGTCCCGTTCTGACCTTCTTCTTTGAATTATCTTACTGCAACGGGCATTTGAAAAACAAGAAAACTAGTACTATTAAAGCAATTAACTAAAAGACGTTAACTAGCAATCCTTTTTAATACTGCCTTCCCCATACTACCATCTTATCAGCCTTTTTGCCACAGCATACGCAAGTATCTGAAATATGTTCTTGCTTAAATGGAATGCATCTTGATTTTGCACCTGTTAATTCTTTAATTTTATCTTCGCACTGTGCATCTCCGCACCACATTGCCTTAATAAAGCCTTGATGTTCATTCATACTTTTAGTAAATTCTTCTAAGTTTGTTGCTATTGTTGTTTTTTCTTCTAGTCTTTTTTTACATTCTGCAAACATGTTAGCTTGTATATCTTCTAATAATTTTCCTAATTCTTCTGATAGGTTTTCTAGTTTTACCTCTTGTTTTTCTAAAGTGTCTCTTCTTGCTAAAATGCAAACTCCGTTTTCAATGTCTCTTGGTCCCATTTCTATACGAACTGGTACTCCTCTCATTTCCCAATCATTAAATTTATAGCCAGTTGAGTAGCTATCTCTTAAGTCTAGCTTTACTCTATATTTTTCTAAAAGTTTGTTATATATTTCTTGTGCTTTTTCTGTTACACCTTCTTTGTGTGCTGCAATTGGTATAATTACTGCTTGAATAGGTGCTACTCTTGGTGGTAATTTTAAGCCTCTATTATCTCCGTGTGCCATAATAACTCCACCTATTAGTCTTGTAGATGCTCCCCAAGATGTTTGGTATGCGTATTCTTCTTTTCCTTCTTTGTTTTGGAATTTTACTTCAAATGGTTTTGTGAAGTTTTGGCCAAAGTAATGTGATGTTCCAGATTGAAGCGCCCTTCCATCATGCATCATTGTTTCTACTGTGTATGTGCTTTCTGCCCCTGCAAATTTTTCGCTTGGTGTTTTTTCTCCTTTTACAACTGGAATTGCTAGTAAGTCTTCTATAACTCTTTCATATATTTCTAGCATTTGTATTGTTCTTGCCACAGCCTCTTCTGCTGTTGCGTGTATTGTATGACCTTCTTGCCATAAAAATTCTCTTGAACGCAAAAATGGTCTTGTTTCTTTTTCCCAACGCAAAACATTACACCATTGATTGTATACCATTGGTAAGTCTCTCCATGAGTTTAGCCATTTTGAGTATAGGTTTGAAAACATTGTTTCTGAAGTTGGTCTTATACATAGTTTTTCTTCTAGTTCTTCTCCCCCACCTTGTGTTACCCACGCTACTTCTGGTGCAAAGCCTTCTACATGGTCTTTTTCTTTTTGTAATAGGCTTTCTGGAATAAGTACTGGAAAGTATACGTTTTCTACTCCTGCTTTTTTAAATAAATCATCCATATATTTTTGAATGTTTTCCCAAATTGCATATCCATAAGGTTTAATTGCTATGCAGCCTTTTGTATCGGTATAGTCTGCTAAATCTGCTTTTTTTACGATGTCAGTATACCATTTAGCGATGTCATCTTCTATGTTAGTAATTTCTTTTACAAATTCTTTATTATCACTCATTTTAATTATTCCTTCCTTTACTACTGTTTTATTTTGAAATACACAAATTAGCTTGTGCTATTATAATATTTATTCGTCTTGTGTTTCCCTTTCGGGCATTGGAGCCTCTGCTTCAACATCTGCTTTTTGAATTTCTTCATTCAAAGTTTGCTCTTCACTTTCTTTCTCTATTTCCTCGTTTGAAGCTTGCACATTATTTTCCTCTATAATATCATCTATTACAATTTGCTTATTTTCATCTAGTTTATATCTTGGCAATTCTGGTAGCTCTTCTAAACTACTAAAGCCAAAAATTCTAAAGAATTCTGAAGTAACTCCATAAGTTCCCGGCTTTCCTGGGGCATCCAGCTTTCCTGTTTCTTCTATTAAATTATAGTCTAATAGCTTATATATAGTTCCATCTGAATTCACTCCACGAATGGATTCAATTTCTGCTCTAGTAATTTGTGGGTTATATGCAATAATAGCTAGTGTTTCCATTGCTGCTTGAGATAAGTTTGGCTTACTTCTTTTATCTAAAATGCTATATAGGTATTCGTAATATTCTTGTTTTGTGCATAGTTGGTAGCTTTCACCTATATTTATAATTTGAAGTCCTCTATTTTGCTCCATATAGTCTTGCTTCATGCTTTCTATTATTGTAATAATTTCTGATGAACTAAGTTCTAATGCAGACATTAATTCTTTTATTTTTACTTCTCTTCCTACTGCAAAAAGTATTTCTTCTATAATTCCTTTTGCTTTGTTTATTTCCATTTTTTATTACCTCTTTTTTTCTTAGCTCCTACTATTATGTCATGTATTTGTTAGTATGTCAAGAAATATTGACATCGTTTTTTTATTATGATAATATAAAATTGATGTAATTTAAAAATAATTAATTTTGCATATTATGTGTTTATTATTAAATAAATTGTGAAAGGAATGAGTTTTTAAATGGATGAAAATGAAAATATTATTAATGAAGAAAATATAAAAGATGATGAAACTTTAGCTAATAACCAAAGTTCTAATAGTGAAGATATAGAAGATAGTGAGGCTTCTAATAAAGAGCCAAAAAAAATAGAAGTAATTACTGGAAATGGCGAGCTAAATATTTCCCCTGTTTCTAGGTATATAGAAGTGGAAAAACCTAGACCAAAGGAAGATAAAAAAATTATTGTTCCAGAAGTTAAAGAATCTATTTCTCGCAAAGATGAAAATAAAGAGGCTTAAATTGCCTCTTTATTTTCATTTTCTATGCTTTCTTCTTTATTTTCTGAATTTTCTTCTTGGTTTGCAATTTCTAAGCTAGATACTGATACTTCATAAGCTACTTTCTTTTCTACTGTTCCGTCTTCGTATTTCTTTTCGTATTCTCTAGATTGAACTCTACCTATAATTCTTACTTCTGTTCCAACTGGTACATTTTCACAAAATCTAGCATTTCTTCCCCATGCAATACATGGAATATAATCTGATTTGTTATATGCCCTATTTACTGCTAATAAGATATCTGAAATTTCCCTTCCAAATGGTGTTTTACGATAAATTGGCTTTTTACAAATAAAGCCATCTAAAATTACTTCGTTAGATACTTGATCTTTTCTAACTTCTACATCTTCGTCTTGTTCTTCTATGAATTCAATATCTTTAGCAAAAACTGTTAAAATTAATTTGTTTTTTACGCTGTCATAGCTGTTGTATGATCTAAATTGACCATCAATTTTTAAATTACTGTTTAATGTTACATCATTAATAGTTAATAGTCTTTCTGAAATTGTTACTGGAATAATGTCTGCATTTCCGCTTAAACGAGGTACGCTTAAGTCAAATATGTAAAACTTTTCTCCATAAATTTCGTGGCTAAATCTTTTTTCGCTTGTTACTTTTCCAACCAAAGTTAAGTGGTTATTATCATCATAATTAGTATTCAATTTAATTTCCTCCCTACATTTGTTTCTCTTTTTAGTTTATTCATTATATGTATAATTTAGACTAATTATCAGTCACAATTTATATTATACTACATTTTTTTGGTTTTGTCTACATAAAATGTTAAAATTTTCATTTATTTCCACATATTTTTAAAATTGTGCTTAATTTTCACTTATTATTTGCTATTAATTATTAATTGTATAGTAGCTCTAGTATTAGTAATTCCATAACTGCATAGCTACTAATATTACTTGGTAAATCTCTTGTTATTTCTTGCAATTCTATTTCATTTTCTTTTAAATTTTTAATAGTCCTTTGTATACATATCATGATTTTTCCCTCTTCTACACTAGATGTTGTAACTGTTGCTTTTGGGTTGAAGCCATAAGTGATTAGTTTGAAACTTAAATCTTCTAACAGGTTTAAATTTTCGGTAATGTCGGAATTGAAAATAACATATTTAGCATTTTGCATAAGCTCTCTAACAATTTCTTTGTTTTTACTAACTTTTTTTCCTATAATTATTGTTTCAAATTTAATATTTTTTAGGTTTTTAATAGTATTTGCTTTTAAGAAAAAAACTTGATCTTGTTTAAAATTCTTTGCTTCTAAGCCTTGCATTATATAATTTTCATGTGCTTTTTCTGTTAGAATTCCAACTAAAGACATTTATTTGACTCCTTTTTTATTTTTAAGTATACCACTTTAAAAAGAGTTTATTCAAAAAAAGGAAAATTTATATTTTTTTACCATATTGAATCGCATTTTTTATACATTTTAGTTCTGTCTTTGAGTTCCATTATTATCTATTACATTAGCTTTGCCTTTGAGTTCCATTACTATCTATTACATATTCATTTTTATAAATTAATTCCGATACTGTAACTATTTTGTATTCGGCTTTTTTAATATTATTTATTATCATATTTAAACTATCTGCTGTGTGGTCTGTTCCATTATGCATTAATATTATAGAACCATTTTGCAATTTTCCATTAAGCCTTGACCACATTTGCTCTCCTGTCAGTCCTGTGTAGTCTAAGGTGTCTAAATTCCATTGAATAGGAGTATGACCCGCTTCTTTGGCAGATTTAATTACAGTGTTGTTGTATTCGCCATAAGGTGCTCTATAAAGAGTTGTTTTATGGCCCGTAATGGCTTCTATTTTTTGTGAGCACGCTTCTATTTCTTTTATATTTTGTTCATTGCTTAAGTTATTTACGTGTGGATGGGTATCAGAGTGGTTTGCTATTTCATGACCTGCATTTGCCATTTTCTTTAAAGCTTCTGGATATTTATCTGCCCACTGCCCTACAACAAAAAATGTTATTTTAACTTGATTTTTATCTAATATTTCTAATATTTTATCTATATCATCTGCATTCCAAGCGCAGTTCATTGTTAGTGCTATTTTCTTTTCTTCTGTTTGAACATTATATATTGGTAGCTCTTTTGCGCTTGCTGATGTAACTATTGTATTAGAAACATTATTTGTAACTGCAAAAGCTATTACAAACAAAGCAATTACTGTGCTAAATGTAACTAAATAAGAATATATTTTTTGTTTGTTTAAAACTATAAACATATATTTGTCCTCCTAAAATTTGTTATGTCAATATTTAGAGTAGCCACTTGCTTCGTTATATATGTTTTTTCGTGCTTTAGACGAGAAAAAACATATATAACACGCAAGCGACGTGGCGGATAATTTTAATACTATTAATAGTAACTAAATATATGCTTGTTTTTATATTTTATGCTTTTCATTTTTCGCAATATTTATAACTAATTGTAAATCGTAACATTTTTTATCACTTTTTGTCGATTTTTTTCATAGTATATATAAAGTTCAAAAGAAAGGATGTAAAATAATTATGGAATATGATAAAAATGTATGCCCAGTTTTAAATGTAGATGGAGTTTTAGCTACTGGAAAACAATTTGATTTAGATATTACTTTACCAGAAGATAATAGAACAGTAATTTATGGCGTTATTAAAGATTGCTATCAAGATCCTGTTTGTGATGCTGTTGTTAAATTAATTGAAGTAGTTAATAACTGCGGAAAAGAAGAAAGAAGACCAGTTTCTCATACTTTTACAGATAAAGATGGAGAATTTGTTTTTGGACCTCTTTGCTCTAACCGTTTATATGAAGTTCAAGTATGGGCTGATGAAGTAAAACATTGCAAAGTTTGTACTTCTTGTAAACACGAAGGCAAATGCTTAAAAGGTGTTGAACTTGAGTGTCCTCCTTGTGAAGTTAAGCCAGATAATAAACCTTGCGAAAGACCTTGCAAATAATAGAGTTTTCGTATAGCATAAAAAAATCGTTTGCTTTCGCAAACGATTTTTTTACATCATTCCCATTCTTCTAGCAAGTTGTTTACCTTTTCTCATCATTTTTCTTTTACTTTCTCCCATAGTTTCTGCATACATCATTGCAATGCCTGCAGTTACAATTCCACCAATTAACATACCTTTTACAAATTTCATTTTTAATACCTGTCCTTTCTCATTTTTTTAAGATACTCATAATTATGAAAATTTTAATTTTTTCAAATTAGGTTCTTCATTTATATTTGATAGTTTTTGCTTCTTTACGCTATCAATTTTTTTATATTTGATAGTTTTTTTACTTCTTTATACTATCAATTTTTTTATTATAATTAGTATGTGTATTTTTTTCTTTTATATACGTTTTATACCAAGAATATATTTCATATATAGCAATTCCAATTAAAAATGCGCCAAATAATTTTCTTAGTACTATTACGTTCATTTTACTGCTTATTTGTGCAGTAATTCCAGCTGAAATTACGCCAACTATTATTACTATTACTACTTCCTTCCACATTATATTTTTATTTTTTAAGCTTACAATAACTGATGTGATTGCTGTTGGAATATAAAAAATTAGATTTATTCCTTGTGCTACATGTTGGTCTAACTTCAAAAAAATAGAAAGGAGTAGGATTAATATTGTTCCTCCTCCCATTCCCATTCCGACTTACAATTCCTGAAATAAAACCTATTAGTAATTCAAACATTTTTACTTTCCTATTTTTAAATTAACATATTAAATCCTGCATAAATTAAAAAGCCTGCAAAAGCAATTTTAACGTATTTATCTGGCAATTTGTTAAGTAGCTTTGAGCCAAATAAACCGCCCAATTATTCCGCCTATTGCACATAGTACTCCAGTTTTCCAATTTATAAGCCTATTTCCGCTATAAAAAATTGCAGTTACTATTACCATTGGCAAAATACAAAAAATGGATGTTGCTCTTGCTTTTTTGGGTTCCATTTTTAGTATATACAAGAAAGCTGGCACTAATATAAGTCCTCCACCTGAAGTGAAAAGTCCATTAATTATTCCAGCAGTTAAACCTATTAAAACTTTTTTCCACATAATGCCTCGCTTTTTTATTATGTGTGATTTTTTGCTTTTTTTACTTATAAATTTTTGTTTTTTTTGATTATAACTTTTTACTTTTTTGCTTTTTTGCTTATAACTTTTTTACCTATAACTTTTTTGCAAATTTTTCTATGTAATATTATTATGTATTTTTTTCTTCTGTATTATACAATTTTAGTTTATATTTTTGTATTTCTTTTTGTGCTGCTTCAGTTAAAATGTTATCACATTTAAGCATTTGTGCAATTATTTTATTTTTTAAGTCTTCTTTTTCAATGCTATCAGTAGAATCTAAAAACTTTTGAAGCTGATTTAAGTAGTCTTCGTTTTTTTCTTTCCAATCTAAATCATTTTGTATTTTATTTTTGATGTTTTTTCTTTTAAATATCATAATCACACCTCTTTTTTGGAATTATTACTCTTATACGTATTTTTATTACTTTTGGAGTTATGTTTCTTACTCAATATGTAATTTTAATATATCTCGTGATAAAATACAATAGTATGACAAAATATGTTAAAAATTGTCAAAATTCTATAGAAAGGTTGAGTTTAATGATTAAAATAAAATTATCCGATTTACTAGGAAAACATAAGATGACTCAAAAAGCATTAGCGGATATTACTCATATTAGGCCTGCTACTATTTCTAAAATGTACTATGAGGAGACCAAGAGAGTAGATATAAAGCAATTAAATAATATTTGCCAAGCATTTAATTGCGAAATTTCCGATTTAATAGAATACATTCCAGATAAAAATGTTAAATAATTTGTTTTATTAATATTTACTAATATGTTAATTTAATTATATCAAAAAACACCAGCTTTGGCTAGTGTTTTTTTAAATTTTTTTATTTTTTTGTATAGTAGGTATAATTTCTCGCAAACTTTGTATTAAAAAATCCACATCTTCCTTTGTGTTATCCTTTCCAAAGCTTACTCTTAAAGCTCCATTTGCAAGTTCTTTAGATAATCCTATTGCTGTTAAAACATGTGAAGGTGCTGGATTTCCTGTGCTACAAGCAGAACCTGCAGAAGCGCAAATTCCTTTTTCATCTAATGCAAGTAGCAATTCTTGTGCATTTACTCCTGGAAAAGAAAAATTAGCATTTCCTGCTAAACGATTTTTTCTATCTCCATTTAGTTTGCAGTTAAAGTTACTTTTTTCTATTTGGTCTATATAATAATCTCTTAAGTTTGTTAGTTTTTCATTGTATTTATCATATTCTTGGTAAATATCTTCTATTGCTTTTCCAAGTCCAACAATTTCTGCTACATTTTCTGTTCCTGCTCTTTTATCTTTTTCTTGATGACCCCCATCTTGTATTTTTTCAAAGTTAATTCCTTCTTTTACATATAAAGCGCCTACTCCTTTTGGTGCATAAAATTTATGTCCTGACATAGATAATAAATCTATATTATATTCATTAACATCTATTTTTATATTTCCAATGGCTTGAACACTATCTGTGTGAAAAATAATATTATTCTCACGTGCAATTAGGCCTATTTCTTTTATTGGCTGTATTGTTCCTATTTCATTATTTGCAAACATAATTGAAATTAATATTGTTTGAGGTTTAATAGAATTTAGTAATTGTTCTAAATCAATAAAGCCATTTTTATCTACATTTAAATAGGTTACTTCAAAGCCTTGTTTTTCTAGTGTTTTGCAAGTGTTAAGCACTGCTGGATGTTCTATTTTGCTTGTTATAATATGGTTTCCTTTTTCTTTGTTGCTATATGCAATTCCTTTTATTGCTAAGTTATCGCTTTCGCTTCCACAGGATGTAAAATAAATTTCTTTTGGCTGTGCTCCTATACTATTTGCTACTTTTTTTCTTGCTTCTTCTAATGCTCTTTTTGATGTTCTTCCTAAGCTATATATTGATGAAGCATTACCATATTCAAGCTGAAAATATGGTAGCATTGCTTGCAATACTGTATCGCTTACTGGTGTAGTTGCTGCATGATCAAAATATCGAATTTTCATATTGCTAGTATCCCTCGCTTTTTGTTTTATTTTGTTCTTTTGTATTGTTTTAAATGCTTATCTTTTTATATCCTTTTATTCTTTTTTCGCTTAAGGTTATAATTTTTTCTTTTATATATTATATGTATTTTTTTTATAAAATTATACTTAAAAAATGCCTTTATGCACAAAAATACACCTAAAATGTTGCTTATGTTATAACATTTTAGGTGTTTATTTATAATCTTTTTGTTCATTCCATCTTGACATTTTAATATTTTGATATGCTTGTAATACTTCTGAATATTTACGATATTCATCTTCCCAAATAATTGATGGTATTTTATCGTATGCTGCAAATACTTTTTCAGCTTCTGCTAAAAAAATTATTTGCTCTTGTGGTGTCATTAAATTATACCTTTTTGAAAATTTATATAGTTTATCTAGCATTTCATTTGCTTGTATAAATCCTGCAAAGTCTTTTACTTTAATACCTGCAACTCTAATTTGAAAAATAGCAAGTGCAATTAAAGCAAATATTGTGAAAGCTAAAAAATATATTACTGCCATAAATTCCATTTGCATACTCCCTTTCTTACTTTTTAATTATAACATTTATGTTTTTTTTGTGCAACTATATTTTTTTTCATATTTTTTATTTTTCTTTTGTAAAATTATGTTATAATAGAAAAAGTTATCCTAATATATGTACAAATTTAGCTTGTACATTGTAGTATTAGTTATACTTTAAATGATTTGTAGAAAGGAATTTTTTATTTATATGGATAGGTTTGAGCAAACTAAAAGGGCTGGTTTATTTGGAATTATTGGAAATTTATTTTTATTACTTATTAAAAGTTTTGCTGGATTTGCTTTTAAAAGTCAAGCTATGATTGCAGATAGTTTTAATAGTGCTAGTGATATTTTTGCTTCTCTTATGACTTTTATTGGCAATAAAATTGCAAGCGAGCCACAAGATAATAGCCATAATTTTGGTCATGGTAAAGCAGAATATATATTTTCTATGCTAATTTCTATTTCTATGATTTTAGTTTCTTTTAAACTATTATATGATTCTATTTATACTCTAATTTATGGTAGTAATTTAACCTTTTCTTGGCTATTAGTAGCTGTTTGTATAATTACTATTATAACTAAGTTTGCTTTATATTTATATACACGTATACTTTGCAAAAAGTATGATAATATTTTGCTAGAAGCTAGTAAAAATGACCACAGAAATGATTGTATTGTAACTACTTTTACATTAGTTTCTATTTTACTTACATTTGCTAATATTTATTGGTTTGATGGCATAGTTGGTCTTGGTATATGCTTATGGATTTGTTTAACTGGTGTTAAGATATTTACAGAAAGTTATAATGTTTTAATGGATGTTTCTATAGATTCAAAAACACAAGATTTAATTTTAGATTTAGCTCATGAGTATAAAGAAATTCAAAGGCTAGACCCTATTTCTTCAACTCCTGTAGGCTACCAATATGTTGTTTTTTTAACAATTTATGTTGATGGTAATATGACTACATTTGAAAGTCATAAGCTAGCAGATAGCTTAGAAATGGATGTTTCAGGTTTAGATAAGGTTTATAAGGCTGTGGTACACGTTAATCCGATTTAGTAATATGTTAATAATTAATAATTGCTTAAATAGTACTATTTTTCGCAGTTTTGAAAGATCCCGTTCTGACTTTGCTTCTTTGAACTCTCTCCTGCAACGGGCAATTTGAAAAACAAGAAAACTAGTACTATTTAAGCGTTAATGCAATTATAACAATTATACAGTGACAATAAGACTATTAATATTCTCTACTTTTTAATTTACTATTTTATGACACTACTATTTTTTCTTCTTCTGCAGATAATTTTACCTTCTTATTTTGCTTAATATTTCCATCTAGAATTTCTTCTGCAATTTTATCTTCTAATATGTTTTGAATTGCTCTTTTAAGCGGTCTTGCACCATAATTTGTATCTACACCTTTTTTAGAAATTAACTCTTTTACGCTTTCATCTATTTCTATATTTATATTTTGTTTTTCTAGTCTTTCTTGTACTTGTTTTAGCATAATATCTATAATTTGTTTTACATCGTCATCTGTTAGCTTATGGAATACAATAATTTCATCAATACGGTTTATAAATTCTGGCCTGAACTGCCTTTTTAGCTCTCCCATAACATCTTTTTTAATACTTTCGTATTCTTTTTGTGTTTCTTCTTTTTGGTTTGTAGTTACTGTAAAGCCTAAAGTGCTTTTATCTGTAATTAGTCTTGCGCCAATATTTGATGTCATAATAATTACTGTGTTTCTAAAGTTTACTGTTCTTCCTTGGCTATCTGTTAATCTTCCATCATCTAGAATTTGTAATAACATATTCATAACATCTGGGTGAGCTTTTTCTATTTCATCTAGTAAAATAACAGAATATGGCTTTCTTCTAATTTTTTCTGTTAGTTGGCCACCTTCATCAAAGCCTACATATCCTGGAGGTGAACCAATTAATTTTGCTACTGAGTGTGGCTCCATATATTCAGACATATCTATACGGATCATTGCATTTTCATTTCCAAATAGGCTTTCTGCTAAAGCTTTAGAAAGTTCAGTTTTTCCAACACCTGTTGGTCCTAAGAATAAAAATGAACCTATTGGGCGATTTGGATCTTTTAAACCTACTCTTCCCCTTCTAATTGCTTTTGCAACTGCTTCTACTGCTTCATTTTGGCCTATTACCCTTTCATGCAAAGATTTTTCTAGATTTTTAAGTTTTTCGTTTTCTGTTTGAGTTAGTTTTTGTACTGGTATGCCTGTCCAGCTAGAAACTACATCTGCAATATCTTCTTCTACTAATGTTGTTACACTTTTTGTATTTTTGCTTTCCCATTTTTCTTTTTCCTTTGCTAATTTTTCTTTTGCTTCTTTTTCTTTATCACGAAGATTAGCTGCTTTCTCAAAGTCTTGAAGACGAATTGCATCTTCTTTTTCTTTATCTAGGTTTGCTATTTTATCTTCTAATTTTTTTAGTATTTCTGGTTGTGTATATGTTTTCATTCTAACACGTGATGCCGCTTCATCAACTAGGTCAATGGCTTTATCTGGCAAGAATCTATCATTAATATATCTAGTAGAAAGCTCTACTGCTGATTTAATGGCTTCATCTGTAATTTTTACATTGTGATGTGCTTCATATTTATCTCTAATTCCTTGTAATATGCTTATTGTTTCTTCGGTAGATGGCTCACCAACTGTTACTGGGCTAAAACGTCTTTCTAAAGCGCTATCTTTTTCAATGTATTTACGATATTCATTTAATGTTGTTGCGCCAATAACTTGAACTTCTCCTCTTGCTAAAAGTGGTTTTAAAATATTTGCTGCATCAACTGCTCCTTCGGCAGAACCTGCTCCTACAATAGTGTGAACTTCATCAATAAATAAAATAACATCTCCTGCTTTTTTAACTTCTTCTAGACATTTTTTTATTCTTTCTTCAAAATCGCCTCTATATTTAGCACCTGCTACCATACTTGCAATATCTAAGCTAACTACTCTTTTATTTTTTAGCATTTCTGGCACATCTTCGGCAACAATTTTTTCTGCTAAGCCTTCTACTACAGCCGTTTTACCAACACCTGGCTCACCTATTAAGCAAGGATTGTTTTTAGTTCTTCTAGATAGAATTTGAATTACTCTTTCTATTTCATTTTTTCTTCCTATTACAGGGTCTAATTTGCCTTCTTCAGCCCTTTTTGTTAAATCTGTACCAAATTGATTTAAAGTAGGAGTTTGGTTAAAGCTTCCTCTTGGTTTTGAGCCATTAGATTTTTCATTGTTATTTGCATGTTCATCTTCATTTATTACTTTTATTATTTCGTTATATAATTTTTGAGGGTTTATATTTAAATCCATCATAATACGAACAGCTACGCTATCGCCTTCACGCATAATGCCTATTAACAAATGCTCTGTTCCTATATATTCAGAGCCTAATTTTCTTGCTTCCATAAATGCATTTTCTATTACTCTTTTGCTTCTAGGAGTAAAGCCTACTTCTGTTTCATCTGGTAATTCTTCTCCTTTTCCAATTAAACTTTCTATTTCTTCTGCAATTTTTTCTGGAGTTACTTCCTGAAGGCTTAATACTTGGCTCGCAACTCCGCTTCCTTCTTTAGCTAGGCCATATAGTATGTGCTCTGTTCCTATATAGTTGTGTCCTAGCTCTATAGCTAAATCTCCTGCAAGTTCTAGTGCTTTTTCAGCACTGTTTGTAAACTTGTATGTCATTTTTATAACACCTTCCTTTTCATTTTAAAATCCATTCCTTCTCGCTTCGCTTAAAGGCACACATAGTTACGAAAGATTATATTCTTTCAAACTATTTTTCATTTATAATTTGCTTAATAACTTCTGTCCTTTTTATATCTCTTTCGTAGCCGTCTAACTCTTTTCCTACATATTTTTGTAAATTTGCAGGGTTATTGTATAAATATAGTTTTGCAACTTTGCTATCTGTTAATTCTTTAATAATTCCTAAATCTGTTCCAAGCTTTACATAAGAAAGTAATTTTTTGCATTCTTCTGATGAAAGTTTTGTTGCATACCTAAGTGTTCCATAGGCACGGTATACCCTATCTTCTAAATCAATAGAGTTTTTAGCTAAATACTTTCTTGCCATTCTTTCTTGCTGAATTACTTTTTCTGTAATTGTGTTAATATTTTTTATAATGTCGGTTTCTGTTAAGCCGAGTGTTTGATTATTTGATATTTGGTAAATGTCGCCTTGGCTTTGAGTTCCCTCACCATAAATTCCACGAATATTCATTCCAAAGCTATTTACAATATTTAAAATTTTATTTATATTTCCTGTCATTGTTAATGCTGGCAAATGCACCATTACAGATGCACGCATTCCTGTTCCTACATTTGTTGGGCAAGCTGTTAAATAGCCATATTTTTCGTGGCTTGCGTAGTGCAAAAGGTTATCTAATTTTTCATCAATTTCAATGGCTAAATTTTTTAAATTTTCTAGGTCTAGTCCTGATGAAAATACTTGCATACGAATATGGTCTTCTTCATTTATCATTATGCTAATATTTTCCTCATCGTTAATTAAAAGTGCTCCCCATTTGTTTTTATTTGCAGCAAATTCTGGGCTTATAATATGCTTTTCTACTAAGCTTACTTTTGTAATATCATCTATATCGTTTAAATTTATAAATTTTAAGCCATAGCCAATGCTTGGAGTAATATCTTTTATTTTTTGTAATACTTTATTTGCTTCTTCTTCTGAAATTTTAGGCATAAATGCATAATTTTCCATATTTCTTGCAAGTCTAACTCTTGAGCTAATTACAACATCTGAATCTTTTCCATTTTGTAAATACCAATTCATATTTTACCTCCTACTTTTATGTGTTTATTTTTATGACCTGTCCCTAAATGCTTAAAAGTGAGCATTTGGACCAGGTCCCAGCACCCCAAAAGTGAGCATTGGGACCTGACCCCAATTACCCCATTTTCTTAATTTCGTCTCTTATTTTGGCTGCATCTTCATATCTTTCTTCTTTTATTGCTTGTTTTAACTTAGCATTTAATTCATTTAGTTTTGTTTCAGTTTCGCTATTTTGTGCTTTTGTTTTAGATTTATTTTTTGTATCTTTTGTACTTGTATTTGTATCATTTTGTGCCATGTTGCCTTCATTTATGCTACCTTCATTTAATTTATTTGTCCATTTGCTTTTTCTTCCTATATGTGTACTTGAGCTGTGAATATTTTTTAGTACATTATCTAGTCCATGTGAGAATACGTCATAGCAATTACTGCATCCAAATTTACCAGTTTTTATGAATTCATCATAAGTGGTTCCACAATTATCACACTTTAGAGTTTCTGTTTTTGTAAAACTTGGTAGGAAGTTTGTGTCTTCTACTTCATCAAAGAAGTCTCCTAAAAAGTTTGAAAAATTAATTGGCATATTAAAATCTAAGCTTTCTAAGCCTAAACTTTTAGCACATTTATCGCAAAGTGCCATTTCTTTTTTTACTCCGTTTATAATTTGAGTATAACGAAAATTTACTTCATTTTTTCCACAATTTTGACATAACATAATAATTTTTACCTCCTATTTGATTTTTTAAAATTATTTGTATTTTTAACTTATATTTCTGATTTTTAGTTTTTCATTTGTGTTTTGTTTTAGTCTTCTACTAAATTAACTAGCATATTTTTAAAAATGTTTGCTCTTAATAAGTCTTTGTATTCCTGTGGTACAGTTAATACATTATCACTTGTTGCTACTTTTAACAGTTTTGCTTCTGTTTCTGAAATGATATTTTCTGATAGAAAATTACTAATAAAAATGTCTACTTCTTGTGATGTTAGTTTATTGCCTATACTATTAATTGCATGCATTAAATAGTTACTTTTTGTGATATTTACTTTTTTTATTTTAATGTGCCCTCCGTCCTCCACGTTTACTTTCTACATAATATCCTTGTGATGGGTTAAAACGTGTTGCTATAACATAATTTATTTGTGATGGTACACATTTAAAATGTTCTGCTAAGTCGTTTCTTTGTATTTCTATAAAGTCTTCATCTTCTGAAAATAATTCTTTTATGAAATCTTCTATCATATCAGACATTCTCATAAGTTTATCACTTCCTTTGTTTTTTTTATAATTTATGCTTTATACGTTATTTTAGTATATACTAGGTCTATTTAATTGTATTAATTATTTATTGACTTTGACTTTCTTTGACCTACAATATTATTATACTACCTTTTTATATTTTGTCAATACATTATTTGTGAATATTTTGTGAATTAATAATATTATTTTTTTCGCTTATATTTCAAGGCTCTAGCCATTTTATTTTTTATTATTTAAAAATTAAATTTTAGTTTTTGTTATTTTTAGTCATATTTTCTAAATGGTTTGCCCTTTTCTTTTGGCCTTCTAATGTAAGCCATGCAAAATATGATGATACAAATTCTCCATATTTTGTACTATCTTCATATTCTTCCATACTCCCTATTTCTTCTTTTACTTTGTTTGTCATTGCTTTTTTATTGTTTTCCATTTCTATTTTTTTGCTTAATTCTGTATTGGTAGTTCCAGCTTTTTCTTTTTTATTCATAAGAAATTTCATTCCTTTCCTACTTTACTTAAAGTCGCATTTAAGGAATGAAAGGTTATGTTCTTTCAAACTAAAATGCACACTTCTATTCTTTAATAGTTATGTGCATTTTACTAAATTTCTATTCAATATTTAATATCTTTTCTTCTATTATTTTTGCAACGCCATCTTCATTATTACTGCTTGTTACAACATCTGCAATTTCTTTAATATATGGCGCACTGTTTTCCATAGCAACACCTAATCCTGCATTTTCTAGCATAGTTTTATCATTAACATTATCTCCTATTGCCATTACTTCTTCACTTTTTATTCCTAACCTATTAATTAAATGCGAAATTGCTGTCCATTTATCTACATTTTGGCTGTTTATTTCTGTGTAAAAATATTCTATGCTAAATTCTTCTGTTCCAGATTTTATTAGCTTTCTAGACATATGACCTACATCTAATACATCTACTCCTTTTACACCCTTTAATATTTTTATTATACTATTAAAAATAATGTTATTATTATCGCAAACTACCAGTTTAATGTATTCTTCTTCTGGACTATTTAATATATAATTATATATGTCTTGAACTATTTGAATGTGAGTTTGCTTGTTATCTGGTTTGTTTGCATTTTCTTGATGGTAAAAAAGCACATTATAGTTTAAATTTTTTGTAATAATTGTGTTTTTTGTGTAAACACTATAATATATACTATTTTCATCACATATTTGAATTAATTGCAAAACTTTATTTTTGTTTAAAAGGTTGCCGTATATTATTTCTCCTTTTTTTAGGTCATATATCATTGCACCATTTCCACATATTATATAGTTATTTGCATTAATTTCATCTGCTAAATTTTTTACAGACATAATACTTCTGCCTGATGTTAATACAACTTCTACTCCTTGATTTATTGCTTCTTTTATTGTATTTTTGTTTTTTTCTGAAATTTGTCCGTAAGAGTCAAGCAAAGTTCCATCTAAATCTATTGCAATTAATTTATACATAATTTTTTGTATGATATATTTTAGTATATTAAATACATCATACTTTCCTCCTTTGCATAATTTATTTTACTTTTATTATTATATCATTTTACTATTTTTATTTACAATAAAAATTATCATATTTTTCCAGTTTAATTTTTTTTTAATTGTGCAAGATAAATACTGAAAAAGCAAGATAGTTTTTTCAATAAAGAAAACAATCACATTCTAGGAGGTGAAAGATATGGCAAGCAACAACAGCAATTATTCTGTAGTTCCAGAAGCTAAAGAAGCTCTTAACAAATTCAAATATGAAGTAGCTAGCGAAGTTGGTGTTAATTTAAAACAAGGTTATAACGGAGATTTATCTTCAAGAGACGCTGGTAGAATCGGTGGTCAAATGGTTAAAAAAATGATCCAACAAGCTGAAAACAATATGAAATAAGTTTATTTGCTATATTAGTTTTATGGCAAAAAAGAAACCTATTTAGATTTACATATTTAAGTAGGTTTCTTTTTTTATTAAAAATTCTTTCAAGGATTTCATTGCAAATTATTTCTCCTTTAACATGTCCATTTTAACTTCTGCTTAAATCAGTGACCTGTCCCTCAAATTTAATTTATTACAATTAAAGGTATCATTATTTCCTCTTTACTGAAACCAGAATGTGACCCTTTAATTTTTCCTATATAGTCTTCTTCATTTTCAATTGTATTAACAAAATATACCCCTTTCCTACAAAAACTAATAAAATCTCCTAAATTTGATTTCATATATTCTGATATTACATCATATCCAAACAATTTGCTTTTAATAAATTCTTCTGTATTAAAAACATACATTTCGTTTTCAAAATCTTTTCTAAAATTCTTTAAAAATTCTGTTTTTTGGTTGTCTTTTACATAATATGTAGCTGTTCCAAAATCAATTCCTGGTAGAGCATAAAAATAATGATTATACTTTTCAAAATCCATAACAATTTCTTTATTAACATCAATCTGACCATGATCTGCTGTGATAATTATTTCCAAATCTTCTATTTTGTTCGCTTTTAGTTTTATAATTTCATTTTCAAGTTTTTCTATCACATTCTTTACATTATCACTATATACCCCATTGTAATGTGATATATTATCTACATAAGGTAAATATACATAAGAAAATGTAGGAGTATCTAAATTTTGTTGTATATAATTATTTAATTTTTTAAAGACATCTTCTATACTCTCATATCCTATCCTATTCCTTTCTAACATAAATTGTGAAAATTCACTATCAACAATTTTTTCTGGGAATAAAGCTACTGTTTTTCTAGATAAATAATTCATAATTGATTCGTATTGATATATATTACTCGATTTTATTCCCAGTTCTTTTAAATTCTTTCCTGATATTCTATCTTTAAATAGTAATGTATAATAATTTATACCTTTTTCTCTAAGATAATTATACCATCCAATCATTCCATGTACTGCAGGATATTTTGCAGTTGCTATTGAAGATAAAACACATCCTGTAGTAGTGGGACAAACTGTTTGTAAATCTAAAACTTTATTTTTCTTTAATAACATATTATTGGATAGAGAATCTATTAAATTACTTCCCATTCCATCTGATAATATAAATACAATATGTTTTCTATTTTTTACATATTGTTTTACTATTTGATTTTCACATTTACTATTTTGAGAATATCCACAATAACCATAAATTATGTTCATTAAGTCTATGATAGAAACTTGTGCAGTATAGTCTGGTAAGTACATATCATTTTTCTTAAAACATTCTATTAAATTCACTTTACCTCTCCCATTGTTCGTTAATACTAAATTTTCTTGATGACTGTTTCTCTAATTTTCCCTCTTTTGCTAATCTGTCCAATGTTCTCTCACAATCTTCTTCTAAATCTAACATTTTTTGTTTCATATTAGTTTTATAACCCAAGAACATCTCTCCATATTGCTTCGTTTTTTCGTCTCTATATAATAGTTGTAAAAAGTAGTCAATATCAATTTCTGATAATTGATTGTATGATATGATAACTCTTACTAATAAGTCCCATGCCCTTTGCTTATAATTTTCTATTTTTTCTTTATTGCCTTGCAATAGTATTGAACGAGTTGTTAGTATATTTAATAGTAATCTATATTTCATTTCTTTTGAGCTTAAAAAATCAGGCGTTTTTTCTATTGGTGATATTACATATATACCATTTACTTTTTTAAAAGGTGTATTTCTTAACATACATTCAACATCATAATCAGTATATATTAATTTACTAGAATATGGCACTTCTTGATCTAATTCCATTCCATGTAGTGCTTGAAACTCTACTGTAGCACTTTTTATTTTCTCATATTCTTCTGAATTAAATTCTTTTACAATAAATGAAACATCCAAGTCATGAGTTACTTTTCCATATACCGCAGAACCATACATTAAAATATCTGAAGAAGTATTTTGTTTTTTGCTTCTTAAATAATCAATGTATTCTTTTCCAATATTCGGTATATCATTTGTCATAATATTTACCTCTTTTCTTCTAATTCCCTTACAATTTCATCAATATATATTAGCAAGTCATCAATATCTTTTTCTGTTATATTATCATTTCCAGACATATATCTTAATGGATACAATATTGTTTCCTTATTTCCTAATTTCATATTATCATCATTTATCGAAAACTGATGCAAAAAATATGTGCCATCAGTATCCATCTTATCTTTTATTTTCTTATTTATATCATTTATCTCATCAATTGATAGCTCTATGTTTTCTTTGTCGCCAACATACATAAACATAACAGAATTTATATCCACATCATTTAATATCACATACTCTTTTCTTTGTTCAAGTTTCTGTTTTAAGTATTGTGCCATTTGACACCTTTTTTCTATTATTTTTCCTATTTCTTCTCTTCCCATATTTTGAAAAGTAAACCAAACTTTCAGTGACATCCAGCTTTTTGACCCTATAAATGGTGTTATTTGTCCAAACGCTAAATCTTCTTGCATAATTAAATCAGATGTGGATGCTATATTTATTAAGTTTTTAGGATTCTTTACTAAAAGTGCACTTACGGTATATGGTACTGCTAACACTTTATGTGGATCTGTAGAGATGCTATCAAATAATTCAATACCTGAGATTTTTGATTTCAGTTTTTCACTAAATCCAAGAGAAAATCCATGACAAGCATCAGCATGTAGCCATATATTATCGTCAATCTTTTTTACTAATTGATAAATCTCTTGCAAGTTATCAATTGTCATACTTCTACTATCACCAGCATAAGCTACTACACACATTACTTTGCCTCTATTTTTTAATAAAGTTTTTTCTAGTTCATCTAAGTCATATTTATAGTTCATAGTAGGAACTTCAATAGTATTTTCTCCGCATCCTATCCACATTAGACTACTTTTTATGCTGTAGTGCCCAATTCCTTTTGGTATAATAACTTTGTACTCATCAGGGTTTTTGACTCCTGTCTTCATTGTATATTTCCTGTGGTTTTCTCTAGCTAAAAGCATAGCAATAGAATTGCTTACTGTTCCTCCATAAGTAATAATTCCACCTATATCGCCTACATTATTAACACTTATATTTTGGTATCCTATAATCTCTCTAAGCCATTTTATTACAGCAATTTCTATGTATGTAGCTATAGGTGCACAAAAACTAGAGTTGATTAGATTTTGTTGTAAAAGGTCAGATAATACTGTTCCAGTAATTGCAGCTATTGAGTTACCTGAATCTGGAAATCCCATAAATTTTGTACTTGAAAAATTAGAACAGCATGGAACAATTTCCTTTTCTACCAATTGAATAATATCTTCCATACTTCTTGAATTTTCTGGCATTCTTAATATTTGTTCTTTTATCTCGTTAGAAACATTTTTCTCTTTAAATTTTTCACCCAATTTAAATTCTAATCCTATATCAATTACTTCACTTAAATATTGTTTTAATTCTTCTTTATTTTCCTTATTTAAAATGAATTCTGATTGCATAGTAAAACCCTTTCATTTTTCTAATTCTTGTGATAGTCCGAATAGTTCTTTCAACCTTTCAATAGAAGAATATTCTATTGAATTAGCATTCCTTTCTCTTTTAGATTTATAAATCTCTCTTAATTGTTTAATTGCATCTTCTCTTTTTAGAGATTTAACTGGATTTAAAAATGCTTCTAATGCACACCTATATGTTTTGGGCTGTGTTTGGCTATTATATACTTCTATTGGCATAGAATCTTCTCCAATACCTCTTTTATATACTCTTAATATTGGATGGTCTTCTTTTTTTTGAAGCATCTCTATTGTATTTTGTATTCCATGAAAAGAACTCTCTATAAAATCCATAGGAGTAAATCTTGGACATTCTCCTGCACTAATTTGTCTTTCATATCTACTTTGAGCTGATAGTCCACTTTCACTAATTGGTACGGACATAACACATACTTCCATTCTATATCCTTCCCTCATTGCTGGTTGGTATAAAATAGAATCGATTGCTTCCGTGGCTCTTAAAGTTGTTACACTTATTATGTCACAATGTCTTTCTATAGATTTTTTAATTAGTTCAGCTTCAATTGCGTTGGAAAATTTACTTGTCTCACTTATTGCTTTTTCAGGAGTTTTTATTAGCTGTGTATAATTTGGATGCAGATTTCTATAATTATCTGTATCAATAACAACAAACTCTCTATCTGCATATTCTATTTTTAGTTTTTCTACAAGATTTGTTTTTCCTGAACCTGGTAACCCACCTATCATAATGCAAAGTGGTTGATTATTTTTCTTTTTTCCTTCAACTTCTTTCGTACAAATTTCTTCTACAATACTATTTATATCCATTCTTTTCCTCCTTTATTTTGATGTTAATTTTAACATATTTTTTTAAAAAAGTCTATAATGTTAACATAATTTTTTTCATTTAACCATATTTTGGTTCTCACTTAATAATTTTAAAAAGCACCTACTATTTATGTTTGTATTATTCTGTCCATATATTCATACGGAGATTTATCTTCAAGAGACGCTGGTAGAATCGGTGATCAAATGGTTAAAAAAATGATCCAACAAGCTGAAAACAATATGAAATAAGTTTATTTGCTATATTAGTTTTATGGCAAAAAAAGAAACCTATTTAGATTTACATATTTAAGTAGGTTTCTTTTTATTTTTTTCTATATACCTGTAGCACCAACAGCAGTTACTAAAAATTTATCATTTTCTTTTTTTAGTATTAACACGTTGCCTAAACTTACTTCTTCTTGATTTGTTATTCCATTATAATTAAAGTCAAATGATATATCATAAATGTATTCGTCATCTTCTTCAATGTAACGTGATAATTCTATTAGTTTTATATTTGTTATATTATATTTTTCTACCGTTGAAACAACTCCTGCATCACTATATTCTTCTAATGCTTCAGTATCTTTATTATTTACAGCATCTATAAATTTGTTTGCGATTTCTTCAGCTTTTTCCTTATCTGTTTTTTCGTTTGAAGTGTTAATACTATTATTTAGAGTAGCTTGTATATCATTTAAAGTATTTTGCATTGTTTGTTTTTCTTGTTTTAATTCAGAAATTTCTGTATCCTTTTGTTTAATTACATTTGAGAACTTGTAAAGTTCATACCCCATAATAGCAATTACAATTATTGCAACTATTATAAATAAAATTACTACAATATTTTTTTGTTTTTTCCTTCCATTTTATATTACCTCCTTGTGACATTTTTAAAAAATATAATTTTTTTTTGAATTGTTATTTTGCCTCCCCACTCTTTCCTACTAAAATATTTATTGATTGTTCTTGCTCTAGTAATGCTGTTTCAATACCTTTTGAAGTTTTTCTTACAATATCATTTGGCAGAAATTTTCTTTGCACAACATCGTTTTTATCAAGATGGTTAATTTTAGTCATTACATATTATTGTATCACTCTATCTGAATATATGCTTCTTAAATATTTTACATATTATTTTTAAAAAAGTCAATAATATGTTTCTTTTTTACATAAAATTTGGTTATATTAAAAATTCGTCAAATATGTACTTTCAAGTAATTATTTTAAATAATTTTTTGAAAGCTAGCGAAGTTGGTGTTAATTTAAAACAAGGTTATAATGGAGATTTATCTTCAAGTTTTTATTATGCACAAAATCCTATTTTTAGTTTTTCTTCACAATTTGGTTTAAAATTTTCTACTACTTTTTCAATATCACACTTTTTTATTAAATTTATATTCTCATTTGCATTTATTGTTATTCTATATGCTTGTTCAATTTTAACTTTTTCATATAAATTTCTAACATATCTTGCATTTGAAAAATTTTTATTAAGTTTTGCTTTATTAAAATGATCTATCAAAAATTTCTTTACATTATTAGATATCTTATATTTTTCTTTAGCACAAAGATTTTTAAAAATGTTATATAATGCTTCTGCTGAATAATCTGGAAAATCTATTGTAAATTGAATTCTACTTTCAAAACCTGGATTAACTTTTAGCATATGCTGCATTTCATTTGTATAACCAGCAAGTATTACACAAAGATTTTCTCTATTATCTTCCATTCCTTTTAAAAGTGTTGCTATACATTCTGCTCCAAAATCTCTACCACCTTCATCTTGAATGTATGAAGCAATAGAATATGCTTCATCAATAAATAAAATCCCACCTAAAGATTTTTCAATTATCTTTTGAGTCATTGGCGCAGTATGTCCAACATATTTTCCTATTAAATCGCATCTTTGAGCTTCTACAAAAATTTTTTTATCTGATAGAATCTGTTCTTCTGCAAAAATTTTTCCTACAATTCTTGCTACTGTTGTTTTGCCTGTTCCTGGATTTCCATTAAAGCACATATGTAGCATTGGCATATTATTTCTTGTTTTACTAATTTTTAAAAAACTTATAATTTTTTTTATTTGTTCTTTTACTTCATTCAAACCAATAAGCTCATCTAGTTCTTGCATACCTGTTTTTTGTAATACTTTCCCTTTACTTTTTTTAAGTTTCTCGTCTTTGTTTAGAATTTTTATTAAATTTTTTTCATTATTTATTTTACTGTTAACTAATATATTGGTCAATTTATTTTTTATTAAGTAATACGGATTATCAGACAATTCTTTTATAATTTCTTCATTGTATGTTAATTCATTTGAATCCAAAAATTTTTTTATATATTGTTCTTTTTCTTCATTTGAAATGGCATCTATTTTCATTGACCATGAAAAATATTCAGTTAACACAGCATTTACTTCGCCTTCTCTAAATTCATCTTCTAATATAACAAATGCTTTTGTTGGCATTTGCTCTATCATAACTTCTATTTCTTCCTTTAATCCTTTAGGAGTTCTTCCTATTGCTTCTAAATCAATAACTATAAGACCTTCTTTTATATCTTTGTATTCACTTTTTTCTTTTTTTCTTGTATTATGCCTAAATTCATCTGGGTTAAAATATAAAATATTAGGGTCTAAAATTATACCATTTTTATAATATATTTCTGCAATAACAGATATTAGTTCTTCATAAAAAGTATAACTAGAGTTATTCCTAATAACAATATTATAATTTTCAAATTCAATATTGCATTCATATTGCTTCATAACATTATGATATTTTATAATATCTCTCAGTATTATTTTATTTTTACTTAATCCAATAGTATCATCTAATTTTCTTAAAATTTTTTCATTATTTTCATCTAATAATTCTTCATCTAGTTTCATATATAAAAGCTCCCTTCCTTAATACTTTATATATTATACTGTATCAAGAAACAATAGAGAAGATATATGGTCATATATTGTATCAGTAAAACAATATTTTAATTTTCATATAATTTTATATAATGGTTATTTTTATAAATATATGGTATATCTAAACCATTTACTTCTTCAATTTTTATATCTTCTACACCCACATAATTTTCTGGAATAATACATGATGGATATTGGTGAATTTCTCTGATCTCTCCATTATTGGTTAGAGCAACAATATTCATTGTACTGAATAAGATTTTCTTATAAGAACAATCATTGTTATTTAAGTATGTATCAATATCATTCCATGTCCAATCATCATCTATAGGTCTAATTTTGTTATCGTTTGTTACTTTATATAAATGACACCCATCAAGCATATGAATCTCTTTTATTTTTTTATCAACCAACTCTCCATTTTTATATAATTTACTATCTATAGTCAAAACAAATACATTATCATAAAAATCAGTTTCTATCTGTTTTACATTTTCTTCTTCAATACCTTTTAGACCATATGTATTATTTATTATATAATCGATTCTTTTATTTTCTGGCATATTATATATTTTGTCTTGCTCATGATGTATTCTTGAAACTTCGAAATCACTAAAACCTAATAATTTTAAATCTTCATCTACAAAAGAATCTAGTTTTTTTCTTTCATAATCTGATTTAAACGATTCATATGCTTTTACAAATAATTCTAAGTTATCAATTTTTCCTTTTAAAAAACTACTAATTAATTTTAAAATACGGTTAGATTCTTCTAATTCTCCTTCAAAGTACTCAAATGAATCATAATCAGAAATATCGTCTAAAACAAAGTTTTTACCACCATCAACTAAATAATATCCATTTCCCATCATATCGGACATATCCAACTCTCTAATAAAATCTTTTTCTTTTATTCTTTCATTCCAAATAGTTAAGCTATTTAATACAAATATACATTTTTTTTCATCATTCATTAAATTCTTATAAGGAGTAGCATTATCACTAATTAAAATATCACCTTTCTTAAACGGAACTGGTATATTTATAAAAATTCCTTCTAAATCTGACATTTCTTCGCCAATTTCCATTATTTCTATAATCTTAGGAATCTTTTTTATAACTTTACAATTTGCAACTATCTTTTTCTCTTGACATCTAAAAATGACATCTAGCCCATCAAAATATTTTTTCGTAATACTAAAATAATCAATGTCATTATATTCATTTATTAAATTCGTTATTTCGCTTTTTATTTCTCTGTATGTTCTTTTTGCATTATAGATTTCATCATTAGAATAACCATTTCTATTCCAATCACTCCATCCATATATACAATCATCTTCACCTATGAAATCTTGATATAATTCTGTAATTCTATCTATTTCATTTTTTATCATTGTTTTTACACTGTCATAATGTTTACAATTCAATCTTTCTAAGACTTCCATATCTGGATAATTATCAATTAAATCTTGATATTTTGATATTTTTTCTTCTATGCTCATTTTATTGTTTCTATATATCAAAACTGCAAGTTCTTCTATGTTGAATTTATACCCTATTTCTCTGCAATAATCTCCTATTGCTTTTGAATTTATTAAGTCATAAATATCTTCTTCTCTTTTTACATCTTTTTTGATTCCTCTATTAAACATTTCAAGCAATACTTCAAATTCACAAATTTGATCTTTTAGCTTTTTTTCCTCTTTATAACCATTTTTCGAAATTCCTAATTTTTCATCATAGAGTCTTTTTAATTTTCTTTTTACATCTTTTTGTGTATAATAGCAATTAATATTTATTGTTTTATTTGTTTCAAAATATATTTTATAAAATGCTTCTGGATAATGTGCTTTATACCATGCAATTCTGAAAGAATTTTCTGCTACACTTATAGAATGAGCTTTTGGAAATAAATATTTTATTCTTTCAAATGAGTCTATATAGTATTGTGGAATATGGTGGCCTTCTAATATTTCTTTATATTCTTCCCACTTTTTTTGAGATTCTTTTTGTAAAATGCTATAACTAAATATATCATTTGCCATATAGGCTCTTCCTTTTTTAATAAATTCAGTTATTTCATAAGCTTTTTCTTTATCAATATTTTTTTCCATTAAATAATTCATAACATCTGCTCTGCTTGAAACTAGCATATCTATAGGTATGTCTAAATCTTTAATTAAATATTCTAGATTTTGATTCCATGTTCCACTTCCATGACTTAAAGCAGATACACAAACTAAATCATTAAAATTCCTAATTTTTGCTTGTTTTAGCATATTAAGCATAAAATCCGATGTGAAATCATATATTCCTTTCGTATCTGCTTTTGCAAATAAATTTAAAGTATCTTTATCATCGAAATCAATATCTTGTGGGTTAATTTTTGTTTCATCTTGTAATTTTTTTAAAAATGTAGGTAGATTCGTTTCATGAATTTTTATTTCTTCTTTTACATCTTTTATTTCTTCACGAATTTTATCTATTATATCTTCTGATATATATAGCTCTATATCAGGTTCCTTATCATATTTTATTCCTGCAAACATTTCAAATGGTAGATGGTATTCTATAGGATTAAAGTCTGTAATTTCTAATAAAAATGCTACAAAAGAATTACCTACACTACCTCTTGTATATGATAAATATCCCATTTCTTTTGATTTTTGAGCTACATATGACGTTATTAAATATTTTTGTTCAAAATTATTTTTAGTTATTGAATCAAGTTCAAGTTTTAATCTTTTTTCTATATTTTGTGGCAAATTCTCTCCATATATTTCTTTTGCTTTTCTGTAGCTTTTTTCTTTAATATACTTTGAAACCATATTTTTATCTATTATATCGCTTAAATTTATATTATTTTTACCTTTTTCATTTTCCAATTTATATCTCTCCTTCTCCATTTATTTTTTTAATATCTGCATCAGAAAAACCTGCCTTTTTCAGTCCCTCTTCTGTATAAAAATCCGGCATGGCTTTGTTTATGCTTTCAATTTTAAATAAATCATAAGCATGTATTAGAAGTTCAAAATCTATTTTTCCTTTTAAATAACTACTAATTGCTTTTAAAATTCTATTATTACCTTCAATTTTTCCTTCATAATATTCAAAGCTATCATAATCCCACTTATTATCATAAGTAAATTCTGCTTTATCATCATATAAATAATATCCATATCCCACCATATCAGAAGAATCAGAATTACCTCTTTTTAAATATTCTTTTATATTTTCTCTCCAAGTAGCTAGATAGTCTAATACAAATATATCTCCATTATCTCCATAATTGCATCTTGATGGATTTTCGGAAATTAATATATCTCCTTTTTTAAAAGGCGTTGGCATATATACAAAAATATTATCAATATCTAAAAAATCATCTTCTTTGTCATATATTTTTACTAATTTAGGGGTTTTATCTATAACATTATAGTGAGCACGAATTAATCTTTCTTTTTCTCCAAAGAATTTCTTTGTAATTATAAAAGAAATTGTATCATCAAATTCGTTTATATAATCTTTTACAGATTTATATGTTTCTTCATAAGTTCTTTTCAAATTATTTATAATTTCATAACTTCGACTATATTCTTTTGTTGTTCTATTATATTCATCCCAAGTATAAACTGAGTTTTCATCTTTCCTCAAAAAATCTTCATATGTTTTTTTATTTCGTTCTATCTCATTTTTAAGCATTACTTTTATACTATCATAATGCTTACAATTTATTCTTTCGATAACCTCCATATCTGGATAATTATCTATCAAATCTTGATATTTAGAGATTTTTTCCAATATATCCATTTTGTTGTTTCTATACACTAAAACAGCAAGTTCTTCTGTATTAAATTCATATTTAATTTTTCTACAGTGATTTCTTATTGCTTTAGAGTTAATTAAATCATAATCGTCTAATTTTCTTTTTTTTTTCATATCTTTATTTTTCCTTTAAATTCAATACTTTTTTATATTAATTACTTTTATTTTTATTATCAATGCAATCATAGTTTTTTACCTGTAATAAATATATTTTCATAAGTAATTTCCCTCCTTATAAATCACAAAATTTTAAATACTGTGGAAACCAAGCAAGCTCAATATTTTCTTTTATATCAGTTGTATTTTTCGCTATTATAATATCTGCAATATTTTTCTTTGGTGTAAAATTATCAAAGCATTCTTCTCTATGCAATAATATAATAATATCTGCATATTTTTCATAATCTATATTTTTTGTTAAGTCTTCTAGTTTTGGAATATGATTTTCTCTATGTGCTATTTTTTTATATGATATATTATATGAAGTCAGTAAAATTGGAACGTTTATTTTTTTTGCTAATTCTTTTAGGTTTTTAAGTATTTCATTTGTTTCTAAATCTCTACTTAGATTTTTACTTTTGTCAAAACTTATTAGTTCCAAATAATCAATTATAATGCAACTTATATCCTTTTCACTTTTTATTTTTTTAGATTTTTCACAAATTTCTTTTATTGATATTCCAGGTGTATCATCGATATATATTGGTGCTTTTTCTATTTCTCGTATAATCTCATTTAACTTTAAAAATTCAGAATCTTCTAATTTTCTTTCTTCTTTTACAATACTAGGAGCTTCTATCATTCCAGCAATGCTAAGAATTTTATTTACTATGCTTTCTTTAGAACACTCTAGACTAAAAAATAAAACTGGTTTTTTATCTTTTATTGCAATATTGTTAATAATATTTAATGCAAGGTTAGTCTTTCCTACAGAAGCTGTTCCTCCTAGTAAAATAAGATTTTCTCCTTTTATTTTTATTATCTCATCTAACTTTTTAAAACCTGTTTTCATTATTTCACTTTCCTTTCAAAAAAAATATAACTAATATAATTTTATTATACTAGCTATATTTTATTTCTTCAATTTCATCGGTCATATAAGGTATTGTCTTATTTTTTATAGTATCTTTTTACTGCATCATCAAGTAATACTTGTATTTCTTCTATAAAAGATTGAGGTTTTGTTACTGTAACCACATCTAAATTTCTCATTGCCCATAGTTTGAATCCTTGTGGATTGGCATACAAAGTCATTTTAAATTCTTTTTGATTTATTGGACTAATTTTTACATTTTTTCCAAACTTTTCTATAACTTCACCTAATAATAACTCATTGCATTTAGCCTCAATTTCAATTTTGTTGCCACTAAAGATTTCAACTGCTGTATCTGTATATTCTTCTATTTCTTTTTCAGTTTTCTTTATAGTTATTTTTTCATTTATTTCAGTTAAATTCTTTATTCTATCTAATCTGTAATGGAAAAATTCATCATTTCCATTTTTTATTCCAAGCATGTAAAATTGTTGATTATCATATAAAATGGCATAAGGAGAAACAATAGGCTCACTTACTATTTTCTTTTCTATTTTGTCTCCTTTTATATAATATTTCCAATATTCAAATTTTATCTTATTCTTTTTTATGATACTATTTGAAATATCCTCAATATTTTTTATTACTTCTATATTGCTTGTCTTACCTTTAGGAGAATATACTTTATAATTCTTTACTTTTTCATTCTCATATACATTTTGAAGATTTTTACATTTTTTTATTATACCTTTTGCAATTCTATCTTCTATAAATGAAGAATAACTGAAAATGTCTATAATTGCTCTAATTTCTCCTGGTTCAAAATCTGTTTCAGGGTCATTACTTATATAATAGCCTATTTTATTATCATTGTATGTACTAATATCATAACCAAATTTTTCTTTTAGTAAATTAATATTTCTTCTTATAGTTCTTGGATCTATATTTTCACCATATATTTCATTTATTTTTTCCTTCAGCTCTGATATAGATAACTTATGTTCTTCATCACTATATTTTTTTAATACATTTAATATGTATAAGATATTCCCGTTTTTTTCGTATAATTCCATTTTATTTCTCCCATATATTTTTATAAAAAATTATATAAACTAATTTTTTCTAATTATAGTTATATCCATGAGGACTATGGCTATCTAATACATTTTTCCATCTCTAGATAAGTTTTATTAGTTATTTCAAATATTTCTATATTATCTATAATTTGTGGCTCAACGTAACAGAACTGATTAGGTAAATTAGTGAAATCAACCGATAATTTTCCAAAATATTTTTCATATTTTTTTAATGTTTCTGCTTCTGCAATACCATTATCATTATTAGCTGATAATATTTTTGCTACATCTACTAAAAGCCATTTGTTATCTGATACTTCTATAAATTGAAAAATTATGTCATTATCTTGAATAGTTTTTTTCTTATTTGACCAAACAGTTAATAAACTATCTTTAAACTTCTTACTTTCTTTATCTTCTTTGTACCATTCAACAAAATTATATGTTATATCCTCATTTTCTTTATATTTATTGAATCTTAATTTTATTGTCTTATCAGGATATTCTTTTCTTAAATTATCAAATTCTAATACATCTTTTAATAATATTTTCATGATTTATATACTCCATTCATATATATTTTTAAAATTTTTAATTTTTTCTTTTAGTTCTGTATAGATAACTTATGTTTTTCATCACTATATTTTTTTAATACATTTAATATGTATAAGATATTCCCGTTTTTTTCGTATAGTTCCATCTGTTTAATCTCCTACTAATTTTTTTATTATAGGTATTACTTCTTCTATAACTTTTTTGATTTCATTTTCTTCTTTATTTGTTTTTTTATTGATAATAAAGCATCTAAAATCGTTATTATAATAAAAGTTAGGTTTATTTTCATCATACGCATTATAATTAAAATTAATCGCTTTAATTCGACTTTTTAAAATTTCATTACAGTACTCTTTTGATGATGTGCTTTTTAATTCTCCATTATCATAATAAGATACTTTAAACTTTTTTTGTTTATTTTGTTTAACTTTCCATGCTTTTTGATATTTATGTAATGTCCAACCATTTTCTTCAGCTTTGGATATTATTACCTTTTCATCTTCTTTTTCATCACTACTAAACTTATAATAATAGTCATCTTGTAATACATTGAAATAACTTTTATTATCTTTTAAATATTTCCATAACTCCTTTTTTTCTATAATTTCTATTTTTTCTTTATATTTTTCTTTTTCTTTATCATTGCCATAACTTTCAATACCTGAAAAAAGATATATTTTTTCAAACATTCCTTTTTTATCATGTTCTATCTCATCTTTGTATTTTTGGAAATCTACTGTACTTCTATTTTTTACTTGACAAGTTATAATCTTTCCATCCATATTTTTTTTATGTTTTAAATAAAATTCATACATAGGCTCACTAATTTTACATTGAGATGGTAATAAGATCAAATCTTCATTTTCTTTTTTATCCAAAATATATAAATATATTAAATCTTCTAATTCATCAGAATTCAAAGCACTTGCAAAATTATTTTCATTTAAAATAATAGGTGGACAATTACTTTTCTTTTTTTCTTGCCTTTCTAATAATTTCAAAATAAACAATTTTATTCTATCATCGTTTAAACGTGTAATTGTATATGAATTTCTTTGTGAACATCTTCCAATTATATCAGATGGAACATCTTCCCTTGAAATCGGATACCAATGTTTAACTTTACATCTCCAACCGAATCCATTGGACATTATTTTTTCATTTTCTTTCCATTTTTTTATTAAATCATCTTCATTTTTTCCTTCCTCATCTTCTTCATTGCTTCCATAATATTTTGTATTATCTTCTACTATACCAACTATATATTTTCCATTTCTTAATCTCGATAATACAATATCACCTTTCTCAATTGAAAAGAAGTTTTTAATTGCTAAATTTAGTCCTTTATCTTCTTGTTCGTTATTTTCTTGCTCATCATTTGGTTGTTCATTATTTTTTTTATTGGTGTTATTATTTTTTTCTTCTTGTTTTTTTAATTCTTTCCATGCATTTTGATAAATATTCTCAATATAAGAATCCTCTAATTTCAGGTCTTGTAATTTAGGACAATTTTTTATATTTTCTTTTATTGTTTCATAAATTTCCTTTGTCAATTCGCTTTTTTCAATTGGTATTTTTCCAAATATTTCTTTTAGTTCAGGATAATCAGACCAGCCTATTCCAAATATTCCATTTTCAGAGCTTAACTCCTGATATTCTTTTACAAATTTATAATTTTTTCTATCCTCAAAGGTAAATGGTAGCATCTCAACTAGCCAAAAATTTTTAATTTGGCTCATATCAACAATATTCATATTTATTTCTCCTATCTCTTAGTTAATCTAATTTATTTCTTTTAATTTTTCCCATACTTTAACCATAGCTAAAGTATCTAAACCACAATAAACTAATAATCCATTTCGTATTTCTTCTTGTTCTTCTTTTGTGTGATTTACTAAATCACTATAAGCAAAACTTGCTTCGCCACCATTATGTACTACTGGCAAATTATGATAATCAAGTTCTGGGTCATTTGGAAATAAAGCAGGTAGTACATATTTTATTGAATATGAGCCTTGCATTGCTCTGCAATAGTAATATCTTTCTTTAAATGGAATCATTAAGTCTTTTATGTTTTCTCTTATATTTAATAGATGTTCACTTAAATCTGGATAAGTTTCAGCTAATTTTTTTATTACAGTTTTTTCAAAACTCATATTATATGCAGTAACACATACATTTTTTGGAATATCTTTGACTAATCTTTCTGCTAAAGCCCTTCTAGGGTCTATTCCCGCTTCTGCAAGAAATTCTTTATGCTTTAGTTCTCCACCTTCTTTTTCAATATAATGCAGTGAATATTGAAAAGGAATTTGCATATAAGGACTTACTCCATCATATTCTGGAATTGCTTGCTGAAAAGTTTCAAAATCCAAAAAATACAATGGATATGAAAGAGTGTCTAAAAAATCTCTAATTCTGTCTTTTTCTATTTTTGTTTCTTTATCATTTAGTTCAAAGTCTATTTGTTCTAAATATTTTTCATTTATATCTTCATATAAAACATCCTCAAAACTAATTTTACCTTCATTATACAATTTAAACTTTTTATCTTTATGCATTAATCTAATTTTAAAAATATTGTTTTTTGGTAATTCTTTAGTACAATAATTCCAATATGCACATTCATAAGGGTCAAAACAATTCATACTAACCTTTTTTTCTGGTTCATTTTCTTCATTGTCATATTCTAGCATATATTCATTTATTTCTTTTATTTTTTCCTGTATTTCATTTTGCTTTGAAATAGCTATTTTAGTAACATCTTCAATATTAAAAAGTTTATCTAATTCCAATTCGCCATTCCTTACATATTCACTATTGATATACATTATATGGACACTTTTTATATTAAAACCTAAGTTATGTAGAACATAATATTGATATGAAACATCATCTAAATATATATCATGGATACTAGTAGAACTTTTTACTTCATATATTTCGATTCCATCAATGTCGTTTTTTAATATATCAACACTACAGAAATTATTATCGAAATTGAATGATGCTTCTGTTATTATATTTGGAATATTCTTTAGTTCTTTTTCTGTATCGGAAACCATTTTAGATAAATCTGTATTAAATTCTATATTTGTGTATTTTCCAAAATATCTTCTAGCAAGTTCTCCTACCTTTGTTCCATTTTCTAAAACTGATTCATTTCCTATATCTGTTGCTTCTTCTGCCTTATATTTATCTAACCATAAAATTTTATTGCATTGTTTTGCTTTACAGTATTTCGATTTTGATAGATTAGGCTTATTCATTTTAAAATCTATTCCTTGTATAATATATTTAGGTTTTTAAAAGGTTACCCATAAACCTTTATATAACAATTATTTCATGATATAATT
>CANQCT010000006.1 GCA_947589835.1 uncultured Clostridia bacterium
TAATCAATCAACTCTCCAACATGTTGCGTAGCAATGCATTGGAGAGTTTTACTCTTTCAAAAGTGTTTAAGTTAAGAATATATTTTTATTCTATTTGTCAATAGCCCTACGATAGTGTTTATATAAAAGCTTCTTGCTCTAGCTTACTTTTATTTTTTAACATTTCATCTATTAATTCATAAAAAATTTCATATTGTTTATCTTGTTTCATTTGTGCTAGCTTCTCCATATAGCTTAAGTTCATTGGTTTCCAGTAATCTTTTTTACTGTAAAACGCTTGTATATCCATTTTGTAAGGCATTAGTTCTGGAATAATCTTTTTTAATCTAACAAAAATTTTAAATCCACCTATATCAATGTCACTCCAATGATAAACTCCGCATATTTTTCATAGCTTGATATATTTTACTAAAAAATTCTCCCTTAGTAGGGCTATACATTCCGCCATGATAAATAACAAATTCATTTTCTTTCTTTTTATTTTGAATATAATCTATGTAATTTGCTTTATTTTCAATAAATATTATTTTATTAGCATTTTTAATTTTTAGTTTTTTCATATCTCTTACATTGTAACTATTTACATAGCTTCCTAATGTTTCTTTTTTATATTCAATAATTTCATTTTTTATATAGAATTCTAAGTCTCCACAAAATTCTATTATTTCAGGATATTTTGTTATTCCGTACTTGCAGTAAAATGTCATCATTTGTGTATTCTTCTTGATTATAGCCATTAAGCAAATATATTTTTATTATTCTAATTATAATGTGCTCTATGTTTTTTTCAAAATATTTAGAATCTCCAAAACATTTTATGCTTAATACTCTTTTTAAATTTTCTTTAGAAGTATCTATTATTTGCAAAACTTTTAGTATGTCTTTAGCAAACTTTGCTGGAAATAGATTATTGGGTTTATGCTTTTCTTTTATATAATTAATCATATCGTTTCTATAATCTTCTAGCCAGGTTTGATTAAATTTTATATTTTCTAGCAATTGTATTAAGTCATTATTAGTTTTTTGAATTTCAATTCTACCAGCCTCTAAATATGCTTTTTTTATATTTTCTTTGTTTAGCCATATTTTATCTAATAAGTTGCCGTTTTTCATATGGTTTCCACGAATAAAAAACTATCTGCTTTTTTTCTAAGTCAAATACAACATCATGAAATAGCTTCTTTGCCTCATAGTCTTCAATATTATATTCTTTCAATTTGTCTACTTTTAAAATAATTTTTCTATTAGAATTTGAAACTAATGATTTACTTACTTCATATTTATTTAAAAGTTCATTTAAAATTATATTTTTACAATCCATAATTTCTCCATTTTTTTAAGTTGCTATTCATAATATTTTTTTACTTTTAAGCTTCTGCATTTAAGTCTACCATTCTTCTTTATTAGTATATTTTTTTACAACAATTGAATGTTCTTCAGGATTTAATACTAATAAAGTAGAATCCACTAAGTTTTGTATATCTTGCAATTTATCAGGTGGTGCTGCAAAAATTGCTTGAAATCCAATTCTTTTTAACAATTTTATGCTTTCTTCTATTCTTTCACTATCCATTTTGCTAAAAGCTTCATCAAATACAATTAATCTAATTGTATTTTCATTATTTTTTATTCTATAAACTTGTGCAAATGATGCAAGTATAGAAATATAAAATGGTGTTTGAGTTTCTCCACCTGATTTTTTTAATAAAGTTTTAGATAGTCTTTGCTCGTTTCCTGTACTGTCTTTTACAATTAAATCAAAGTTTAAATATGTTCTATAATCTGTATATTCTTTTATGTTCTTTTCATATTCTTCATCTGAAATTAAATTAGAGTTAATATCAGTTGTAGTTATTTTATCAAATAGTTCCTTTATTTCTTCAGAATATTTTTGGTTAAATTGTTCTTGGCCAATTCCCCAATCTCCTAATAGCATTTCATCTGTTATCATATTGTAAAATCTTTTATATTCTTGTTTTGGTGATACTTTAAAGCTATAGCTATCTGTTCCAAATTTGTGCTCACCTAAAGCATTGTTTAATTCTTTTATTTGAGATTTTACTTCATCTATATTAGATTTTAGCTTGTCTAGGAATTCTATTCTAAATTGCTCATAAGCTTTTTTCCTTGAATCTTCTATTTTATCTGTATATTTTGGCAATTCTATTTCTTTAAGTTGTTTTAGCTCTTGTTCAAATTCTTTATTGCTATCATCGTGAATATTATATGATAACTGATATTTTGTATTGTAAGAGCTCTTTTCGTCTTCTAGTTTTGTTTTTGTTTCTTCTTTTTTTATAATGCTTGCCTTTAAACTATGCATATATGTTTCTTGTATTCTTTCTGCTGTTTTCTTTAATGCTTCTTTTCCATATTTTTCTTCTCCAATGCTTTCTTGCCATTCTTTAGTATATTGTTCTTCTATTTGTATACATTTTTCATTTAAGTTTTTGCTTAATTCTGGCATTTTTTCATTTTCGTTTGCTTCAATTTCTTTTCTTAAGCCTTCTATTTTTCTTATATTTTCAAGAATTAAACTTTCCTTTTCTTCTTTTATTTTAGTTTTTTCATTTATTTTAGCATTTATATTATTTAGCCATAATAAGTCCATTCCGTCTAATTCTTTTTGCAAATCATTTTTTGAATTTATATAATTTGCTTTTTCATTTGATTCTTGTATGTCATTATAAAAGTTTGATATGTCATTTTCACTAAAGTTAGACATTTCCTTTATGTTTTCCATTACTTTTATAATTGTTTCTTCATTTGACATTTTTTCTTCTAAAGATAGTAATTCTTTTTCTTTTATTTGCTTTTGCTTTTCTAATGCGCTTTTGCCAATAGTAGGATACATATAAAATTTAGGATTAATTTTTCTTAAAACAAAACCTTGGTATAGCATACAATCTGATGTTATAGCAATTTTATTATTTCTTAATTCTTCTATTGTTTCGCATTTTACAACTCTTCCTAACAAATAATCAATATATGTTTTAGCTAAGTTATTTTGAGCAATAATTTCTTCTGCTAAACTGTTTTGCAAAACTTGATTGTTTTCTTTTTGAATTTTTTCAATATCCACAATACCAAAAGAATGAATTTGTGCATTATTTTTTGCAAGTTCTCTATATATTTTAGAAGCTTCTTCAAAATATTCTGGCTCTATAATAAGATATTTTTTCTGAGTATTTAAATAGCCTTCTATTGCATTTTGCCATTTTAAATTTTTTATTTCTAATAGGTCAGATAGTATAGAAATGGTAATATCTTTTCCTGTTTTTTCTTTTAGTTTGTTTTCTATTTCTAGTTTAAATTTAATCAATTCTGCATCATGTGGATTAATTCCTGTTTTTAATTTATTAATATCACTTTCTAGAATTTTTTTAGCATAAATATCGTTTTCTTGTTCTTGTTTTGTTCTAAAAAATACAGCATTTCCTAATTTTATTAAATTTTCTATTTTTTCTTTTATTTCTTTTAATGCTTCTATTTCTAAAGTATTAAAGTTATTTTCATTTATGTTTTCTAAGTATTTTAGCATATCTTTAATGTTATTTAAATCTTGAATTTCATCTGCTACAATTTTATTTTTAATTTGTTCTAGCTTTGATATATTGGCATTCCATTTTAAATTATTGTTTCTTAAAAAATTAATATCTCTTTTTTCTACTTTTTCTATATTTTCTATTTTACTATCTAAATCTTGTATTTTGTAGCTAAATTCTTTTCTTTTTGCTTCTATATCAGATTTTGCTCTAGTTTCTACTAGGTCTGTAATTTCTTCTTCTAATTTATTTTTTTGAGTAGTTAATGTTTCTGTTTCATCTTCTATTGTGTGTTTTTGTAATTTTTTGTTTTCTGTTTCTATATTTAATCTTTCTGTTTCATTTAGTAATATTTGTTTTTCGGCTCTCCAAATTAAATATCGCTCTTCTCGTTGTTTTGAAATTTGCTCTATATAGCTATTATATAAATTTTGTATTTCTTCTAATTCACTAGCTCTAACCTTCATAATTTCTACTTGCTTTGATAAGTTGTTATACTGCCTTATGTTTTCCTGCATTGAAGCAATATCTATTTTATTTTTTACATCACATACATATTCTACAATAAATTTTTCTATATCATCAATAGGAGTAAAAGTTACAGCTTTTTTGAATAAGTTAAAGAATTTTTGATTTAAGCCTCCAAGCTTTCCTCTGGCTGCATCTTGATACTGCTTGTTACTTGCATATACTTCAAAATTTTTACTTCCATATTCTCTTTGCATAAAGCTTTTTAAATCTTTATATGAAAATGGTATGTCATTTTCTTGTAGGAATTCATTATCTGGAATTTTGCCATTTATATAGAAAAAGTGGTTTTCTATGTCGCTATCTTTATATACATCAAAAACAACTCCAAGGCAAAAATTTTTTCTTGTTACATTATCATAAAATTCACATACAATATATGTAGAAAATCTATCATCTCTTAAATATTTATAGCCTACATCACCATCATCACCAATTTCGCCCTTTAAATAGCCTTCTAGGCTTCTTCCTGCTTTATCATTGGCTGCTTTATTAAAAAATGTACCTCTAGTATCCCCTAATATTAATAATTGTAGGGCATCTAGAATTGTTGATTTTCCAGAACCATTTTTTCCAGTTAAAAAATTTATATTATCAAATTCAATTACTTGTTTATTAATATAGTGCCAGTTTATTAATAACATTCTTTTTAATAGTTTCATTATTTTACCACCATTTCTTCGTTTTTTTGTTTATTTTTCTTTTATTTACTGTTATGTTATTAGCTTTCATTAAACTTCAATTTCTTCGCTTTCACTTTGTGATTCGTTTTCTTCATTTTCATTAGTATTTTCATCTTGAGTATTTTCGTCATCTTGTAAAGAATTTATTAATTGGCTTAAATTCGTTATTTTTTCGTTTGTTATTACAAATAAAATTGATGGTAATATAATAATTTTAGTTTCAGGCTTTTCTAATATTCCATCTACTTTTTGAATAATATTAAAATTAATAAGGTTTGATAAAGCTGTTCTTATTTCAAGGTCTGAAGGCTTTTTAGTGTATGCTCCAACATCTATTAAAGTTTTTATAATATCTGATACACTAACAATTGTATCTGTGTTTAAATTTATACTTTCTCTATCTTCATCAAATTTTAACCTTAAACCATATAAAAATATGGTAGTATTTTTATCCAATCTTTTTTTATTGTAGCCATATTCATTTTCTATGTATATAACTTCATAGTTGCTATCTTTTATTAATCTAAATCCTGCAAGTTCTAAATATTCTTTAAATAATTCCATATTTCTATCAATAAATCTGTAATCTGCATTTGACTTAAAAGCTTTTTGATTTTTATCATATATTCTATTAACAATAAATGTTTTTGCTAACATCATACTAACTATTCTTTTAAAATTTTCTTTTTCTGCATTAGTTAAATCATTATATTTTTCTATTAACATTTAACTTCTCCTTATAAATTTGATATTGGGTATTTTAAAGCCATTATTATTTACCATTTCATTACTATCCTGCATATAATAAAAAGTTTTTCCTGATTTATCTGCTTTTATTGTTGCAAGAATTAATAATATAAGATCTTCTGTTGTATTTAAGTTTATTTCTGCTGATGTAATAAAAGGCTTGTCCTTAAAATTAGCTTCCATAAATTCATTAATTCTTTTGTTGCTATATAATTTTTCTAAGCTTTTTGCAAATTCATAAAATGCTTTTGAATCGATTGGCTTTTCTTTATTTATCGCTAGTGGCTTTCCTTGTTTTTTATTGTTTGAACTTCTAAAATAAGTAGAATCTTTTGCAATATATTCTTGCTTTAATAGTTTTACTTCCTGTTCCATTTTTTCTAAAACTGATTCTTTTTTAGAATTTCTTAGTATGTTTACTAATTTTCCTTTTAATTCTTTGTCACTTGTTAATAAATATTGTATTCTTTGTACAGATGCTCTTACATAATCTGTGTTTTTTGTTTCAATTTGGTTCATTGTAAAATCTATATTTTCATATATTTCAATTACTGTTCTAATTTTGTTTAAAATATCATTTTCTGCATCTTCTTTTGAAGTATATTTTTTGTTTTTCATAGCTACATTTATTGTAGAATTTAGCAATTCTGCGTCTGCTAAAATATTATTTAACATATCTCTTATGGGGGCTTTATATCTTGGAATAGAATCTCTTGTAAATCTTGGGAATATCATTTCATCGCTATATTCTTTATATTCAAAAAAGTGTTCTTTTATAATATCATTTATATTATCTTGATTTGACATTCTTCTGTGAAATCTGCCTAAACTGTTATATAAGGATTTAAGTTCATTTATTAATTGCATTGTATTGCTGTAAGCTGTGTTAATAGCGTTATATGTTTCGTTTTTTTCAATACTTGCTAATTTTAAACTTGAATAAGTTGCAAATACATATGAATTGTATTCTACTTGCTCTTCTTGTACTATTGAATATAATAAATCTAAAAATTTTATTGAATAATCTGGTAGAATAATGTTTTCTTCAAAAGAATCTCTTTGCATTTCAAATTCAATCCAGCCTGCCCATTTTAATTTTCGTAATAGAAAATATGCTTTGCTGGAAACATTATTATCTTTTAATTCATCTACATTTTCATCTTCCGAAAAATCTTCTACGTTAAATTCTTCTTCAAGGTTATTTATTAATCTTGATATAATATTTTCTTTTGAAATAGACATTTCTTGCTTAAAAGCCTCTCTTAGTACAAATAATGCATCTATATAAATGTTTTTATTTCTAGATACTAATATAGAAAAGAAATTTTCCGGTATTTTATCAAATAAATTCATTCTACTTCCTCCGACATTGCTTGTTCTGTAATATTTTACTACATTTTCAAACAAATGTCTATATTTTTTGTGTTAATTATGTAAATCTTTGCTATTATTTAATAATTTCATAGTTAATTGCTCGAATAGTACTATTTTTCGCAGTTTTGAAAGGTCCCGTTTCTCGCTTACTTCTTTGAGCTTACTTGCTGCAACGGGCAATTTGAAAAACAAGAAAACTAGTACTATTCGAGCTTTAATATAATTATGGCTGTTGTATATTAATGAACCTTTTTGCTATTCTAGTATATACTACTAAATATGAAATAGATATTAAAAATCCTCCTAATACATCACTTGTATAATGTACACCCAAGTATATTCTACTTATTCCAATAGAAAATATTAGTATACTTAAAAAAGTTATTAATGCATATTTAATTTTTTTATTTTCTACATATTTGTATATTAAATATATTAAGTATCCGATAAAATGCCATACTTATCATTGAATGTCCAGAAGGAAAGCTATATCCGCTTTCATTTATAAGTCTAAATTCAGTTGGTCTTGGCCTTTGTAATATATTTTTTAATAATATATTAAGAGCTGTAGCAATAATTAAATTCAAACATATAGATAACCCTATTTTTTTATTTTTAATAGTTATTAATGATATTATTGCTATCAAACTTAAGGCTATTGCCCCACCAAAGTTTGTTATAACTTTAGCTATTGGTGTCATAAAATCTGAAATTAGTATAGTAGAAATAACTTTATAGCCTTCAATATCTATTACCATCATTTCCTTGTTCCATACATTTTCAGTTATTGCTAAAAATGCTATTATGGCTATAAATAATATTATCCACTTTAAATTTTTAGTTAACCAATTTTGAATTTTAAGTTTCATTTTTACCTTTCTATTGCTTTATGGGCATTTATTAAAATTATTTAAACTTATAACATTTTTTGTCACTAACATCTGTCCCTAAAGAGGGCAAATTGCCTCTATTAAGAAACGTACCTAAAGCGACACTAATTCATATTGTGTTGAGCCAAGTCCTATTTCTTCTGCATAAGGAAGAATGTGTCTACCATTTTGTCTTTCTACTCTAGCTTTAAAATGTTCTCTTCCTTCATCGTTTGAATTCCAAATTAAATCTATACAAGCCTGATCAACTGCAACTGGATCTGTTGATGCTAAAATTCCTATATCTTTCATACATGGTGCTTCTGGGTTTGAATCGCAATCACAGTCAACAGATAAGTTGTTCATTACATCTATATATAAAATGTTTCCATTCATATAATCTGCAACTGCTTTTGCTGCTTCTGCCATTGATTCTAAGAAGTCATCTTGTTTTGGTAAGTGATCCCATAGTTCTGATGCCTTTCTTGTTACTCCAGCTGTATGAATATATGCTTTTCCGGCAGTTGAGGCTATTCCTATTGATTGATTTTTTATAACTCCTCCGAAGCCTCCCATTGCATGACCTTTAAAATGTGCTAGGTTTAATATAGAGTCATAATTTTTTAAATTTTCTCCTACTATGTCTACATCTAGGTGTTTGCCATTTGCTGGAATTTCAAATTCTCCTTCAGCATCCATTATATCTACATTAGCAATTTTGGTAAATCCATGTTCTTCTACTGCTTTCATATGTTCTTTTGGATCCATTCTTCTTCCTTCATATGCAGTACAGCATTCTATTATATTTGCATTTAATTTTTGAACTAAATCTTTTATTAGCTCTGGTTTTAAATAATTATGTCCTCCTGGTTCACCTGTAGATATTTTTACACCTACTTTTCCTTTTAACTCTACTCCTAAAGCCTCATATATTTTAACTAGGCTTTCTGGAGAAATTTCCTTTGTAAAGTATACTTTTGATTTTTCCATATTTACTTACCTTCCTTTCATTAAAAATATAAATTTTATTAAAATAATATTTATATACTAGTTAATAGTTTTATAGCTAATTGCTTAAATAATACTATTTTTTTGCAGTTTTAAAACATATATTAATATATATAATATATCTCCGTTGCATTTAACTTATTTATATACTCACAATTTTCAAAGTTTTTAGATTGTTTTACTATATTAAGTATTTCTTCTTTTTGAGGTTCATTTATAAAAATAATTATTCCTTTTGAAATATTTATATTATTTAATATATTTTGTATATTTTCCTTTGTATATTCAATATCTTTTACAATATATGAATCTTTTAGCATTGAAAATATCATAATGTTATCAAGAAAATTGCTTGTTTGCTTATTATATAAGTATATTGTTGGAACATTCAATTCGTTTTCTACTTTTTGTATTGTTTCTTTTTCATCATAATATAATAGCTCTGGTCTCATTTTAAGAACTATTGGTGAAACTAATATTAAACAAATTAAAATAGTACATAATATATTACTTATTTTTTCGGTAGTAACACTATTTATTAGTTTATATAATAAATACATTAAAAATACAAATATTAATCCACATACTGGTACAATATATCTTAAAACATTCCAAGGTGATGCTATTGAAGTGATTATAAAAAAGAAAATAGATGGTATATATATTAATTTTAAAATTTCTTTGTTTTCCTTGCTAATGTTTATGATATTTTTTGATTCTTTTTTATTGTAATTATAACAAGATTCTTTAGCGTCACTTTGCTGATTATTATTGCAATTGTTGTTAAATTTTTTTGTGTCAAACTGTAAGTTTTTATTACAAATATTTTTTTTATAAATTAAAATCCCTATAATAATTATTACAATAACAAATAATAAATTGTTAAAACCATAGTAGTTTAAATTATGTAATTGTTCAAATATATTTAATATGCTTTTATAAATATTTTCTAAATTGCTTATTACTCCTTGCCCTCTATATCCAAAAAACATATGTTGTATTGAATAAGGAAATATAATTAATGATAATATTCCAGATGTTAGTATTGTTAAAGTATAAGATGCTAGCATTTTTATTTTAGACATATATAATGTTTTATCGGTATTAGAGTTATTAACATAATTTTTTATTCTACTATCTTTTATATTGATTTCTTTTATATTACTATCTTTTATATTACTATCTTTTATATTACTTTCCTTAATATATTTTATAAAGAATATTAAATATAAAATGCCTATATAAAATAAATAATAATAATGTGTAAGAATTCCTGCAAGTACACATAAACCTATTGCTAGTAGCAATTTAATATTAGTTTTTTTAGTTTGTAACAATTTAATATGTAAAAATATAGTTATTAGTATTTCAAGTGTTAAAAGTGAGTACATTCTAATGTAAATTACATTACTTACAGAGGCAATAGTTATAGATGATAAAAATGAAAGTATTAAAGCTTTTTCTTTTTCTCTATTTTCCCCTTTAAATAATTGCTTTAATATTAAATACATAAAAATTGTTACAAAATAATATATTATAATATTTACTATTATGCCTGTCCATTTTGAGAAATGATCTACACTAAAGCCCATAGCAAATCTTAATATTAAATAATAAAGTGGTGGGTGAACATCATTTTTTTGATTTTCATAAACTTGCTTGTAATTTGATATTTCATCTTTATTTACTGTTAAATAATCTTCATAATATTCTTTTGTATGCCATGTATTATAAAAATCCTCATTGTTTTCTATTTCTGGTTTATCATAGCTTGCCAAACCAAAAGAATATGCTTCATCTATATGTATATACTGTTTGTTTACTCCAGCAATTACATACATTATAGTTTGAATTATTAGTAAAACCGTTATTACAAGTACTTCTTTCTTTTTATTATTCATTTAATGCTGTCTCCTTTTGTCGCGTTGAAGACGTTTGTTCACGCGACAGTTTGTCACTTCTGGGACACATGTTCTTTTAAGAACATCTGTTAACTAATGTCCCTAATGCGACAGTTTGTCGCGTAAAGAAACGTTTCCAACGCGACAATTATTACTCAAGTTCAAATGCGCCAGTGTATAATTGATAGTATACCCCTTTTTGAGCAATTAAGTCTTCGTGATTTCCTCTTTCTATTATTTTTCCATGGTCTAGAACTATAATTGCTTTTGAATTTCTAACTGTTGAAAGTCTATGTGCTATTACAAATACTGTTCTTCCATTCATTAGTTTATCCATACCGTCTTGAACTATTTTTTCTGTTCTTGTATCTATGCTTGATGTTGCTTCATCTAATATCATAACTGGTGGGTCTGCTAAAGCAGCTCTTGCTATTGAAAGAAGTTGTCTTTGACCTTGAGAAAGACTTGCACCGTTTCCAGTTAAGTATGTATCATATCCATTTGGAAGCCTCATAATAAAACCGTGTGCATTTGCAAGTTTTGCGGCATTTATAACTTCTTCGTCTGTTGCTTTATCATTTCCATATTTTATATTATCTTTAATTGTGCCTGTAAATAAATTTGTATCTTGTAAAACCATTCCTAATGATAAACGCAAGTCATCTTTTTTTATTTTATTTATATTAATTCCATCATATCTTATTTTGCCATCTTCTATATCATAAAAACGATTTAAAAGGTTTGTAATTGTTGTTTTTCCTGCACCAGTTGCACCAACGAAAGCTATTTTTTGACCAGGTTTGGCATATAAGCTAATATCTTGTAAAACTAGTTTGTTTGGTACATAGCCAAAATCTACATCATGTAGCTCAATATGTCCTTTTAATTCTACATATTCTAAAGTTCCATCGTGATGTGGGTGTTTCCAAGCCCATAAGCCAGTTTTTTCTTTTGTTTCTGTTAATACTCCATTTTCATCATATTTTGCATTTACTAATGTTACATATCCATTATCTACTTCTGGTTCTTCATCCATAAGGGCAAATATTCTTTTTGCACCTGCTAGAGCCATTGCTATTGAGTTTAATTGTTGAGATATTTGACTAATTGGTCTTATGAATGTTTTACTAAGTTGTAAGAATGATACTATTAAACCAACTGTTATTCCACCTATTCCATTTATGGCTAAAATTCCACCTACAATAGCTAAAATTATATATTGCATATTTCCTAATGCACCTAGAGTTGGCATTAAAATATTTGCAAATTTATTTGCATTATATGCATGCTCGCATAACGCATCATTTATTTTATCAAATTCTTTTTCTGCAATTTTCTCATGGCAAAATACTTTTATTACTTTTTGTCCATTTATCATTTCTTCTATATAGCCATTTACTTTTCCTACGTATTCTTGTTGTTTTATGAAGTTTTTGGCACTTCTAGAAGCTATATATTTTGTAACCATAAGCATAAATACTAATGAGGCTATTACTACTAAAGTTAAATATATATTTGTTACAACCATTCCAACGAAAACAGCTATAATAGTAATTGCAGATGCAAATACTTGTGGAATAGATTGTGAAATCATTTGGCTTAATGTATCTGTGTCGTTTGTGTAATGACTCATAATATCTCCATCTGTATTTGTATCAAAGTATTTTATAGGAAGTTTTTGCATTTTTTCAAACATTTCATCACGAATTATTTTTAATATTCCTTCTGAAATTCTAACCATTAACTGGCTATATAATAAACCTGCTATAATTCCAACTGCATATATAATAATCATTACTCCTATTGCTTGCATTAGGCCTGTAAATACTGGGTTTTCTACTCCTATTAGAGGTGTAATATAGTCATCTATTAATACTTGTAAAAATAGTGAACCAATTACTCCTGAAACAGTAGTTAAAATTATGCAAATAAATACTATTATAAATGTTACTTTATAGTTTGCTGTAATATATTTAAATAGCCTTTTTATAGCTTGCATATCAAATTGGGGTTTATTTCGTTTTATTTGTGCTTTTGTATTTTGGCTATTCTCTTTCATTTGTTCTTCAGCTCTTTGGCTGTTATTTTTTATTTTTTCAGCCTGGGGTTTATTACTCTTCATTGTCATTTCCCCCTTTCACTTGTGATGTATAAACTTCATTATAAATTTTATTTGTTTTCATAAGTTCTTCATGTGTTCCTACACCATTTATTTCGCCGTTTTCCATTACTATTATTTTATCTGCATCTTGTACAGATGAAATTCTTTGGGCAATAATTAATTTTGTTATATTAGGTAATTCTTCTTTGAAGGCTTTACGTATTAAACTATCTGTTTTAGTATCTACTGCACTTGTAGAATCGTCTAATATTAATATTTTTGGATTTTTAAGAAGGGCTCTAGCTATACAAAGTCTTTGCTTTTGACCGCCAGATACGTTACTTCCGCCTTCTTCAATATATGTATCATATTTATTTTCAAATTGACTTATAAATTCATCTGCTTGAGCCTGTTTACAAGCTTTTATTATTTCTTCATCTGTTGCATTTTCATTTCCCCAACGCAAATTTTCTTTTATAGTTCCTGAAAATAATACATTTTTTTGTAAAACCATTGCAACTTGATTTCTTAATGCTTTTAAGTCATAGTCTTTAACATTTATTCCACCAACTTTTAAACTTCCGGTTGTAACATCATAAAGCCTTGGTATTAGCTGAACCAATGTTGATTTTGAACTACCTGTACCTCCTATTATTCCTACAGTTTCACCTGATTTTATGTCTAAATTAATGTTTTTTAAACATAATTTGTTTTCATCATTTACATAGCTAAAGCTTACGTTTTCAAATTGTATAGAGCCATTAGGTACTTCTTCAATAGGATTTTCCTTATTTTTTAAGTCACTATCTTCATTTAATATTTCTACTATTCTTTCAGCAGATGCTCTTGAAATCATAATCATAACTAAAACCATAGATAGCATCATAAGTGATGTTAGTATTTGCATAGCATATGAAATTAAGCTTGTAAGTTCACCAGTTGTTAAGGATAAGCCAATTATTGCTTTTCCTCCAAACCATGAAAGAAGTATAATAACTAAATTTATAGAAAATTGCATTAATGGATTGTTTAGTGCTACTATTTTTTCTGCTTTTGAAAAATCTTTATAAATGTCATTTGATATATTTTGAAATTTGTTTATTTCTTTTTCTTCTGTTACATAAGATTTTACTACTCTTATTCCTTTAACATTTTCTTCTACAACTGCATTTAATTTATCATAAGTTTTAAATACTTTTTCAAATATTGGATGTGCTTTTGTTGCAATAAAATATAGACCTATACCTAAAATTGGTATTGCCACTAAAAATATTAGTGCTAGTTTTGCATTAATAGCAAAAGCCATAATTAATGAAAATACAAGTAATAATGGTGCTCTTACTGCTATACGAGTAATCATTTGAAATGCCATTTGAACATTCATAACATCTGTTGTATGTCTCGTAATAATGCTTGCTGTTGAGAATTTATCTATATTTGAAAAAGAAAATTTTTGCACATTATAAAACATATCTTTTCTTAAATTTCTTGCAAAGCCGTTTGATGCCTTTGCTGCAGTTCTACCTGCTAACACACCAAAAACTAAAGATGCTATTGCACATAAAATTAAAACAGCCCCTGTTTTATATATAACACCTACATCATTTTTATTAATCCCATCATCTATTAAAATTGACATTAAAAATGGAATTAAAACATCTAAAATAGACTCTACCGATACTAATAAAGGTGTTAATATTGCTGCTTTTTTATTATCTCTAATTGATTTTGCTAATGTCTTTATCATTGTTTATCTCCTTGTTTTATTTTTTACTAGTTAATTGCTTTAATAGTACTATTTTTTGCAGTTTTGAAAGGTCCCGTTCTGAACCTTCTTCTTTGAACCCTTCTTACTGCAACGGGCATTTGAAAAACAAAAAAACTAGTACTATTAAAGCTTTAATGTAATTAATTATAACTATTATATATTAAGAATTTTATATAATTGCTATAAATTTATAATTTTCTCCCATGTCATATTTTCTTTTCCAAAATGGCCATAGTTTGTTGTTTGCCTATAAATTGGCTTTTTTAAATCTAAATAATTAATAATTCCTTTTGGTGATAAGTCAAATTTATTTTTAATTAATTTTACAATTTCTTCTTCTGGCATTTTAGAAGTTCCAAATGTATCTATGCAAATAGATAAAGGCTGCTCCATTCCAATTGCATAAGATATTTGAATTTCGCATTTTTTAGCTAGCCCATTTGCTACAATATTTTTCGCAATATGGCGAAGCATATATGCTGCAGACCTATCTACTTTACTTGCATCCTTTCCAGAAAAGGCTCCTCCGCCATTTCTGCCATAGCCACCATAAGTATCTACAATAATTTTTCTACCGGTTAAGCCAGTATCTCCAAGTGGTCCACCTATTACAAATCTTCCTGTTGGATTTACATATATTTTTGTGTTTTCATCTAAATACTTTTCTGGAACAACTGCTTTAATAACTTTTTCTATAATATCATTTTTCATTTGTTCCAAACTTACTGTTTCTAAATGTTGATTAGATATTAAAATTGTTTCTATTCTTTTTGGTTTGTCATTTTCATATTCTACTGTAACTTGTGTTTTTCCATCTGGTCTTAAATATGGAATTTCTTTTGTTTTTCTAACTTCTGTTAATTTTCTTGCTAATTTATGAGCCATATTTATTGCAAATGGCATATAATTTTCTGTTTCGTCGCATGCGTATCCAAACATAATGCCTTGATCTCCTGCTCCGCCAATATCAACTCCCATAGCAATATCTGGACTTTGTGTTGTTATATTTACATCTATATTACAGGTTCTATAATCTATGTCTGTTTTTTCGTTATCATAGCCTATTTCTTTTAGTACATTTCTTGCAATTTCTTCTACATTTATTTTTGCATTTGTTGTTATTTGACCAGCTATTGTAATTTTATTTTTAGAAGCAAATGTTTCCACTGCTACTCTTGAATTTTCATCTTGTTTTAAGCATTCATCTAAAATGCTATCTGATATATAATCACATAGTTTATCTGGATGCCCTTCTGTTACGCTTTCTGACGTAAAAAAATAGTTTTTCATATATACTCTTCCCTTCTTTTGCAAAAAATCTCAATATACCATATAATTTTACTAAAAAATATTTTATATTTCAACATTTTTTACTTATTTTATTTTTATTTTTTACTTATTTTATTTTTATTTTTTACTTATTTTATTTTTATTTTGGTTACTAAATAATAGTTATAATTACGTTAAAGCTTTAATAGTACTAGTTTTCTTGTTTTTCAAATGCCCGTTGCAGGAAGTCAAATTCAAAGAAGAAGGTTCAGAACGAGACCTTTCAAAACTGCGAAAAATAGTACTATTAAAACCATTAGCTATATAACGTTCTTATATTTTTTAATTTAATATGGAAAAGTTTTATATGATTTAAATTAAAAATTATTCTTGATATAAGATTTATAAAATGATTCAAAATTCCTTTTACAATGAATAATAAAATGTATGTAAACTGTATTTAAATCTTCAGAAATATCATAAATTATTCGATAATTTTTATAAATTAGTTCTCTAAAATGATTATCAGAAAGTTCAGGAACATATCTTCCTAAATAAGGAGCTTTTTCCAGTTCATAAATACGAGAATAAATATTTGCTGAAGTCTCGTTGGCATACTTAATAGAATCATGTGATATATAATTAAAGATAGAATCTATATCATCATGAGCCTCATTGGACATTAAAATTTGCATATTTTTTCTTTAACCTTTCTTTAGATTCTTCAATAGTCATTACCTTATTATTTTTTATATCTTCTTTGCTTTTTTGCAATTTTGAATGTAAATATAGAGTATAAATTGCATTATTACAAGCAGTATTTTTAGATAAAGTATTAATTGTTGCTAAATTTTTTTGTTTTTCATTGTTCATATTGTTCACTTACCTTTCTTTTTAATTTACAACAATAGTATAGCACAAATTAGTTACAAATATTATTATTTTGAATTTAAATTAATTGTAATAAATTTTTAATAGAATAAACTTATAAAATAAATTGTAATTTATTTTATTAAAACATATAATTTACCATTTTTCAAGTTTTTTCGTATGACAATTTTCGACATTAGAAATGTTTCAATATGTAAATATGCAATCTCTTTTATATAATGCTAATAATATTATTGTTAAAAGTTATAAATGAATATCTATTCTAATATATTAAAATTAGGTGATTTTTGTATGCTAATTAAAAGTATAAAATTATCTAAAAAGAAAATTTTAGCAATTAGTATTTTAGTGTTATTAATTGTTTTTATAATATTGGTATTTTTTATTTCACAAAAATATGGATTTTTTAATAGGTCAAAAGACATTAATTATGAAAGCAGTTCAGCCCAAAATAGTAATAATAATTCGTATAGAAATTCTGAGCAAAATGTTACTAATTATGAAAATATAACATTAGATCAAAATAGTATAGAATTACAGCAAAACACTGTGCCTGAAAATACCACTTCTGAAGCAAAAGAAGATACTAATTATATTAAATGGTTTGAATTTAATGTAAGTTATGATGTTTTGCAAAAAACAGCTAATTTAGATATTTCTTCACATGTGAAAGATGAACAAGTTAAGTATAATTGGATAGAGCTTATTTCTTACCTTGCTTGTAAGTATGGTAACAATTTTTCTAAGTTTAAGCAAAAAGATTTAGATAATATTGTTTCACGTTTTAAAAATGGTGAAACTATTGAAAGTATTACAAAAGATATGAAAAATTATTCGTATTATTATGAGGGTTATGAAGCTGTTTTATCTCAATTTATTGGTGAGTATTATGCTACAAATGCAAATACTTCTATATATGGTATAAAAGCTTTTCATCCATTGGCACAAGGCTATAGTTATTCTCATTATGATGACTTTGGAAATTCTAGGTCCTATGGTTATAAAAGATTGCATTTTGGAAATGATTTAATGGGAAGTATTGGCACGCCTGTTGTTGCTGTTGAATCTGGCTATGTAGAAGCTGTACGGTTGGAACCAATATGGTGGCTGGAGAATTGGAATTAGAAGTTTTGATAAAAAACGTTATTACTATTATGCACATTTAAGAAAAGGGCATCCTTATGCTGAGGATATTTATGAAGGCAAAATTGTTCAAGCTGGAGATGTAATTGGATATCTTGGTATGACTGGTTATAGTACAAAAGAAGATACTAATAATATAAATGTACCTCATTTGCATTTTGGAATACAATTAATTTTTAATGAGGTTCAAAAAGATGGCCCGAATCAAGTTTGGGTTGATGTGTTTAATTTAGTTGACTTTTTAACAAAAAATAGAAGCACTGCTATTATGAATAATAGCAAAACTAAAGATTATGTACGAAAATACGAGATAATAGACCCTATTGTGCCGGAGTAAATAGTTATAATTGCATAAAAGCTAGAATAGTACTAGTTTTGCAGTTTTGAAAGGTCCCGTTCTGAGCCTTCTTCTTTGAACTTAGCTTCTAGCAACGGGCATTTGAAAAACAAAAAACTAGTACTATTCTAGCGATTAGGTTATAAAACGTTTATTTTACATCATACCAATTGTCTGCTTCTGAAACTTCTACCTCTAAAGGTACGCTTAGTTTCATTGCTTGTTCCATACAATCTTTTAAAATTTGTTTTGCCTTTTCTTTTTCTTCTATTTTACATTCTATTAGTAATTCATCATGAATTTGAAGAATTATTTTTGCATTTAATTTTTCTTCTTCTAATTTATTAAATACTTTTATCATAGCAATTTTCATAATATCTGCTGCTGTACCTTGTATAGGCGTATTCATTGCTGCTCTAGAGCCAAATTGCCTTACCATATAATTATTAGAAGAAAGCTCTGGAATGTATCTTCTTCTATGGAATAATGTTTCTACATAGCCTTGCTGTTTTGCCTGCTCTACAATGCTATCCATAAATTTCTTTACTCCACCATATTTTTCTAAGTATTGTTCTATATATTGTTCGGCTTTTTTTCTTCCTATTTTTAATTGTTCTGCTAGGCCAAAACCGCTAATTCCATATACTATACCAAAATTAACTGCTTTTGCTGCTGTTCTTTGCTCTTTAGTAACTTCTTCTAGTGGAACATTGAATACTTTTGAAGCTACTTGTTTGTGAATGTCCTCTTCATTTTTAAAAGCCTGCCTCATATTTTTATCTTTTGATATATGTGCTAATATTCTTAACTCAATTTGTGAATAATCTGCATCTATAAAAATATTTCCTTCTTTTGCTTTAAAAACTTTTCTAACTTGTTTTCCAAATTCTATTCTGGTAGGAATGTTTTGCAAATTTGGTTCTGCCGAACTTATTCTTCCCGTTGCTGCAATAGTTTGATGAAAATATGAATGTATTTTACCAGTTTTTGAATTTATATATGGTATTAAGCCTTCTACATAAGTAGAGTTTAATTTCATTAAACTGCGGTATTCCAAAATTTTATCTATTACAGGATGTTCAGGCCTTAGTTTTTCTAAAATGTCAACATCAGTAGAATAGCCAGTTTTTGTTTTTTTGTATACAGGAAGTTTTAGCTTTTCAAACAAGACAGTTCCTAATTGCTGAGTAGAATTTATATTAAATTCTTCACCACATAAGGTGTAAATATTTTGTTTTATTGTTTCTATTTCTTCTTTTAGTTTGTTGCCAAAAGCTATTAATTCTTGCTTATCTGCATATATTCCTTCATATTGCATACTTCCCAACACTTTTACAAGTGGCATTTCAATATTAGTAAATAAATCCATTGAATTCAATTCTTCTAGCTTTTTAAGCATTATTTCTTGCATTTTTGCAATAGCGTATACACAAATAGAATTTTTATGTTTATCAAAATTCAAATTAGTATCTTCTGTTTGAAATAATGTTAGTTGCGTTTCTTTATTTTCTTTAATTCCATTTGCCTCTAAATATTGCAAAATATCTATATTTAAATATTGAATTGATAATTCTTCTAATTTATAACTATTATTGGTTGGATTTAAGTCATATGCTGCAATTTCTGCATCAAAGAATATTCCATTTTCACAAATTCCTATTTGTTTCAAAAGAACATAATCTTCGCTTAAATGATACCCATATTTTAATACTTCTTTGTCCTCTAGAATTTCCTTAAAAGAAGATATCCAAAGTTCTTCATTATTTTTAGATTTTACCTCATAAACTTTATTGTTATTATAAATATAAATTGCAGTTATTGTTTTATGAATAATTTTGCCATCATCATTGTTTGAATCTTCTTTAGCAAGTAAATAGTATAGTTTTTTATTTTCTTTTATATTTTTTAATAATTCTTGAATTTTTTCTTGCTCAGTTATAGAAATGGTTTCCATTTCAAATAAATTACTTAAATTTTGTGTTGGAGTAACAGGTGCTTCGCCTTGCAAATTAAAACGTTCTATAAATCTATTAAAGTTTAGTTCTTTAAATATTGCAAATACTTCTTCTTTATTCCATTCTTTTATTTTAAAATCTTCTATTTGTTCATCAATAGGAACTCCTACATTTATAGTGCCTAAAGTTTTAGAAAGCTCTGCTAATTCTTTATTTTCCACTAATTTTTCTAATGTTTTTGGCTTTAAATCAGCTTCATTATTTTCTATTGCACTATATAAGTTTTCAATAGAATGATATTTTTTAATTAGCTCTAATGCTGTTTTTTCACCTATTCCTGGCACTCCTGGAATGTTATCAGAAGTATCTCCCATTAAGCCTTTTACATCTATTAATTGCCTTGGTGTAACTCCATATTTTTTTATAATTGCTTTTTTGTCAAAGGTGTCTACTTCTGTTTTTCCTACTTTTGTATGAGGAATACGTACTTTTATTTTTTCAGAAGTTAATTGAAAAGTATCTCTATCCCCAGAAACAATAGTAACATCTAGGCCTTTTCTTTCTGCTTTTTTACATATTGTTCCTAAAACATCATCTGCTTCATAGCCTTCTTTTTCTATAATTGTAATATTCATAGCTCTTAAAATGTCTTTTATAATAGGCATTTGCTCTGCTAGTTCATTTGGCATTCCTTTTCTATTTGCTTTATAGCCTTCATAAAGCTTATGTCTTGCTGTTGGTGCTTTTAAGTCAAATGTAACCATTAAATATTGAGGATCAATATCTTCTAATACTTTAAATAAAATAGCTAAAAAGCCATATACTGCATTAGTATATTTTCCATCGCGTGTTGTTAGCATTTTTGTACCCATAATTCCATAAAATGCTCTGTTTAATATGCTATTTCCATCAATCAAAACAATTTTATTCATAATTATTTTCCTTTTTTACAAAAAATTTATTTTCTTTGCTTTAATTTCTTCCATGACATTTTTTATATTTCTTGCCACTTCCGCACCAACATAATTCGTTTCTGCCCATTTTTCTTTCATTATTTTCTTGTTTTTGCATTTCTTTTTCTTTAATGTTACCTTTTAAATTCCATTGTGGCATTTGATTTGAAACATTTATTATCATAGTAATTATTTCATTGTACATTGAGTCTGCATTTAAAATATTAATTGAAAATTTTGCACGTGCATCCAGCTCTAATTTTTCTCTTGCTTTATATTCATTGGTTTGTTGTTCAAAATGGTAATTATCTATTAAATATTCAATTTCTTGTATATCTTCAATTCTAAAGTATTCATTCATATATTTCTTAAGTTTTATATATGCACTAGTTTTTCTTTCATAAGTTCCTTCTGCTAATTCAATGTAAGCATTATATGTATATATTTTATATTCTCCTTGTATTGCTAAAAGCTTTTTCATATAATCAATGTCTAAGTCTTTTATGCTTAATAATTCTTTTTCGCCTTTTATAATATTTGATATATTCATACAATAATTTGTATCACTACTATAATTTATTATACATGCAAATTCATCAAAAAGCTTTAAAAAATCTGATTTTACATTTGCCACTATTTTTCTTGCTTGTGTTTTTGTAATAACTCCATAAGCATTTGAAATTCCTGCTAAAAGAGTTCTTAAATTTAGTATTGTTTTATAGTTATATGTACTAAATAAATTTTTAATAATTTCTAAACTATCTTTTGGAATATGTACTTCTACAAATTTTTCTTTATTAATTGTTACTCCTCTTGTAAATATAAGTCCCTTTCTTATTAATCCATATAATACTTCAAAAAATTCATCTTCTAAATCATTTTTGCATAACTTCATATATCCTTCATTTTTTATGACTTTATTTATAAAGGAAAATTCATCTTCTTCTAAAGTTGCATAATTATATTTTAAAATTTCTTCTTTATTTTCATCAATATATTCGATAAATACTTCTTTGTCAATTGATGGGATTCTAAATCTTTTTTCGGCACAATACGTCTCACATAAAATTTCTAATTCTGCATGCTTTTTTTCTTTTAAATATGTAGCAAATTTTTTAGATTTATTAATGTGATATTGTGTAAAATGCATTGTTTTAAAGTATGTAATTGTACCATCTTCATTTTCTTTTTGTTTTTCAAATTCTTCACTTAAATAATCTGGATATATATCTTCTAATCTTAAATAATTCTTATCTTCAAACTTTATTTCTAGTTTATTTTCTATTTTTTCTATTTCTTCATCAGTTAAATATGCTCCTATTTCAAATGGTTTAAATCCTTTATATTTATATAACCTTGTGTCATGATACATTCTTATTATATATTCCATAATTTTAGTTTTTGTTGATTTAGATAATGCAGGAATAAATTGATATACTTCATCTAGAATTTCATTAGCATCAAATTTCAGTTGTTCTTTTAAAAGAATTATAATGCTAACAGGAAAACTTTCTCCTATATCTGTTTTTAACGTTTCTACATAATTTAATAATTCAAATCCAATTGGCGAAATAGGAAATTCATTTTCTTCGTATAAATCTATTATATCACTTTTATTCATGATTTTTAAATCACATTCATTTTTTTCCTGTATTCTTAAATATTTTTCTGCTTTGTCTTTTTCAATTGAATAATTTACAAAACACCCTTTATGGATATAAAAACTATTATCTATTATGCTTAATACATTAGTATAAAGTTTAAAATCTTCATAATTTATATTTATGTTATATGCGGTTTTATATGTTTGATAAAGATTTTCCTTTTTTATAACTCCAGACATTTTAATAATGTTGTTTATTTTATAAATATTTTCTTCTTGTTCTACACTATTTTCTATTTTATTCCAAATTTCTTTTACTTCTTGTGGAATATAGTAACCATCAGTGCCTTCATTATTCTTTATTTTGAAGCATAATCCTAACATACACATTTTTCCAATTATGCTTATATTTTTTTTATTTTTTTTAATTTCTTTCATTCCTATAATTTTGCTTAATATTTCTTTGTCATAACCTTTAAAAACATTAAATATCTTTTCTATACTTTTTCCTTTATGTTCTTTTACTATTTTGCTTTTTTCTTCTGTTTCATTTGAATTTGGTATTTGATATATCTTTTTTAGATTTTCTAGTATTAATTCATCTGATGTATTAATACAATCTTCTAATGTTTTGTATTTCTCAGTATATTTTAATGTATTTAATTTTAATTCAAAGTACATTGTTTCTATTTTTCTATCTTTTTTTATTAGTACTTGTAATAATTTATCTAATATTTCATCCATAATTAATATTACCTATTCCTTTATTTTTATTTATATTTTTATACTTTTAGTTTTTTATTGTAGCCAATATAATGGCTTGTACATTGCAAAGTCATTTTTAAATTATTTATATGTAAAAGGTTAATGACGTTTGTTATATTCTATAATATTATAGACCTAATAATTTGTCAAAATCAAAGAATAAATCATTTGGTAAAGCTATGTTATATTTTTCACCAAATTCATCAATAAATTCACCGGATGGTTCTTTATTTTTAATATATTCTTCTTCAATTTTATCTTTTATTTCATAATATGTTTTATATGCATCCTTTTCCTCTACATATACTATACCGAACATTATTCCAAAACTTACATATATTTCATATAAGTCATCTTTTGATGAAAATAAACTTACTTCTACTTTATTATCTCCAACATAATCTATTTCTAAATATGTATTTTTATAATGTCTTTGTTCTTCTGTAAAATAATTTGTAACATCTTCCCATTCCATTTTATTTCTCCATTCTAATATATTTTTTGTATAAGTAATCACATTGCTCTTCGGTTATATCTCCATCTATAAAAGCACTATTTATTCTTTTAAAGTTTTTGTTGCCCATATTCTAAAATCTGTGGCTTCTTTTGAGTTTACTCTATAACCAACTGCTATAATTTGCATCTAAACTATAAAATGTGACTTGCCTTGAAACCTTTCTATTTTCTTCGTTTTGAACTACTATAATTTTTTGAGTAGTTCGATTTTCTTCTAATTTTCCAGTTTTAAATATATTTTGTATAAGTATCTAATATTCTTGTATTTGGATAATCCTCTTCTCCAGTAGCTTTTGTTAAACTTTGATTTGCTTTTCCATCTGAAAGCATATATCTATGAAAATATCCACTTTCTATTTGTCTGTTTAATTCTCTTGCAGAGTAATTATTTTTTATACACATTCGTATATAAAATTCTTTTTCTTCCATTGAGTGAGTAGAACTTAAAATAATCACATTATTACTCCAACTCAATTGTGTCAACAGTGTTGACACAATTTCATTATCCTTATATGTCTCATAAAACTGTTTCATCCTTTTTTAATTAATTTTCATCTGGGGATGTTGTCAAGTTTTCCTTGACACCTGATTTTTTATTCTTCCTTAAATATCTATCTTCCTCTGAAAAAATGCATCCACAATACTTTTGCATATATAATCCAAGCTCTCGTGCTTTTGCTTGTCCTTCTCTAAAGCCTACTCTAAAATCTCTATATAAAAAATTTAAATTATATTTTTTAGCAATTTTTTCTGCAATTTGTTTTAATTCTTCATGCTTTTGGTATGGGCTTACTAATAAAGTGGTAGTTATTGTGTCATACCCATTTTCTTTAGCATATTTTGCAGTTTGTTCTAAGCGAACTATATAACAATAATCAGTGCATCTTGTTTCTAAACTTCCAATAACATTTTTGCAAAAATTATCTAAGCCATATTCTTCTTCAAATATAGCCTCAATATTAATAGATTTTGTATATTCTTTTAAGCAATCCCTTCTTGCTTTGTATTCTGTGTATGGATGTATATTTGGATTATACCAATATACTGTTGGCTCTATTCCTTCTTTTCTTAATGAATCTATACAGTATACACTACATGGTGCACAACATGTATGCATTAAAAGTTTCATAATGCTCCCCTTTTCTTCATTATTTAAAACCATAATTCTTAGAGTAGCCACTTGCTTCACGATTATTTGTTTTTTCGTGCTTTAGCCCTAGAAAAAACATATATCGTACGTTGGGCTCGTGGCGGATAATTTTTGTTATGCTTCATAAGCTACACCAATATGGCTGTAAGCTGCAGGTGTTGCAATTCTACCTCTAACAGTTCTTGCTATAAAACCAATTTGTATTAAATATGGTTCATAAACATCTTCAACTGTTTCTACTTCTTCTCCTATTGTAGTAGCTATTGTTTCAATTCCAACTGGCCTTCCTTGGTATTTTATAATTAATGTTTCTAATATTTTTCTATCTACATCATCTAAACCCATTTCATCAATTTCAAGCTTTCCTAATGCTGTTTTGGTAATTTTTAAATTAATGTTGCCATCTCCTAAAACCAAGGCATAATCTCTAACTCTTTTTAATAATCTATTTGCTATTCTAGGTGTTCCTCTTGAACGTCTTGCAATTTCTAATGCTGAATCTTCATCAATTTGTATTTCTAGAATTTTAGCTGACCTTTTTATAATAGTTTCTAAGTCTTTAACTTGATATAGTTCTAAATGGTGTATTATTCCAAAACGGTCTCTTAAAGGTGTTGCTAAGGCTCCTGCTCTTGTTGTTGCACCAATTAGAGTAAATTTTGGTAAATCTAATCTAATAGACCTAGCACTTGGGCCTTTTCCTATCATAATATCTAAAGTATAATCTTCTAAGGCAGGATATAAAATTTCTTCTACACTTTTGTTAAGTCTATGAATTTCATCAATAAATAGCACATCAAATTCTGACAAATTTGTTAAAATTGCTGCTAAATCTCCTGGTTTTTCAATGGCTGGACCAGATGTTATTTTAATATTTGAATTCATTTCATTTGAAATAATATTTGCAAGTGTTGTTTTTCCAAGCCCTGGAGGTCCATATAATAAAATATGGTCAAGAGGCTCACCTCTTTTTTTGGCAGCCTCTATGTATACTTTCATATTTTCTTTTACTTTATCTTGACCTATATATTCTTCCAAAGTTTTTGGTCTTAGCGAATTTTCCATTCTTTCTTCTTGCACATCTTCTAACTCTGGATTAATTATTCTTTCTTCATCCATAATTTACTGTTAAAGTTACTCCTCTCAAATTAATATGATATTTTAAAGTTTGCTAGCTCTTATATTTTTTATATGTTTAAGATTTATCATGTCTTATATTTTTTTCATCTATATTTTCTTGTACTTCTTGTTCATTTATATTATTTTCTTTAATAATATCTTTATAGCCAATAGCAACAATTGCAATTACTAATAGTGCAAACGAAAGCGCTTTCCATGGTCCACTTTCTAAAAGTATTATTGTAAACATTCCAAGTGTTGCAGTAAGTCCATATAAAATAAATACTGCTTGTTTTTGTGTATAACCTTTTTTCATTAATCTATGATGCAAATGTCCTTTATCTGCTTGAAATACTGCTTTTAAGGACTTGCCTTTAATAATTCTACGAACTATTGCAAAAAGAGTATCAAAAATTGGAAATCCTAAAATAATAATTGGTGCAATTAAAACTATTGCTGTATAAGTTTTTGCTACTCCGCAAAATTGAAATTACTGCTAAGCAAAATCCTAAAAAGTTAGATCCTACATCTCCAATAAATGTTTTTGCTGGGCTAAAGTTATATGGTAAAAATCCAACAATTGAGCCACCTAATGCAGTAATTAGCAAAACTGCAATCAAAGGCGATTTATTTAATGTAAAAATCATTAATAATGAAATACACGAAATTAGTGTTATTCCTGAAGATAGTCCATCTAAGCCATCTATTAAATTAATAGCATTTGTAATTCCTACTATCCACCCTATTGTAAGTATGTATGAAAACCAATCATAAAACCATATTTTATTATTTAAAAATGGTAAATTGATATTTTCTATTTTTATTCCACAAGCTACTACAATTCCAGCAGCTGCTATTTGCGCTATAAGCTTTACCCAGCTAGGAATTCCTTTTGAATCATCTATAAAACAGGTTATTCCAAGTATTATAATTCCTACTAAAAAACCTATTAACTTTATTCCATACTGTTCTTCGCCAAATAAGTTAATAGAATTTTCAATATTCATTACAATTAATAAATAGATTGTAGAAACTAAAAAGCCACAAATTACAGCTAAGCCACCAAGTCTTGGCATTGCTGTTTTGTTAACTCTTCTATCATCTGGTACATCTATTGCTCCAACTTTTTTCGCTAGGCGCATTGTATATGGAGTTAATACAAAAGCTGTAATAAATGCAAGTAAAAATGCAATAGCTATATCTCCCCACATAAGTAGCTCTCCTCCTTTAATATTTTTGTATGCGAAGCTCATAGTCTTAGTATTTAAATTTTATATCTAAATTCATGCTATAAGTCATACTTTTAGTGTATTACTTCAATTGGATAATCTATAAATAGTCCGCTTTCTATTACTCCTGTAATAGATTTAATGTCTTCTTCTAAAGTTTCATATATTTCTACAAATTTAGTATCTAAAATAACATTATTATTTTCTGTAAAAACTGGTCCATCCTTTTTTTCTGCTTTTCTTAAAATACATTCTGTTACCCCTAAATCTAATAATGCTTCCTTTACACTACTTACCGCCTCAGGATACACTTCTATTGGAATAGGAAATTTTTCGCCTAGATTTTCTACAAATTTGCTTTCATCTGCTAAAATGTAGGTAATGCCTGCATTTACCATATTTAATTTCTCTTTAAACATAGCTGCACCTCTGCCTTTTATAAGCCAATTATGGTTTTTATCTACTTCATCTGCTCCGTCAAAGCCCCAATCCGGCTTATATTCTAAAATACTTGCTGTTGGTATTTTTAAGCTTTGGCATAATGTTTTTACTTCATAAGAAGTAGGTATTGCTATAATGTGTAACTCCTCTTCTTCTATTTTTTTAGCAATTTCTTTAATAGCTAAATAAGAAGTGCTCCCAGAGCCAAATCCTATTATATCGCCATCTTTTACTTTTTCTGCTACTTTTTTAGCAACTTGAGCCTTTTGTTCTTCATTTTTAATATTTTGTGGTTCTATTTCATTTGCATAACTATTCATCCATTCCATTTGTTATTTTCCTTGTATAATAAATTTAGGTTTTTAATAAGGCTTTACCTATAAACCTGTACAAATATTTTTGCAAAGTTTTAAAAAAATAAAAATGACAATTTTTTCTTTATTTTTAAGTAAAAAATTTTTTCAATATTTATGCTTGTATTATATCATTAGATTTCAAATGAGTAAACCCAATTTTTGCAAAAAAATATAACTGTCGTTACTAATTAATAACTATAATTACATAAAAACTCGAATAGTACTATTTTTCGCAGTTTTGAAAGGTCCCGTTCTGACATTTCTTCTTTGAACTTGCTTACCTAGCAACGGGCATTTGAAAAACAAGAAAACTAGTACTATTCGAGTGACTTAACTATAAAACAATCAACTAATAAATAACTGTCAATATTTGAAACATCTTAACAATTATATTAAACTGCTAATTTAGCAATAAGTTTAACTTATATACACCGACTTTCCTTCTACTTGTATATTACTTAAATATTATTACATTTACCACATTATAATTTTTATTAATTTCATATTTATTGAATGTTTATAGAACAAATTTTTTAAAATTTAAATTCATAAAAAATTAACGATTTTAATAAATTTTGATATAAAATTTTTTGAATAAATATGTATTAAAAGCTTATGTGATGTTAGTTATTTATTTTTAAGGTATAAAATTTTACTTATTTTTTGTAATATTACAATATATTATTTGATATTTATCATTTAATATTAATAATAGAATAAAACTTATTGCTATATTATCAATTTATTTTATTAAAACACATAAAGTAATATTTTTCAAGCTTTTTCGTATGACAAATTTCGACAAAATACCAATATTTCTCTGCTTTTTTACTAAAAAATATTAAAATTATGTCTTTATGCAGAAACAATTTTTCCCAAAATTTGTGCTTTTATACTTTTTTGAAATAAATATTATCTATATTTTTATTTTTTTTGAAAATAATAATTAACGATAATAAAATTAAAAATGAAGGTTCTTTAATTTGAAAAAATTAAGTTTTCATAATTATTTGCGCCTTCTTAAAGTAAAGTAAGAAAGGATTGAATTTTTATATGAAAAATAAATGGATTTTTGTTTTAATTGGAATAATTGTAATAGCAGGTATTGCAGCCTTTTTCCTTTTTTCGCAAAACAATTCTAATAATACTCCTTATATGGCTTCTGATGGTCAAAGGATTTCTACTGAAGTTGAAAATAAATCACAAAATAGTTCCAACCTCCAAAATGGTCAAAACACACAAGATTCTAAAAGATTTGTTGAAACTGAGATTTCTAAGTTTTCTACTAAAATTCTTGTAGAAGATGATAATCGTGATAATAACTTAGAGCTTAGTGCTTCTAAAATAAATGGTGTTATTGTAAAAGATGGCGAGGAGTTTTCTTTTAATGATACAGTAGGAAATCCTTCCCCTGATGAAGGTTATGAAAAAGCTGGTATTTTTATTGGTGGTAAAAAATCTAAAGGCTATGGTGGTGGAAATTGCCAAATCAGTACTACTCTTTATGATGCAGTTTTAAAAGTAAAAGGCTTAGAAGTAACAGAAAGACACGAGCATGGCAAAGAAGTTGGCTATGTAGAAAAAGGAAAAGATGCTACTGTTGTGTATGATGAACTTGATTTGAAGTTTAAAAATAATACAGGATATGATATAAAAATATATTCTGATGTTACCGAAGAAAAAGTTAATGTTAAAATTGTAAAACTTTCTTATGAAAGTTAAGCTGTATAATTCAAACTTTCAAATTTATCGTAATTAAAAATTTATTTTTTATATTTGCAATTTTATTATCTAATATGTCATAAAAATGCCTTTCCAAAATATAATTTACTAATTTATATTTTGGGAGGTATTTATGTTTGTAAAAAACAAAATACAATTAAAAATAGTTTGCATTTTATTAGCTTTTTTATGCATTTTTTGTAGCATTTATTATGCATTTTGCAATGTTTGCTATGCTTCAGATAGTGTTTATGTGTGGTCTCCTGAAAGTGAGCCTTTAAATAATACTACTTCTACTACAAGTGCCAATATAATTTCTAATAATGCTACTAATGAAATTTCTTTAAATAATAATCCTAACAATACAGTTACAACCTCTGCTAATATTACAGATTTAGGCTTGCAGTGCGGTGGAGCTATTTTAATAGAAATGAATTCTGGAAATGTTTTATATGACCATAATATGCACGAAAAGTTAAGACCTGCAAGTGTTACAAAAGTTATGACTATTCTGCTAATTATGGAAGCTATTGATTCTGGAAGACTTTCATACACAGATAAAATTCCTTGCTCTGAAAATGCTAGTAATATGGGCGGTTCTCAAATTTGGCTTGATGTAAGAGAAGAATTAACTGTAGACGAAATGTTAAAAGCAATTTGTGTTGTTTCTGCAAATGATTGCACTATGGCTATGGCAGAATATTTGGCAGGCTCTGAAGAAGCTTTTGTTAAACAAATGAATGATAAAGCAAAAGAGCTTGGTATGAATGATACCACATTTAAAAACTGTCATGGAATTGATGAAGATGGGCATTTAACATCTGCTTATGATATTGCTTTAATGTCTAGAGAGCTTTTAGTAAAGCATCCAGATATTACAAAATATACTACTATTTGGATGGATTCTTTAAGAGATGGTAAATCAGAATTAGTAAATACAAACAAATTGATTAGGAATTATAAAGGTGCAACTGGATTAAAAACTGGTTCAACCTCTGTTGCTCTTTTTAACCTATCTGCAAGTGCTACTCGTGATGACTTAAGCTTAATTGCAGTTGTTATGAAAGCGCCTTCAACTAAAGTACGTTTTTCTGAAGCTCAAAAGTTATTAGATTATGGTTTTAGCAATTATGAGTATAAAAAACTTGCAAGTAAAGGTGATTTTGTAAAAGAAATTGCTGTTAATAAAGGCGTTGAGTCAAAAGTAAATACTATTTTAGAAACAGATAGCGGAATTTTAATTACAAAAGGTCAAGATAAGAATATACAGCAAGTGATAGATATTCCTGAAATTGTTTCTAGCCCTATTGCTCAAAATCAAATTTTAGGAAATATTACTTATACCTTAAATGGCGAGGAAATTGGCAAAGTTAATATTGTTGCTGAAAAGTCTGTTGAAAAGATTAGTGCTTTTTCTATGATTGAATATGTTTATGCTAAGTGGTTTTCACTTTTCAGAATATAATACAAAAGGATTAGAGCTTATAACTCTAATCCCTATTTTTAAATTCCACATTATGGCTGGAAACACCATTCTTTTATTCAACATCATGTCTTGCTAAAATTTTTGCTGGAGTTTTTCTAACTACTTTAAATAGTGGTAATAAACCAACTAATATATTAAACAAGTAAACTATAAGTATTGAAATTGCAACAGTTTTAAAGTTTACAATAAACATTCTATCAACATAAGAAATTTTTGAAATTTGTTTTAATATATATGTCATAAGTGCTATGCCGGGCAAACTTGCTATTGTTGTTATTGCAATAGTTTCTCCTAAAAACATTCTGTATATGTCTTTTCTTTTTATGCCTATTGCTCTTAGCACTCCTACTTCTTTTATTCTAGATAAGAATGAAGATCTCATCATTAAATAAATTTCTATTAAAGATATTGCAAGTATTACTCCTGCAAAAATTACACTGCTAACTATTTCATCATGCTTACTTTGTATGTAGTTTTGTTTATCTCTTTCATATATATCTATAATATTTAAGTTATATTTATTTTGAAATTCATTTACTACACTAAGCTTATCTTTAGGATATATTGTAAATCCGTTATTTTTTGAAATAATGTTATATTTTACAGTATTATTATTTGCTAAATATTCTTGTTTACTAGTTTTACTATCATAATATCCTACTACTTTTAAGCTTTTTCCATTTACCTTTGCATCTATTGTTTTATTTAGCTTCATTTCTTCTGAGTTAATTGAGTTTACTATTATTTCATAGTCATTTTTAGGAAGTTTTCCCTTAGTTAAGGTTATATCATCTAAGTATAAGGTATAATCTTGAATTACCGCTTCCTTATCCGTATTATCTTCATCAAAATAAAATCCAAGTAACGAATCACTTTGTTTCATATTATTTAATATATTAATAAATAAATTCTTTTTTACATAAATTGATGGGCTTAATTTATCTACAATACCTACTATAGTGAAGTCCTTCATTTCGTCTATATTAACTACTTTATTTAATAAATCTTCTGCTGAATTTATGCCCATAGCTTTAAATGTTGAAAACTGGTCGGAAAGCATATTATCCACTACTTTTTTATCTATTACTATTTCATAGTCATTTTTAGGCATTCTTCCACTTATTATAGAGCTTTCATTAATTTTGCTAATATCTACTAAAGAACCACTAAGTTCATACGAATTTCTTGCTACTTGATAATATGTATCCATTTTTATTTTAAAGCTTACACTTGTATCACCAGGTAGTATATAATCTACATTTTTTAGTTTTTCATATTTTAAGTAATCGTTTACATTTACTTTTGCACTATCTACATAAAGATAATTTTTATCAATAGTTATATAATCAGATTCTCTAATATCTGTTGCACCTGCAATATTACATACGCTATATACTACAAACATACTAGATGCTAAAAAGCCTAAAAGTAAAAATTTTTTTAATACAGAATAATTTAATATTCTATTAAATCCAACTTTTATAGATTTCATAATTCCATATATAGAGCTGTATTTTACTTTATATTTATTATCTGCAATTTCTTCTATGTTGTATTTATACTTTTCATAGATGCTTTTATCTATTTTTTTATAATGGTCATTTACAAATTCTATTGAAGAATTATCATCTACTACTTCAATTTTTTTATTTTCTGCTTGTATAAATATGCCGTTATTTTTAAATACTAATTTAACATTCATATTAGCATTTTCATTATCTGAATATACATCAATGTTAATTTTGTTATTTTTAAAATTATTAATATCTTTAAAATCTTTTAAATATATTTTATTATCTAACCTATATTCTAAAGATTCTTCTGAGGTGTTTTCATAATCATTTATAATTTTACCATCTTGAAGTTCTATTACTCTTGTTGCATAAAATTTAGCTAAGTCAACTTCATGTGTTACAAGTATCACTAACTTTTCTTTTGATATTGCTTTTATAATGTTCATTATTTCTAATGAATTTTTGCTATCTAAGTTTCCTGTTGGTTCATCTGCAATTACAATGCTTGGATTTTTAACAATTGCCCTTGCTATTGCTACTCTTTGCTTTTCTCCGCCAGATAGCATTCCTGCTGGTCTATTTCTATACCTATACATGTTTACTGCTTCTAAAACATAGTTAACTCTTTTGGTTATTTCTTTTTTATTTTTTAAACCTATCATTCTTAAGCTAATTGCAATATTATCAAATACAGACATATTTTCTATTAGCTTATAATCTTGAAATATGTAACCAATATTTAAGTTTCTTATTTTATCAACTGTGTATGTTCTTCTTTTTGTTATTTTTTTGCCATTTATATAGATTTTTCCGCTATTTACTTTATCTAGACCACCTATTGCATTTAAAAGTGTGGTTTTTCCACTACCAGATTGTCCTAAAATTGCAACTAAACCAGTATTTCCGAAGTTCTAATGAGGTGTTATTAATAATATGAATTTGATTTTTTCTTCTTCTATTAAAATATTTATTTACTTTTTGCAACTTTATCATATTATTACACCTCCTCATTGTATGTATTTATTGCTGTATTTTTAAATAGTTTTCTTGCAAATTTTATTGATATTAATCTTGAAATTACAATTAGTATTATATACATAAGCACATATTCTTTTATACTTAAAAAGCTTACAAGTTTTGCTATGTATTCTAGTGCTATTACATTTGTTTTTACCAAATAAATAAATAGCATTAAGAATAAATATGAAATTGTTGAGTTTGTAAATAACTCTATATCTAGTATTCTTCTTACATTTTTGTATGTAGCACCAAGCATTCTTAAAGTTGTGTAATATATGTTTCTTGATTTCAATATTATTCTTATAATTAAATAAGAAATAAAGAATAGTACTATAATAAGAGCAATTGTTACAACTACTTTTATAATTTTTATTACTTGAGAATATGCTCCCCAATCGCTTACCTTAAAATCTGTTACTTTTTTAGCAGTAAGGCCCAAGTTTTCAAGCTGACTAATTGTTTCTTCTATATTATCTACATCTTTTACAAATACGCTTGATTGGTAAGATGGCTTGTTATAAAGTGAATTGTAGTCATCTGTATTTACAAATATTCTGTATCTATTGTTATCATATTTTTCAAGACCTGTTAGTCTTTTAAAGTTATATTCATTATATGTATTAGATATAGTTAAATTTAGTTCATCTTTATAATAAATGTTGCTAACTTGCACTTTTACAGGTTTATTTAATATTGCATAATTTTTAAATTCATACTTAAAGTCATTATCTACTATTGCTTTTCCTTTTTTTACTTTGTCGTTTGGCTCTACTGTATATTGTTGATATTTGCCGTTAAATAATAGCTTAAGCGTACTATAATTTTTATTTATATCTACTCTTAATTCATCTAATACGCTTTTCTTAGCATAAATTTTAATATCATAAGTATTTTTTTCTTCATCAGTATAATATTGCATTCCTACAATTACTAAATCTTTTGTTTTTTCATTAGTATAGCCATTTATTCCTGCAGATTTCATTACTGAAAATGTTTTATTTAGCATTTCATTTGTTTTATCTTTAGCATAGTAATCTTTTCTTATTTTTATAACTATTTCATTTTCGCTTTTTGGCATTCTACCTGCATCGATATTACCTTTTAATGTATCTATATTAAGTAAATTTCCATACAAGCTCATTTCGTTTCTAGTTAACATTATTCCACTATCTAAAAATATATCGTCTTCAACTATATAATCTACATTAGATAACTGCTTTATTTTTTCATAATCATCATTTGTGAATGATTTTCTACTTTTCTTATTAATTAAAATTCTATTTTCAGATAGGTCTCTAAAGGTTAGGCTATAGCCTTCGTCTAAGCTTTCTACTTCTGACATTTGAAAGCTTGCATATTCTGCTAAAATGGCTGTGCTCATAAAAAGAAATACTGCAAAAAGTAATAAGAATTTTGTTTTTATATTAAAGGTATTTCTAATTCCAAGCCTGTATTTATTAAATATGCTTATATTGTTATATATACTTTTCTTTGCCTCAGGTTCATTTTCTATTTTCTTTATTTCTGTATTTTCAATTATTCTGCCATCATTCATTTTTATAATTCTTGTTGCATATTGTTCTACTTGCTCTATATTGTGTGTTACAATTATAACAAGCTTGTCTTTTGCAATATTTTTTAATATTTCTATGATTTCACTTGCAGACTTAGAGTCTAAATTTCCAGTTGGCTCATCTGCAACAATAATAGGAGTTTCTTTTACCATAGCTCTTGCTATTGCTACTCTTTGTTTTTGCCCACCAGATAATTTAGATACTTTTGTATTTTTAAATTTTGTAAGTCCTACTTTATCAATCATGTCTAATACTTTTTTCTTAACTTCATGCTTTTTATATCCATTAAGCAATAATACAAGTTCTACATTTTGATAAACTGTATAACTATTAATTAAATTAAAACTTTGAAATATGTTTGCTATGTATTTTCTTCTATAATCTTCAAAATCTTTTTCTGTGTAATGGCTTGTTTCTTTGCCATTTATGTACATTTCGCCTTCTTCATAGCTATCTAACCCAGATATTACATTTAAAAGTGTGCTTTTTCCACTTCCTGATTCACCAGTTATTACAACAAATTCTCCAATTTTTAGTTCTAGGTTTACTTTTGTAAAACCTGATGCAATAATGCCTTTGTTATAATAAAATTTTGATACGTTTTCTAATTTTAACATTGCTTTTCCCCTTTCTTTATTGGTAGTATATCATATAATATTTATAATTAATATATTTTTAATAAAATTTTAATTTTTTTAAAAAATCGTATGTTTATACCTACTATGTATATTGCTAATTACAAAAGAGATACCTTTTATGATATTATTTTTTTAGAGGTGATACCATGGATAAATGGGGTGAAGTGAATTTAAAATTATAAGATAGAGGATATTATAGAATATTTTCCACCAACAAAAAAAGATGCAAAATAGTTTTATATGCATCTTTCAAAGAATAGAGTTTTTTAATTATTTTGATTTAAAATATAAAACTCTATTATTTTTTTATTCATCATAGTCTTCGTCATCGTCTTCATCTTCTACTTCGTTATATTCATAGTCATATTCCGGTTCTCTTGGAATTTTATTTCTTTTTGGTTTTGTTTTTGCTATTATAGTATTATTGGCATTTTCTGCAATATCTTCTAAAGTTTCTTTAAATTCTTTTCTGGCTTTTTCTTTGCTTTTTAGTTCTTCTTTCTTTTCTTCTTTTTTATTTTGCATTGTTTTGTTTAAATAGCTATTCATTTTTTCCATTAAATCTGGCACATAATCTAATAGTCTATCTATACATGAACAATGCTCTACTGGAAGTAGTTTTACATTATTTTGCTGAACTACTAAAAATGCCACTGGAGAAATTGATACACCTGCTCCACTTCCTCCTCCAAATGGCAAGCGGTATTGTATTTCCTCTTCTTTATCTTTTCTACTATATTCATCTATTGTTTCTCCTTTAAATTCACTACCACCTGCTGCAAAGCCAAATCCTACTTTTGAAATTGGTATAATAACAATATTATTGCTTGTTTCAATTGGCTCTCCTATAATAGTATTTACGTCTATCATATTTTCAATACTATTCATTGCTGTAAGCATAAGGTTTTCTATGGGATGCTGTTCGCTCATTTTTATCACTCTTTCCTTTCTTTATTAAAATATATATTACATTTATAATATGTACAATTTTTAGTTCAATTATACAGTTTAATCTAATTTTGTATAAATTTTGGTTGTTATATATTGGCTGAATTTTATATTCATAATTTTCTTTGTTCCATTTTTTTATAAAACGTGGAATAGCTATACTTATGCTAGATGATAAAATAGCCACTAAAAATGCTGTTGCTATTGGATTTTCTAGGCCAAGTATTGCATATAATTTGAATTTAGAAACGTTTAGGTATAATTTTTTTAAAACTTTGATGTCTTCTAAAGTAAAGTCGCTTTCGATTTTTTTAATGTCTATTTCTGGTATTTTAGAAACTAATTTTTTTACTTTTTTGCTATCTAAAGAAATCCATAACCATTTTATATTGTTAAATATGTTAAGTGAAATTTTTATAACATAACTTGCTTTTTGCCCTTTTTTATTTTTTTCCATATCGTTTAAACTTAAGTCTTTTTTATTTTCTTTCATATTGTTTAATTTTTTTTCCATATTGCTTAAGCTTAAGTCTTTCTTATTTTCTTTCATATTGTTTGAGTTTCTTTCCATATTGCTTATACTTAGATCTTTTATTTCTATTTTTAATGTTGAGGCAAGTATTAAAAATAGTATAATTAATATAAATGAAATTATTGCGAATAAAATAAAAACTAATACCATTATAACCTCCTTTTATGTATGAAGTTATTTGATATTAGTTTTTCCATTTTTTTGAAATTTTAAACATTTTTATTAAAAGTTTACACTCTTTTAGCCTTTTCGACTGTAATATCTCCAAAAAGTTCTTGTTGATTTGTTATTACTTTGCTTCTTCTTGATAGTTCTAAAAGTCCTGTAAATGCTGTAACTACTTCTTGATTATTGCATTTTTTTAGTGAGAAAAGCTTATTAAAAATGAATTTCTTTTTTCTAATTAATTCTTTAAACATTACTTTTACTTTACTTTCTACGGTGTAGGTATCTGTAATTGCTATTTTTTGTATATTTTGTGCGTTTTGATTTATTTTTTGTGAGTTTCTTTCTATTAAACTTTTGTACATTTCAGAAATTTGTTCTTTGGTGTAGTTTTCTTCTAGTTGCTGTTTTGGAAGTTCTATTACTTCTGGATTTTTAAATACTTTTTTTTCATTTTGTATCATAATCTCTTTTAGTTTTTGTGTTATTTCTTTGTATTTTTTATATTCTATAATTCTTCTTAGTAGTTCTTCTTCTGTAAGTTCTTTTTCTTCTTCTACTACATTTGGAAGAAGGGTTTTTGATTTTAAATAAAGAAGGGTTGATGCCATTACTAAAAATTCACTAGCAATTTCTAGGTTTAGTTCTTCCATTTCATTTAAATAGCTAATGTATTGATCTGTAATTTCACTAATTTTAATGTCACAAATATCTATTTTGTTTTTGTCTATTAAGTAGCATAATAGGTCTAATGGTCCTTCAAAGTTATCTATTTTTACTTTATATTTGCTAGTTTCTAATGTTAGTAAGTTTGGCATTTTTTATATTTCCTCCGTTTGGTTTTCTAGTTCTTCAAATGCAGTTTTAATGTTTTCTGATTTATAGCCTTTTTTGTATAAATAGTTTTCTATTTCTTCTTTTTCCATTTGAGAACTCTTTTTTATAATTATTTTTTTAGCACAGGATATTTCATATTGTTCTAGCATTTCTTCATTTTCATTAAAGTATTCATCAATAGTATTACTGCTAATACCCTTTGCATATAGTTTAATATATATTTCTTTAATTGAAAGAGTTTTTATTGCTATAAATTCGTTTACTGCCCTTTGTATATAATTAGTGTCACTTATGTATCCATTTTCTTTTAAGTTTTGTATAATGTCTTCTAATAAATTTTCGTTTATTTCTGAAGAGAACTTTTGCTTTATTTCCTGCTCTGTTCTTTTTTTATACAAAACATATTTTAAAACTTTAGTTTTCGCTTTGTCAAATTCTTGTATATTTTCGTATTCTTGCTTATTATTAACTTGTTCTAGTTTTATATTTTTATGTGATTTTTGGTTATTACTACTTGCATTATTTATGTTACCTTCTGTGTATTTTATTTCAGGATGTTTTTTTAGAAAATCTTCAAAAGTTTTCATTAGCTAGCTTTGTTCTCCTCATTCTTATGTTTTATTTGCTTTTATATTAATGTTAAAAATTGATTTTAATTTGTTCAATTTTATTAATCTTATGATTTTTATTCCTCATTTTCTTCTGGTTCTACTTCTTGTTCTGAATCAGTTTCTTCATCTCCTAAACTCTTTTCAAATGCTGCTGCATAGTTTTCTCTAATTTTCTTTTCTACTTCTTCTGCTATTTTAGGATTTTGAACTAAGTATTCTTTTGCATTTTCTCTACCTTGTCCAATTCTTTCGCCATTATAGCTAAACCAAGAACCGCTTTTTTCAATTATATCTAAGTTAACTGCTATATCTAATATATTTCCTTCTTTTGATACACCTTTACCATATATAATGTCAAATTCTGCTTCTCTAAATGGTGGAGCTACTTTGTTTTTAACAACTTTTACTCTTGTACGGTTACCTATAACTTCGCCATCTTGTTTTATGCTTTCAATTCTTCTAATGTCAAGTCTAACTGAAGCATAGAATTTTAGTGCTCTACCTCCTGGAGTTGTTTCTGGATTTCCAAACATAACTCCTACTTTTTCTCTTAATTGGTTAATGAATACTATAACGCATTTTGATTTATTAATTACACCTGCTAGTTTTCTTAAAGCTTGTGACATTAATCTTGCTTGTAAGCCAACATGGCTATCGCCCATGTCGCCATCTATTTCAGCTTTTGGTGTTAAAGCTGCTACTGAGTCTACAACAATTATATCTAAAGCTCCGCTTCTAACTAAAGCTTCGGCTATTTCTAGAGCTTGCTCTCCTGTATCGGGTTGAGATACAATTAAGTTATCTATATCTACTCCTAAGTGTTTCGCATATACTGGATCTAAAGCATGCTCTGCATCTATAAATGCTGCTTCTCCACCTGATTTTTGTGCTTCTGCTATCATATGAAGTGCTATTGTAGTTTTACCAGAAGATTCTGGTCCAAATATTTCTATAATTCTTCCTCTAGGAATACCACCTATTCCTAATGCAATATCTAAGCTTAAAGCTCCTGTTGGAATTGCTTCCACATTCATTGCTGTAAAATCTCCTAATTTCATAACAGAACCTTTACCAAATTGCTTTTCAATTTGACCAAGTGCTGCCTCTAATGCTTTCATTTTTTCTGAATTTTCATTACTCATTGTTTTTTTCCTCCTATTGGTTTATTTTAATTTTAGTTTTTATTTATTATTTTTATATAAACGTATGTTTGTGTTTATTATATCTTATTTAAAAATATTGTCAAGAGTTTTTTTAATTTTTTTAATATTTAATTATTTTATAGTTAATTGCTTGCATAGTACTAGTTTTTGCAGTTTTGAAAGGTCCCGTTCTGACTTTACTTCTTTGAGCTCGCCCCTGCAACGGGCAATTTGAAAAACAAAAAAACTCGTACTATGCAAGCAGTAGTGCAATTATAAATGTTTGTGTAATTATAAAAGTTTGTAAAATATAACTAATACTCCCTATACCAATTAGAAAAATTATAATACAAACTATAATTATTAGGTGTAACATCACCCCTAAAATCATTACTATATACTACAATATCTTGATTTCTATATAGCCCAATATATGGCACCTCTTTTTTATATATTTCTATTATTTTTTCATATTTTTCTTTTTGAAGATTTTCGTCTGTAATGCTATTTAGCTCTTTTAGTATATAAGTTATTTCTTCATTTTCATAATTTGCTAAATTGTTTTTGCCTAAAAAGCTTGTTAAATCTGGTGAAAGCGAAGTATTTATTCCTGTTAAAATCATTTCATAATTATTATTTTTTAAATAATTTTGATACTTGGTATCTGAAACTTTTTCTATTGAAATTTTTATTCCAATTGCTTCTAATTCTTTTTTTATTTCTTCTGCCACTTTTACTCTTTTTTCATCATTTTTACTAACAGAAAGTGTAATATTTATTGTTCTTGTTCTTCCATCTATTTCCTTTTGCCAAATTCCATATTCATATTTCCAACCGATTATCTTCTAATATTTTTTTAGCTTCTTCTGCATTAGTATAATCAGAAATAGATACATCTTTTAATAAGTAGCTATTAGATTGTAATGGAAAATATGCTTTATATGCTTTGTTTTCTAAAATAGAATTTGCTATTTTTTCCACATCTATTACTAAGCTAATTGCCTTTCTTACTTCAGTATTTTTAAGTATTGTATCTTTGCAATTTAAAGCTAAATAATCATATTCTCTGTTTGGATATTTAACTTTTCCATAGCCCATTGTTCCAATATATTCTTCTACATTTGAATTTGTAGTGTGTAAAAAATCTATGCTACCTAGCTTAAAAGCATTGTATACTTCACCCATAGTTTTATATAAATTAATAGTAATAGTTTTTATATTTGGATTTTCATTTTCTATTTCATGCCATGTTTCGTTTTTTGTAAGTTCTATTTTCTTTTCTCCAATGCTACTAATTTTGTATTTTCCTGTTCCAATAATATTTTCTTTATTAGTTAAAACTATTGGAAAAATTAAGTTATACTCAAAAAATGGAATTTCTTTATTTAAATTTATGCGAATGGTGTTAGTGTCAATAACTTCTATGGTTTTAATATTTTTTACATTTTCATAATAAATAGATGTTTTATTTTTTTGAATTGTTTCAATTGAATTTTTAACATTAGTAGCTGTAAAATTTTCTCCATTAGACCATTTTACATTTTCTTTTAGTTTAATTACATAGCTTTTAGAATCTACCTTTGACCATTCTTTTGCTAAGCACCCAGTTAAATTGTAATCTTGAGAAATACTTAGCAGTGGTTCAAATATTAAGCTATCTATGTAAATCATTTCTCTATTTTGAGTAATATATGGATCAGCAGAATCAAATTCGGATATGCCAAATCTAATGTTAGTAACCATATTTACTGTTTGATAAGTAATTTGCAAATTTTGCTCAGCATTTTTCGAGCTTTTATTTAAAGTAGTAAAGTAAATAGCTACTAGTATAATAAAAACTATTAAAACAGTTATTACTATTTTAGGTATTAAATTTTTCATTATTGCTATCATTCCTTATTTTCTATAATTAGATATCATATAATAGTTATTTTTTGCAATTATATATTACATATTATATAATTGTTATTCTTTGTAATTAGATGTCATATAATAGTTACTTTTTAATTATTCCTTACAATTAGATATCATATAATATATTGTTACTTTTTGCAATCATTCATACATAAATTTACAAAAAAAGCACAAAAATAGAAATCCCCCTATTCTTGTGCCCCATATATTAAATGATAATATAGAAAAATCAGTTTATTTTCTGCTTTCTACAATCAACTTAATTCCTGTTCTGTCTTCACCTTCTACCTCTACTTCTGCAAAGGCTGGTATACATACTAAGTCCACACCAGCTGGTGCTACGAACCCCCTTGCTATTGCAATAGCTTTTACTGCTTGGTTTAGTGCTCCTGCTCCAATTGCTTGCATTTCTGCCTTATTTGATTCCTTTACCAAACCAGCAATTGCTCCTGCTACTGAATTTGGATTTGACTTTGATGAGATTTTTAAAACTTCCATTTTTGCCTCCTATAATTTTAAATTTTTTTGTTTCGCGAACAATAATAGTTATAATACATATTTTAAAATTTGTCTAGTAGTTTTTGGAAAAAAGTGGAAATTTTTATCGTTTATTTTTTACAATTTTTGTCAATTATTCAATGTAAAGTCTTTCAATATTCACTGTTTTACAATTTTCGTCATTTAATTCAAACATACAAGCGTTGAATATACATTCACCATCTGCTAGTTTATATCTTTCTGGAAGTGATGTTAAAAATCTTTTGATAGAAGCTTCTAGGTCCATACCTATAACAGATTTTTTAGGGCCTGTCATTCCTAAGTCTGTAATATAGCCCATTCCTTTTTCAGTAATTTCTTCATCTGCAGTTTGCACATGTGTATGTGTACCTACTAAAATATTTACTTTTCCATCTAAAAAATATTTCATAGCTATTTTTTCTGCAGTTGCTTCTGCATGAAAATCTACTATAATAACATCTGCATTAATTTCAGATATAATTTCATTTGCTACTGTGAATGGATTTTCAGAAAGAACAGCCATATCTGTTCTGCCTATTAAATTAATAACAGCTACTTTTTTATTACTGCTTTCATATATGTTAAAGCCTTTTCCTTGAACACCTTTTGAATAATTAGCTGGTCTTATTAGTTTTGGATGATCAATAAATGTGAAAATGTCTTTTTTAGCCCAAGTATGATTGCCCATTGTAAAACAGTCTATTGGAAGTTTTAGTAGTTCATTCCACGATTTTATGGTTATTCCCATTCCTCCTGACACGTTTTCTGCATTTACCACTATAAAATCTATTTTCATTTCTTGTTTTAGTTTTGGAAGTATTTGTTTTAGTTTATCTAAACCATTTTCTCCTACAATATCTCCTACTGTTAATATTCTCATTTTAAATTCCTCATATAATATGTTAAAAAAAAACATATTCTTTCCATAAGTTTTCTTTATCATACTATAAAATGTTTTATTGGTCAATTATAATTTACTTCTTTTTTCAATTCCTAACTGTTCTTTTAATGCACTTTGCAAAACTCTTGAAAAATTAACTTTATTTTTTTCAGCTAAATCATTTATCCATTTTGGAATTGTAAGAGTTTTTTTTACTGCAATAGTTTGTATTGCATCTCTGAATAAAGGCATATTTACCTCTATTAAAATTGCTCTCTCATTTTCTTTTAACGGAATTTGATTTAAGTTTGTTGGATTTGGAAGTTCTTTATTCTCTTCATTGCAGGCTATATAAAGACCTAATGCATCTTTTGCCATATATAGGGCCTCTTCATCATTATCACCACATGTATTACAACCCGGAAAGTCAGGAAAAGAAATAGAAATTCCATCATTTTCGTAATTAAAAATTGCAGGATAAATATAATAATCTTTTTTCATAATTAATCTCCTTACATTGCATGTTTTAACACGTATTGTAATATGTGTCAATTCTTTTTTGATAATTAAAGATAAAAACCTATTTGATAAAATTTGTATTGATTTTTAAATTAACATTTTTAAAAATTATAGCATGACTTGTTTTGTATTTCAAGAAAAATCGTACGACAAATTTCGACAATTGCTTATGTAGCACGTAAAAAATCAGCACCTCCTCTATTTCAAGAAAGTGCTGTGTCCATTTTAGGCAATGGACTGGTTACCAATAAATGTACGTCATGTTAAGATAATATTCAATTCTATAGCCAAGAGATTCAAGGTATTCTTTTGTCTTATCAGAAATGTGCTCTTCAACAATAGCAAATGTTATACCGTCTTCAATAGCAGAATTGATCCGTAGTTTGACAGTAAGATTTTTCCAATTTCAAATATAGGCTTAGAAACAAGCTTAATTTTTTTGTCAATGTTTT